>JAFGVK010000196.1 GCA_016938035.1 Deltaproteobacteria bacterium | reverse complement strand
CGCAGCCGAGGTCTGCGACGGGATCGACAACGACTGCGACCTGGACGTCGACGAGGACCTGCTCTCCGACTGGTACCTCGACGGGGATGAGGACGGGTACGGCCGCACAGCGGCGGTGGTCCACGCCTGCGAGCAGCCGCTCGGCTTCGCCCCTGCCCCCGGCGACTGCGCCGACAACACCCCCTCCATCCACCCGGGCGCGGTAGAGGTCTGCGATCTGGTCGACAACGACTGCGACGGGGCCGTGGACGACGACGACAGCTCCCTCGACCTGAGCACCGCCACCACCTCCCACCCCGACGCGGACGAGGACGGCTACGGCGACCTGCACAGCGCGGTGCAGCGCTGCGTGGTGCCCCCAGGGAACCTCCTCACCGCCGACGACTGCGACGACGGCGACGGGGAGATCAGCCCAGAGGCCGCCGAGCGCTGGTACGACGGGGTGGACCAGGACTGCGACCTCGGCAGCGACTTCGACCAGGACGGGGACGGGCACGACGCCGCGGCGTACGGCGGCGACGACCTCGACGACGCCGACCCCACCTGCTTCGACCCCTGCGGCTACGGCGACGGCTCCGACGGGGGCGCCGGCCTGATCGTCGCCGCTGGGGTGGACGAGCTGCGCAACCAGTACGCCGCGATCCTCGACGAGGCGCTCCCGTTGGGGAGCCACACCCTCACCCTGGACGACACCAGCGCGCTCGCCACCGGCGACGCCCTGCTGGTGATCCAGATGCAGCACCCCACCCTGGCGGGGACCTGGGAGCTGGCGAGGGTCGCCTCGGTCAGCCCCACCACCGTGACGCTGGAGGCGCCCCTGGAGCGCGACTACGCCTCAGGGGTGTTCGGCGGAGACAGCCCCGCCGCGGCGCAGGTGGTGCGCGTGCCCCAGTACCGTGATTTCACCGTCGCCCCCGGCGCCACGGTGACCGCGCCCCCCTGGGATGGGTCCACCGGCGGGGTGATCGCGCTGATGGCCCAGGGGACCATCACCGTCGCCGGCACCCTCGACGCCGAGGGGGTGGGCTTCCGCGGCGGAGACGGGGGGAGCGGCGCCTCCTGCACCAACTGCGGGGGACAGGGCGGCTGGGGCGGCGAGACCGTGACCGGCTTCGCACCGCAGGGGAACGGCGGTGGCTCCAACGCCGGTGGGCAGGGGCACGCGCTCCTCGACGGGGTCAAGGGCGGCAGCTCCGCTGGCGGCCTCGGTTACGGCGGAGGCGGCGAGGGCTTCGGCGGCGGAGGGGGCGGCGGCAGCTCCGACGCCCAGCCCACCGACTTCGGCGCTGGCGTGATCGTCATGGGCCCAGGCGCTGGCGGCGGCGGCGGCGGCGGTGGGGGCAACAGGGGCTTCGACAACCAGCACGGGGGCAGCGCGGGCGGCGGTGGGGGCGGCGCCGGCGGTGGGGTCGTGCTGCTCTTCGCAGACGAGGTGGTGCTGTCGGGCGTCATCGACGCCAGCGCCCTGCAGGGGGCGGGGGGGGGCGGTGGCGCCACCGGCTACTCCTTCGCCTCGATCACCGGGGTGGGCGGCGCAGGCGGCCTGTACGGCACGGGCGGCGCGGGGATCACCACCGGCGGTGACGGCCTCACCGGCACCGGCCTCGGCGGCTTGGCCGTGCTCGACCCGTGCGGGAGCGTCTACGGCGGACACGGAGGCACCACAGGCGTCCTCGGCGGGGGCGACGGGGCCGGCGGGGACTTCGGCTACTACGACGCCAGCGGCGGAGGTGGCGCGGGCGGCTCTGGGGGAGGCGGAGGCGGAGGCGGCTTCGACGTGGCCGGCGGCGGGGGTGGAGGACAGGGTGCCGCGGGCGGGGTGGTCTACCTCCACGCCCACCGCCTGGACCTGGGCGTGGACCGCATCCTGGCCGAGGGGGGCTCCGGCGGAGGCGGCGGAGGCGGCACAACCGGCGCCTGCGACGCCGCAGGAGACGGCGGCGGCCTGGGCCACCCCTCCGGCGCCGACGGCCACTACGCCGGCGACCTGGGGGCGGGCGGCGCGATGGGCTACACCGGCGACAGCGGGGTGATCCGGCTGGAGTACCGCGACGCGATCGCCGGCACCCCGCCGGCGGAGGCGGAGCTCGCGACCTACGAGGACTGATCCCGGCCAAGATGATGTCCAGAGGCGGGCCGGAGGCGGGCAGCCGCCTGGGGGAGCGGCAGGTGAGGCCCTCCCCTCGTCCCACCGCGCGACGAAACGCCGCCGGTGCTGGGAGGCGCCACGCGATCCCGTAGACGCGGTGGAGCAGCGCGGGCCGTGACCCCCGCGCCGCGGTGCCGCCGCAGCGCTGACGAAGCCTCCCCCGCCTGCACGGCCAAACGTCAACAATCTTTGTGGCATAGCGCTTGCTGAATGTACCGGTGTCTCAAACACCGCACAACGCCTGGAGCCGCCATGCCCAGACAGCCTCTGCTCATCCTGCTCTCACTGTCCGCCTGCGACATCGAGAACAACCTCCACCCGATCCTGGAGCCAGTGCCCCTCCCGATCTCCACCTGCGATCCCGCCCTCGACATCCACCTCCCAGAGGACGAGGCGGATCGCCCCGTGGCGGTGTGCTCTGCGGAGTCCTCGGTGATCCGGGCCATCCACGAGCGGACCACCCTGCACGGAGAGCGCTCCTACGACGCCAACGGCGGGCAGATCGTCGAGTACCGCTGGAAGCTGGTGGAGGCTCCAGAGGCCTCGACCGCGGCGCTGCAACCCGGCCCCGAGGACTTCCTGGAGCGCCTCAGCCCCGACCTCGTGGGCACGTACCTGGTCGAGCTGCAGGTGGTCAACGACGCGTGCGCCCTCTCCGACCCCTGCCTGGTCTCCGTCAGCGCGATCGCGGACGCGGACCTGTGGGTCGAGATGTTCTGGGATCACAGGGGCGAGGACATGGACCTGCACCTGCTGCGCCCCGGCGCCCAGCAGGACTCCCAACAGGACTGCTACTACGGCAATTGCATCGCGCCAGACGTGCTCGACTGGGATGTCCACGGCCTGCGCGAGGATGACCCTCACCTGGACCTGGACGACATCGACGGGATGGGGCCCGAGAACATCAACATCACCGCGCCTGGCGCCGATCGCTACGTCGTGGCGGTCCACGACTACCCTGGCTCGGTCCGCGAGGCAGCCACCGAGGTCACCGTCCGGGTGTATCTCATGGAGACCCTCGCCTTCGAGGAGACCCGCACCATCCGCGGAGAGGGCGCGCTGGTGCGCTTCGCAGAGGTGAACATGGCCACGGGGACGGTCCAGCCGCTGTGATCGCAGCGCGCCCTCCAGGCTTCGCCCGCTCCGCCGACCTGTACAAGGGACCGGACGACCGGGCGCGCGGCCACTGGGTTCGCCCCCGCCTCTACGAGCAGACTGAGGTACGCTGTCCCCGTCGCCGAGCCCCCCTCGGACGGAGATCCCCATGACGCTCCTCCTCGCCCTCACCCTCCTGCTCACCCCTGCCCACGCGGCGGGGGAGGGCAGCGTGCAGATCATCCTGAACACCCCCGGCGAGGCCCCCAGCACCCGCTGTGAGCGCGAGGTCTGCACCTCGCTCCTCGGGCTGATCAACAGCGCCAACGCGACGGTGGACTTCGCCATCTACGGGATGCGCAACCAGCAGTCGATCTTGGAGGCGCTGTCCAAGGCGCAGGAGCGGGGCGTTCGGGTGCGCGGGATCGTCGACATGGACATCCACGAGCACAGCATCTACTCCGACACACCCCTGCTGATGAAGACCCTGGGGACGGTCCACACCGATTTCCACACCGACCTGGAGCGCTCCAGGTCCCTGTCCCCACAGGTGGACACCACCTACCGGTGTGAGCGCCCCAGGGGCTTCGCGGGGCCGGTACAGTGCGTCACCCTCGACCTGGGCCAGAGCTGCCTGTTCACCTCCCTCGCCTCGGAGGAGCCGCTGACCTTCCAGGGTGACATCATGCACAACAAGTTCTTCGTCATCGACGGGGTGAAGGTGTGGACCGGCTCCACCAACATCTCCGACTCGGGGGTGGGGGGCTACAACGCCAACGCGGTGGCGGTGGTGGACTCGGAGAAGGTGGCGAGGTGGTACACTCAGGAATTCGAGCAGATGTACCAGTCCGGCCGATACCACCGCGACAAGAAGTCCTACGGCCCCCGACGGGCGCGCCTGAGCGAGGACGCCGCGGTGGACGTGTGGTTCTCACCTCAGGAGGAGCCGATCCGCTACGGGGTGCGCCCCCTGATCCAGATGGCGGAGTCGCGGATCGAGGTGTCGGTCTTCTTCCTCACCCACACCGGCCTGACGCAAGACCTGATCGACGCCCACAACCGCGGGGTGCAGGTGCGGGTCATCGTGGACGCGACCGGGGCCAAGAACGGGTACTCCAAGCACGAGCTGCTGCGCGCGGCGGGCATCCCGGTCAAGGTGGAGTCATGGGGCGGAAAGATGCACATGAAGGCCGCGATGGTCGACGACCGCTATGTGATCGTCGGGTCGATGAACTGGACCAGCGCGGGCCAGAGCGGCAACGACGAGAACACCCTGATCGTTGAGGATCCCGGCCAGGCGGCCCGCTTCGCGGGCTGGTACGAGCAGCTGTGGACCTCGATCCCCGACCGCTGGCTCCAGGGGCGCCCCGACCCAGAGTCCCCAGACTCCCCCGGCGCGTGCGAGGACGGGGCCGACAACGATTTTGACGGCGACGCGGATCGAGACGACAAGGGCTGCGGCCCCACCCCGCCGGCGCTCTCCCCCCTGCCCCCGTACCGGATCGTTCCCAAGGAGCGCGGCCAGGATCTGATCAAGGGCATCACCGACGAGTTCGGGGACAAGCTGTACGAGCTGCCCGGCGGCAGGTCCTATGACTGGGTCAAGGTGGTCCCCGCCGAGGGGGGGCGGTGGTTCTGTGACGAGGACTCCGCGCGTGCGGCAGGCTACCGGCGCCTGCGCGACGCGGACAAGCGCTAGCGATCTGCGCACATCGTGGTATTGGGGCCGTCTCGGAGGTACGCATGACCCGCTCCCTTTGGTTTCTCGCCGCCCTCGGCCTCACCGGCTGCGGCACCGACCCCGTAGAGGCCTGCCTCGACCTCACCACCACCTTCACGGACAAGGCGGTGGAGTGCGGTCTGGACGAGGCAGACGCCGAGGCAGACGCCCTGTACCTGTTCACCAACGGCGGCTGCGAGTCCGTCCAGGAGCTCCGCAAGGGCAGGGAGCTGACCAAGACCTGCCTCCCCTGGATCGAGGACCTGAGCTGCGATCAGTTCCTCGACACCGAGCTGATCATCGACCCCTCCTGCGAGGGGCAGCTCCTGTACTGATGGTGTGGCGCGCCATCTCCCGCGACGCGGCCCTCCCGGGCCTGATCGTGCTGGCGGCGCTCCTCGCCTTCGGGGTGGCCAGGGCCACCTCCTTTGGCCCGCCGCCTGGGTGGCAGGGGCCCCTCGCCGCCCTGCGCGACCGCCTGGAGCCCCCTGCCCCGCCCACCTCCACAGCGCTGTGGGAGGTGCCTGGCGCGCGCCGGCCAAGCTGGAGCGCTGCGGGGGCGCTGGCCTGCGAGGGCACGGGCGGGACCTACCTGGTCCGAGGAGACGAGGCCCGCCTCCACCCCGGAGAGGGGCGCCTCGCGGGCGCCTCGCAGCTGCTCGTGGTGTCAGGGAACACCCTCAGGCCGCTCCTCGGGGGGCCACCGCTGCTAGAGGCGCAGGCCCCGCTGCGAGAGGTGGTGAGCAGCTCCGGCGGGATCGCGGCGCTGGACGAGGCGGGGGCCCTCTACACCCTGCAGGCTGACGGTCCTGTCGCCACCTGGCGGCTCCCAGCGGGCGCTCAGCACCTCGCCCTGGCACCTGGCGGGCGCGCGGCGGTCTTCGCCCTCCCTCGTGGGGAGGGCTCCACCAGGCTCACCCGCCTGGACCTCCGCAGCGGCGCCCCCCTCGACCTGGGGCCGGGGGACTGGCCCGCCTTTGCCGAGGACGGCACCCTGCTGTGGATCCAGCCCTCCGAGGACGGCTGGGAGCTCCGCTCTGATCGCGGCCCCCTGATCAGCTCGGTGAGCCCCCACGCCCTGCACAGCGCGGGAGACTGGGTGGCCCTCACCAGGGCTGGCGAGGGCAGCACGGTCACCCTCGCCAGGGTGGACGGCTCCGCGGCCATTGAGGTGGAGACAGGGGTGGTAGATCCCAGAGATCCGGCGCTCTACCTGGGGCCAGGCGGCCCCGCCTTGGCCTTCACCGCGGAGGGCACCCTCCACCGGCAGAGCCTGCCCCTCGCCCTGCTCGGACGAAACATACCGCACCGCTGACGGCTCCACCGGATAGTAAGACAAGGTCTTACCCGGAGGTCCCGATGGTGATGGCCTGGAAGCTGACGCAGCACGCGGTGATCATCACCGCCTTCGTCTCGGTGATGATGGTGGCGATCGAGTACTTCAACGTGCTGTCCCACGGGTGGTGGCTGCGGGTGCTGGGTGAGGGGCGGTGGCGCGGCTACCTCGTCGGGGCCCTGCTCGGCGCGCTCCCCGGCTGCCTCGGCGCCTTCGCCCTGGTGGCGCTGTTCGGCGCGAGAAAGGTGACCCTCGGGGCGGTGGTGGCGGGCATGATCGCCACCTCCGGGGACGAGATGTTCGTGATGCTGTCGCTGTTTCCCGGCACCGCGCTGGCGCTCACCGCGGGGCTCACCGCGCTGGGGATCGGGGCGGGGGCCCTGACCGACCTGGTGTTCAAGCCCTCCGGCGCCCCCTGTTGCCAGGAGGGGCTCGCGCTCCACGAGCCCTCCTCCTGCGCCTGCTTCGCTCCCGGTGACTGGATGGCCCACTGGCGCAACCCCTCCGCCCACAGGGTGATCCTCACCGCGGTGGGCTCCCTGCTGCTGTTCGCCATCGCGGCGGGGCAGCTGGGTCCGCCCAGCTTCAACTGGAAGCGCCTCACCCTGATGCTGGTGGTGTCCTTCGGCCTCTTCATCCTGGCGACGGTGCCCGACCATTTCCTCGACGAGCACCTGTGGAAGCACGTGGCGCGGCGCCACGTGCCGAGGGTCTTCGCCTGGACCCTTGGCGCGCTGGCCCTGGTGAAGGGGCTGGACCACTACCTCGATGTCACCGCGCTGATCGCGGCCAACCCCTGGGCCACGCTGGCGCTGGCGGGGGCGGTGGGCGTCATCCCCGAGTCCGGCCCGCACCTTGTGTTCGTGTCCCTCTACAGCGACGGCTCCCTTCCCCTGGGGATCCTGGTCGCCAGCTCCGCGGTGCAGGACGGGCACGGGATGCTCCCGATGCTCGCCCACTCCCGAGTGGACTTCCTCAAGGTGAAGGCGGTCAACCTCGTGGTCGGGCTGGCGGTGGGGGGCGCGATGCTCCTCTGGGGCCAGTAGCCCCTCGGAGCATCGCGCCCCGCTAGCGCCTGCGCCGCCTGAGGCCCAGCAGGCCCAGCAGGCCCAGCAGCCAGGGGGTGCCCGGGGACCCACCGCTCTCGCAGGCGCAGCCCAGGCCGGGGGCCACCTCGTGCAGCCCCCCCTGGAAGGGCGGATCGAGGAGCGCGCCGTCGCAGTCCTCGTCCGAGCGGTTGCCCCCCACCTCGGCGCCCTCCGGGTTGATCGCCGGGTCCGAGTCGTCGCAGTCCTCGCCCCCCTCCGCCACCGCGTCGTAGCCGTCCCCGTCCGCGTCGTAGTCGGACCCGCCGTCGCAGTCCTGGTCGGTCCCGTCGTACCAGACCTCCTGGGCGCCTGGGTACACGGCGGTGTCACCGTCGTCGCAGTCCTCGCCCTGGTAGTCCGCGGCGTCATAGCCGTCCCCGTCCTGGTCATAGTCGGAGCCGCCGTCGCAGTCCCCGTCCACCCCGTCGTACCAGACCTCCTCGGCGCCGGGGAACACGGCGGCGTCCCCGTCGTCGCAGTCCCCGGCCACCAGCGAGGAGGCGGCGTCCGGAGCGCAGGTGTTGGTCACCACCCCGCTGTCGCCGTACCCGTCACCGTCCAGGTCTTGGTACCAGTCCAGGTACGCGACGTCCTCGTCCGGCACCCCGTCGCAGTCGTTGTCCGCCCCGTCACACAGCTCCGGTGCGCCAGGGTAGGTGAAGGCCGAGCCGTCATCGCAGTCGGTCGCCCCCGCCGCGTAGCCCTCGGGCGCCACACAGAAGCGCGCCGCCTGACCTGCGGCCCCGTAGCCGTCCCCGTCCGCGTCGGGGGCGTAGCGCTCCCCGTCGACCACGTCCTCGTCCACGTCCCCGTCGCAGTCGTCGTCCGCCTCGTTACAGCGCTCCTCGGCGCCGGGGTGGACACTCGCATCCGCGTCATCGCAGTCGTCGCCCCGGTAGGCCCAGCCCTCGCCGGGGGCCTCCCCGCAGGCGAAGAGCTGCTGGCTGGCGCTGTCCCCGAACCCGTCACCGTCCCCGTCCGCGTAGTAGGGCACGTCGCCGAGCACGTCCTCGTCCACGTCCCCGTCGCAGTCGTTGTCAAACTCGTCGCAGACCTCCTCCGCCGCAGGGTTGATGAAGGCGAGGGTGTCGTCGCAGTCCCCGGCCCCACGCACCCACCCTGCCCCGGGCGAGAAGCAGGCGGGGGTGGCGCTGCCCTCCGCGCCGTAGGTGTCGCCGTCCGTGTCCGGATACCAGATCTTGGCGTTGACCGACGAGGGCTCGTCCACCACCCCGTCGCAGTTGTTGTCGGCGTAGTCGCAGTACTCATCCGCGCCGGGGTAGGCGCCGTCGTTGTCATCGTCGCAGTCCGAGGCGTCGAGGACGTAGCCCTCTGGCGGGTCACAGGCCTCGATCGACGCGGCGGCGCCGTCCCCAAAGCCGTCGGCGTCCGCGTCGGGGTGGTACGAGACCCAGTCGGTCGCGTTATCGTTGATCAGCCCGTTGCAGTCATCGTCATAGGCGTTGCATGACTCGGCGGCGCCAGGGTGGACCGCGCCCAGATCGTCCCGGCAGTCGGTCGCGTCTGCCACGTAGCCCACAGGCGCCGAGCAGGCGTAGACTGAGGCCACGGCGCTCCCGAAGCCGTCGGCGTCCCCGTCGAGGTACCACGCGGTGGGCGGGCCCAGCAGGGGGTCGCTGTCGTCGCAGTCGGTCGGGTTGAGCACCCTCCCCGGGGGCTCGGCGCACGCCTCCACGCTGTCGGCGGCGTCGCCATAGCCGTCGACGTCCTGGTCCGCGTACCACAGGACCGAGACCGTGTCGTCGTCGATGAGGGTGTCGCAGTCGTTGTCTGCGCCGTCGCAGATCTCAGGCGCGTCGGGGTAGGTCTCCACCGCCTCGTCGTCGCAGTCCCCCGAGGCGGCGACATACCCCGAGGGGGCCGCGCAGCGCACCCTCGCGTCCGCGGTGTCGCCGAAGCCGTCCCCGTCCCCGTCGCCATACCAGGTGGGCGCGTCCACCGCGCTGTCCTCGTCCACCGACCCGTCGCAGTTGTTGTCCACCGTGTCACACACCTCCACCCCCTCGGGCGAGATGGCGAGGTCCCCGTCGTCACAGTCCGCGAAGTCGTCCACGAAGCCGCTGGGCTGGGCGCAGGCCGCGGTCGCGACCCCGTGGTCTCCATACCCGTCGCCGTCCGCGTCCGCGTACCAGGTGAGGGCGTCCTCGGAGCTGTCCTCGTCCACCAGGGTGTCGCAGTCGTGGTCGACGCCATCGCAGTACTCGCGCGCACCGGGCCACACGTCCGAGCGCAGGTCATCGCAGTCGTCGTCATTGACCACGTGGCCGGCGGGGCGGGCGCAGGCGTCGCGGGGGGCGCTGGCGTCGCCGAAGCCGTCGCGGTCCCCGTCCGCGTACCAGGTGGGCGCATCGACGGCGCTGTCCTCGTCCACACTGCCGTCGCAGTCATTGTCGAGGCGGTCGCACACCTCGGCCTCACCGGGGTTCGAGAGCAGCTCGCTGTCGTCGCAGTCGGTCGCGTCCGCGACGTAGCCAGCGGGCAGGGAGCACGCGACCTGTGAGACCCCCGCGTCGCCGAAACCGTCACCGTCCGCATCTGCGTACCAGGTCCCGGCGTCGGTGGACGAGGCCTCGTTGACCAGCGTGTCGCAGTCGTGATCCACCCCGTCGCACACCTCCGGGGCACCGGGGTACACGTCCGCCGCCGCGGGGCCGCAGTCGGTGGCGTCCGACACATAGCCCGCGGGCGCCGAGCAGGCGGGCTGGCTGGTGGCGGGGTCGCCGTAGCCGTCACCGTCTCCATCGAGGTACCAGGTGGGGGCGTCGGTGGACGAGGCCTCGTTGACCAGGGTGTCACAGTCGTGGTCCACCCCGTCGCAGCGCTCGGCGGCGCCAGGGTAGACGGTGGGGGTGGTGTCGTCGCAGTCGGTGCCGTCCGCGAGGTAGCCGGCGGGCGCCGCGCAGCTCACCGCGGTGGTGGAGGCGTCGCCGTAGCCGTCACCGTCCCCGTCGAGGTGCCAGGTGGGCGCGTCCGTGGCGCTGTCCTCGTCCACCGACCCGTCGCAGTTGTTGTCGAGGGTGTCGCACACCTCGGCCTCGCCCGGGTTGGCGAGGACCTGAGCGTCGTCACAGTCCCCGCTGGAGGCCACGTAGCCACCGGGCGCGGCGCAGGCGCTCACCGCCACCGCGGTCAGACCGTAGCCGTCACCGTCCCCGTCGAGGTACCACGAGGTGGGCCCCCGCACCGAGGCCTGGCTGTCATCGCAGTCGCTCGCGTTGGTCACGTAGCTGGAGGGCTGCGCGCACTGGAGGAGGGTGACGCTGGCGTCGCCGAGCCCGTCCCCGTCTGCGTCCAGGTACCAGGTCACCGGCTCGGCGCCCTCGTCCACCGACCCGTCGCAGTCGTTATCGACCTCATCGCAGATCTCGATGGCGCCGGGGTAGGTGGAGGACACCGCGTCGTCGCAGTCCGCCTCGGACTGGACCTCGGCGTAGCCCCCCGGCGCGGCGCAGGCCTCCACCGGGGAGCCGGAGCCCGCCCACCCGTCCCCGTCTCCGTCCGGGGCGTACGAGGTGGGGTCCACCGGGTTGTCGTCGATGACCGTGTCGCAGTCGTCATCGACCCCGTTGCAGGTCTCGTCGGCGCCGGGGTGGATCCCGGCGTTGGCGTTGTTGCAGTCCCCGCTGTCCGCCGCGTAGCCCGCGGGCCGCTTACAGGCGAGGAGGGCGCCAGCGCTGACCCCGAAGCCGTCCAGGTCGCCGTCGGGGTAGTAGGTGGAGCGGTCCACCGCGTTGTCGTCGATGACCGTGTCGCAGTCGTTGTCCGCACCGTCGCAGTACTCGGTGGCCCCCAGGTAGGTCGCGCTGGTGCTGTCGTCGCAGTCGTCGTGGGAGGCGACGTAGCCAGAGGGCGCCGAGCAGGCGATCTGAGGGGCGCCAGGATCCCCGTGCCCGTCGCTGTCACCGTCGGCGTACCAGGTGGGCGCGCCGGCGGCGTCGGCCTCGTCGGTGCTCCCGTCGCAGTCGTTGTCCACCAAGTCACAGACCTCGGTGGCCGCAGGGTGGACGGCGTCGTCGCTGTCGTCGCAGTCGTCCGCGTTCGACACCAAGCCACCGCCGCCCCCGCAGGAGCTGCTGGCCACCGCGCCCGCCCCGTAGCCATCTCCGTCGCCGTCGCCGTACCACGAGAGGTACTCGCTGGGATCGTCATCCGCGACGCCGGAGCAGTCGTTATCCACCCCGTCACAGACCTCGGCGGCGCCGGGGTAGACGTCGGGGTCGCCGTCGTCGCAGTCGTACACCGCCAGGTGGCCGTCACCGTCACCGTCCACGAACAGCGCGGGATCCGCCCCGTCACCCCCGAAGGCCCCGATGTCCGAGCGGGAGCCGTCGGGATCGGCGATCGACGGGTCACCCGCGTTGACCACCGGGCTCTCGTACCTGGGCCAGAGCACGTCGTTGGCGCAGTCGCCGTCGTTGGAGTAGTCGCGGAGGAGGGGGTCCACTCCGGTCAGGTTGCTGGTGAAGGTGGCGTTGTCGGCCGAGCTGTCGGTGGGGACGTAGTGGCCGCCTGCGTGGCTGAAGAAGAGGTTGTACGAGAAGGCGTGGGTCTCGTCGTCGTAGCTCACCCCGATCGGGTCGTTCCAGGCGAAGAGGTTGTTGACAAAGGTGCCCTGGTCCCAGGAGTTCTGGAGGTAGATCGCCCCCCCTAGCGTTGTGGCGTCATTACCGAGAAAATCGGCGTTCTGGATGCGCAGCGGGCCGGACTCGTTGATGTGCAGGCCCGCCCCGTTGGGGGCGGTGTTCTCGACGAAGATGTCGTTGTACTGGTACACCTCGTCTTGACGGTAGATCGACTCGCCCCCGCCGGTCACCGACGCCTCGTTCATACAGAAGAAATTGCGCGCGGTGTGGACCGCGTCCAGGTCGCGGACCGACAGGCCAGCTCCGTACATCGCGTCGTTGTCGACAAAATCGCAGTCCTCCACCACCACCGAGCCGCCCAGCCTCGCCCGCACGGCGCCTCCCGCGTCGCTGGGGGCCGCGTTGCCCTCAAAGCGCGTACTGGTGAGGGTCAGGGCGAAGCCGGAGTCGCCCCCCCAGTAGAGGGCCCCGCCCTCGCTAGAGGCGGCGTTGTCCTCAAAGTCGCACTGGTCGATCACCGCGTCACCGGCCCCCTCCAGGTAGACCGCGCCGCCATCCACCCCCGCGCTAGAGGAGAACGACGTCTGTCGAAGCTCAACATCGGAGTCCACCGCGCGAAGCGCCCCCCCATCATCCCCCGCCACGGCCCCGGAGAGCGCGCTGCCTGTCAACACCAGCGACGAGCTGGTGATGATGTCCAGATCGCCGCCATGCAGGCTGGTCGCGTTCCCGGAGAAGGTGCTGCTCGCGATGTCTACCGCCGAGGCGCTCGTCGCGCGCACCGCACCACCATCACCGTCCGCGGAGTTGGACGAGAAGCTGCTGCCGCTCACGGAACAGGTGGCGCCTTCGCAGTAGAGGGCGCCACCATCATCTGCCGAGTGTCCCCCGCTGAAGCTTGAGTTGAGCGCCGAACAGGAGGACTGGAGGCAGAAGTACCCGCCACCGTCATCACCGGCGCTGTTGTCGGTGAAGGTGTCCCCCGTGACCTCACAGGTGGAGGTATCGCAATAGAGCCCCCCTCCGTCTCCGGTGCTCTGGTTCCCGTCCCACAGGGTGCCGGTGGAGGTCAGGGTGGAGGAAGCCCGCGCGACGACGCCCCCCCCCGACACGCCCTCGTTGTCCGCCAATTCGCAGCTGGTCATGGTCAGGACGCCGCTGTCCAGCCGGATCGCCCCGCCCGAGTCACCGCTGCTGCGGGTGAAGGTCACCCTGGTCAGATCGAGCACGCCGCTGGTGGAGAAGATGGCGCCTCCGTCGTCCGTCGCGACGTTGTCGAGGAAGCTCGTGTCGGTCAGGGTGAGGCTGGAACCTGAGCCCGCGTAGATCGCGCCGCCGTCCTTGGTGCCGTCCGCCTGGTTCCCCGAGAAGATCACCCCCCCAGAGACCTCGAGTTGGGCTCCCCCGGTGAGATAGATCGCGCCGCCGTGGTTGTCGGCTGAATTGTTGGAGAGGGTGGCCCCCCCCATGAGGGTGACGAGGGTGTCCACCCCGTTGGCGTAGATGGCCCCCCCGGAGTCTCCTGACAGCTGGGACATCGCGCCGCCATCGACCGTGAGGCGTGCACCGGAGTCCAGCTTGGCCCCCACGCCGTCCTGGTCCGTGTGGGTCTGGGCGCGGAAGTCCACCTCGACCAGGGTCAGGGAGGCCGAATTCTTCAGGTCGATCGCTCGGCGCTTGGCCAGCCCCAGCGTCAGGTCCTGCAGGGTGACCGTCCACGCCCCGTCGATCTTCACCACCTCGTTGTGGTCGTAGCCCCCCCCCCCCCCCCCCCCCCCCCCCCCCCCCCCCCCCCCCCCCCCCCCCCCCCCCCCCGCCGGCT
>JAFGVK010000195.1 GCA_016938035.1 Deltaproteobacteria bacterium | reverse complement strand
CTCTCTGTGGCGCCCCTCTCTGTGGCGCCCCTCTCTGTGGCGCCCCTCTCTGTGGCGCCCCTCTCTGTGGCGCCCCTCTCTGTGGCGTCCCTCTCTGTGGCGTCCCTCTGGGTGGCGCGGGCTTTCGGTCAGCTTCTGGGCGGGGATGGGGGTGGCGTTCGGGTGGTCTCCCGCGCGCAGGGCGGCGCGGATGGCGCTCATCGAGGCGCTGCGGCGGTGAGGGCAGGCTGCGGAGAGCCCGCCGTCCCCGAGGCCTCCGTCGCACCCTCGCCCTGCGGGTCCCGTCGGGATAGGCCGGTGCCGCTCCGAGATGAGGTGTGGCGATGCGGTGTGGTGCGCTGCTCGGGCTGACTGTGGCGCTGGGGCTGACCGGCTGCGTCGCCGACCGGCAGGTGGTCTTCCCCGAGGGCCTGGAGCCCCTGGAGGAGAACCTCGCCGCTTGGCCGCCGGTGGGGATGGACGGCCTCGCCTGGGCGACGGGGACCGAGGGGGGCTACGACTGGGCTCACGGGCGGGGGTGGGTGGACGCGCCCATCGACGAGGTCTACGCCGCCCTGCTGCTCCCCCCTGTGGACGTGGACCGGCGCAAGGTGGACGCGTGGGAGCTGACCGACGAGCCCGGCCCCTACGCCCACGCCTACCTCCTCCACAACACCGTCCACGACGTAATCACCGTCGAGTTCGACGTGAGCTGGCGGCACGGGGCGGGGAAGGGGAGCGAGGAGCGCCCCGCCGCGGTGGCCAGCCGCTTCCAGAAGACCGACGGCAGCCCGGTGATCTCCCTCCTGGAGGGCTCCATCCTGATCACCGAGGAGGGGCCCGCGCTCACCAGCGTCGAGCTGGTCGAGCACCTCGCCTCGCTCTCGTCCGACACCGGCACCATCCAAGACTACCTGGGCGACCTGTACGCGGACGTGCTCGCCACCGTGCGGGGGGAGCCGCTGCGGGAGTATGACTGAGGGGGAGGGGGGGCCGGACCCTGCGGACGGGCCGGGCGGGCCTCACGAGGGGGAGGACTGAGGTGGGGGCTCGCGGGGCCTGCGCCGGCGACCCTCGCCACGGGTGCTTCGCCGGCCAGTTCGCCATTTTTCCTCCTCTATGCCGACCTGGTGGAGAACCCCGTGACTGACGAACCGAGAGCGGGGCCTGGGGACCCCTGGACTGGTCTGCAGATCACACCCCGGTCGCCGCTCCACGCTTCCACGCGCTCCAGCCGGCGGGTCAACCGCTCCATGTGCGCTCCTCTCCCGTCCACTCTGGTGTCCTGGCGCCTCCAGTTGGCGCCCAGCGGGCTGGGTGGCAGGGGTCGCTGCGGCCCTGGTGACAACGGCGCGGACGAAGGCAGCGAGGGACCGAGCGACCGCTCAGTACACGGGCCCACTGTCGCCATTTCGGGGCCTCTCGCGAGGTGCACAACGGAGTGGACACTTTGTCGAACCGCTGAGTATCGTGTGCCTTCACCATGAGGGGAAGGATGAGACACCAGCATCAAGTGGGGCTACTAGCCTGCGTGGGTCGGGACCGCGGTCTCATGCGGCGCGTTTGGTCGCTGAGCGCCTGCCTCTTCGTCGCCTCTCTGGGCTGCCAGGACGCAACCCCTCCGACACGCCCGCGCGTGGGGGCAGCCGAGACCCTCTGTGATGGGCTCGACAATGACGGAGACACCTACGTCGACGACGGGCTGGGGGATCACCTCCTTACCCTGTTCGCGGACGCCGACCGGGATGGCTTTGGCGCAGCCGGACCTGGCATCGTCCATCTGTGCGTCCCCCCCGGATACACCGAGGTCGGAGGGGACTGCGACGACGACGACCCCACCGTCTTCCCCGGCGCCGAGGAGCGCTGCGACCTGCGAGACGACGACTGCGACGGACAGGTCGATGAGGGCATGGAGGAGCGGCGCTACATCCTGTTCCCCGACCATGACGCGGATGGATTTGGCGACCCCGACGCCCCTGTCGTCCACTACTGCCGCGCAGAGGGCTGGACGGTGGTCTCCGGTGACTGCGACGATGAGGACGCCGGTGCATTTCCCGGGGCCGAGGAGCGCTGCGACCTGCGAGACAACGACTGCGACGGACAGGTCGACGAGGGCCTTGCGGAGCGGCGGTACACCCTCTACCCCGACCTAGACCACGATGGCTACGGCGTGGGCACCCGCACGGTCGATCACCACTGCCTCCCCGAGGGCTGGTCCCAGGCCACGGGGGACTGTGATGACGGCGACCCCACCACCCACCCCGGCGCCCCAGAGCGGTGTGACGAGGTCGACCACGACTGTGACAGCGTCTCCGACGACGGGGTCTGGTTCCTGGACCTGGATCAGGATGGCTATGGGAGCGACGAGATCGCCGCAGTTGGCTGCGGGCCAGAGCTGATGGACGACATCCTCTCCGACCGCCCAGGGGACTGCGACCCCCTGGACCCCTCCACCTACCCTGGCGCCACCGAGCTCTGCGACGGCTTTGACAGGGACTGCGACGGCGTGCTCTGGGAGGGCCCGAGCATGCGCTGGTGGCCGGACGAGGACGGCGACGGTCTCGGTGACTCCGAGGCCAGCTCAGCGCTGGTGTGCGAGCCCCCCTGGCCTAGCGCGGTCACCCTCGCTACCGACTGCGATGACGGTGATCCGGACCCCGCCTCCGCGGCCTCACTCACTCACGTTGAACGCGGGTGGGGTGTCGAGTTCACCGAGATCGCCCATCGCCTGGACTGCTTGGAGTCCATCTACGAGTACCCTTTCCCGTGGTCTGAGTACATCAAGGGCAACGCGGCTCACGGCGGCGTCCAGTATCGCGCCTATCGGACCTATGACGAGGCCTGCAGGACCACCTATGAGGCGACGGACAAAGACGACGACGGTCAGCTGGACGTGATCACCACCTGGGCCTATGACGAGCTGGGGCGGGTGGTCATCTCTGAGACGGACATGGACGGCGACGGCGTGCCGGAGGGCCGAACGGAGAGGGCTTATGCCGAGGACGGCGAGCTGGTCCTCAAAACCCAGCTCGAGGACACCGACGCAGACGGTCTCCTAGGGCTCACCTACCGGTACGAGTGCCTGTGGAGCGGGGATGGCCTCACACGCACCTGCGAGGAGGACCGTGACGGTGACGGTGACGGTACCGTTCAGGTCAGGTTGATCGAGACCTACGACACTGAGGGGCACCTGATCCTGTGGCAGCAGTACAGCAGCAGCGGATCCTTGTCCCTAGTGCGTACCTATACGTATTTGGATGGCGACCTCACCTGGGAGGGCGAGGCCGAGGGCAGCGGCCGCCTCCGCCGCCAGTCATGGTCCCTCTGGGACGGCCAACACCACAGGACCTGGGCCGGCCACGACACCAACGGGGATGACACGCTGGACGCCCAGAGCTGGTCGATGTACGACGCGGCGGGCGACCTGATCGAGGAGCGCCTCGACCAGGACGGCGACGGGCGCCTGGAGGAGCGAAGCACCCACACCCACTTCACCGACGGCAGCGTCCGCACCACCCTCATCGAGGCGTTCGGAGCGGCTGGCCAGCCCACCTGGCGCACCTCCTTGGCGTGGGATCAGGCCGGCGTCCTCCGCTACCGCGAGGAGAGCCACCCCCTCTCGACCCTCTCCTGGACCACCTGGTTCGACGCGGAGGGGCTGGGTGAGCGGGGCAGGTTGGTGGTGCGCTCCAGGGGCATGGACGTCAGCTTCCCCCTGAAGGACGCCGGGGGACGTCCCGGCGCGGTGACCTGGCCTTGGCCTCGGGGGGATGTGTACTCCGTCTCGCGCTAGGGGCAGGGCTCGGCCCAGCTCGAGCTGGGGCTGCCCGCGCTGGAGAGCTTGGGGCGGCCGCCCTATGGCGCAGAGCGCGCCACGAGCTGGTCCAACGGGCAGCGGCACCTCGAGCTCTTCGACAACGAGGACGTGGTCGGGGAGGTCCGACGGTTCCGGAGCGGTCTCATCGAGTACGTGAACACCGAGGACCGGTGGGGCTGTGACTGCTCCGGTGGCGGAAGGATCTACCGGGACGGGATGTACTACCAGCGCTGGCGTTCATGCGCGTGCTCTGACGGGAACGATCCCTATCCCACCGACTCCGAGTACCGCTGGACCTGTCCCTGAGACCCTCCGGGCCTCGACGGGCCCCGACCGGTGAGCGGTGGACGCTCACCCCTCCCGATAGCTTTCCAAATCATAGCGCTGGATGTAGTGCGACAGCGCCCGCGGGCTGAGCCCCAGCACCGCCGCGGCGTCCTTCTTGCGCCAGTCGGTCTGGCGCAGGGCCTCCAGGATCGCCTCCTGCTTGAAGCTCTCTACCGCCTCTAGGAAGGAGCCACCGTCCACCTCGCCCGCTCGGGTCCGGGGCCTGGTCAGATCTGCCGGCAGGTCCTCGGCCCGGATGCGCTCGCCCCCCGACAGCACCGCCGCGCGCTCCAGCACGTTCCGCAGCTCGCGCACGTTGCCCGGCCAGGGGTAGCGCTCCAGCAGGTCCAGCGCCTCGTCCTCGATCAGCAGCTCCGACCGCCCCAGGCGGTTCGCCAGGCGGAGCAGCAGCGCCTCCACCAGCCCCGGGATGTCCTCCCGCCGCTCGCGCAGGGGGGGCAGGGTGACCGGGAACACCTGGAGCCGGTAGTAGAGGTCCTGGCGGAAGCGCCCCTCGTTCACCGCGACCTGCAGGTCGAGGTTGGTGGCCGCTAGCACCCGCACGTCCACCTTGACCTCGTCGGCCGCGCCCACCGGGGTGAAGGAGTGGTTCTCGAGCACCTGGAGCAGCTTGGCCTGCTGCTCCAGCGGCAGATCCGCGATCTCGTCCAGGAAGATCGTGCCCTTGTCCGCCAGCTCGAACTTGCCCTTGCGGGGCCCTGTGGCGCCGGTGAAGGCCCCGCGGACGTGCCCGAACAGCTCGGACTCGGCGAGGTCGCGGGGGATGGCCGGGCAGTTGACGCGGATGAACGGGCGATCGCGTCGGTCGGAGCGCTCGTGGAGCGTGCGGGCCGCGAGCTCCTTGCCCACGCCGCTCTCGCCCAGGAGCAGCACGGTGCTGTCGGTGCGCGCCACCCGGTCGAGGAGGTCGGTCACCCGGCGCATCGCCGGAGACGAGGCCACCATCCCCCGGTCTCGCGCGCCCTCCTCGCGCAGCAGGGTGTTCTCCTCTTGCAGGCGCGAGGACTCCAGCGCCCGCTCCGCCAGCAGCAGCAGCCCCTCCAGCTCGAAGGGCTTGAGCAGGTAGTCGAAGGCGCCCAGGCGCATCGCCTCCACCGCCCCGCTCACCGTGCCATAGGCCGACATGACGATCACCTGGATCGAGGGCTGCGCCTCGCGGGCGATCTGCAGCAGCTCGATGCCAGAGCGGCGGGGCAGGCGCACGTCGGTGATCAGCAGGTCAAAGACCTGCTCCTTGAGGAGGGCCTCCGCCTCCTCGGCGCGGGTGGTGGCGCGCACCTGGTAGCCCTGCTCCCGGAACAGGCTGGTGAGCAGTCGGATCAGCTTGGTCTCGTCGTCGACGATGAGAACGCGGGCCATGGGCTACCTCCCGGAGGTGGTCAGGTTGTCGATCAGCTCCTGCGCGCCCTCGCGGAGCCAGGGGTCCTGGAGGTCGCGGATCTGGCGCGCGACCAAGCCGACGTCCTCTACTCTATACCCCGCGTAGGCGAGCTGGTAGCGGGCAGCGTCGGGGAGCGCTGGCAGGCGCTCCAGGCTGGGGGCGAGGGCCGCGGCCCTGTCCCACCACTCCAGCGACGACAGCAGGGCGAGGCGCTGGGGGAGCTTCTTGTCGGGTTCGCTCACCAGCGCGTTGTAGCTGAGGGCGAGGCGATACGAGCCCCCGGCCCTGAGCTGCTCAGCGATCTCGAAGGCGTGGATCGGCTGGAGGACATGGGCCCGCTGGTAGAGCCGCGCCGCCACCAGCGGGTGGTTGGACACCGCCCACACATAGGCCAGGCGCACCAGCACCTCGTGGTCCTCCGGGAAGCGGAGCGCCGCCTCCTCCAGCAGGGCGCGGGCCCCGTCCAGGTCGCCCGCGGCCCGGAGGGCGTCTCCCAGCATCAGCCAGGCGGTGCGGTCGTCTGGGCGGGCCTCCAGATAGGCGTGGGCCTCCCCCTCCGCGGCCCGGTACAGGCCGAGCTGCAAGAGGAGCAGCGCGGCCTCCCGGCGCAGGGACGGCTCCTCGGGGAAGCGGGCGCGCCCCCTGTCGAGGGTGTCCCACGCCGCCTCCCGCTGCCCCAGGTCGGTCTCCACCCGCGCCCTGAGGATGAAGTAGGAGGGCAGGCTCTCGCCGGGGCCCTCACCGGCGATCAGGGCGGTGAGCGCCTCGGCGGTGGCCCCCATCGCGTAGAGGGACTGCGCCAGGTAGAGCTGCGGGGCGGTGCGCTCCGGCTGGCGGGTGAGCGCCTCGCGGAAGCTCCACACCGCGGCGGGGTGATCGCCCCGCGCCTGGGCGATCAGGCCCTCGAGCACCAGCACCTCCACCGCGTCGACCTCGTGGCCATGCGCGCGCTGGTGCTCGACGATCTGCTGGGCGCGGTCGGAATCTCCGGCGACCAGCGCCGCGCGGGCGTCCTGGAGCGTGGGCTCCTCCGCGGCCAGGGCGGGGGAGGCGAACAGCAGGGAGAACAAGAGGAAGAACACGCTCACCTCAGCTTGAACAGCACGCGCTGGTGGTAGTGACAGCTCACCGGGCGGCCCTGGTAGACCGCCGGCTGGTAGCGCCAGCGCCAGACCGCGGCGGTGGCCTCTGCGTCGAAGACGCCCGCGGGGGCCGCGTCCACCACCTGCACCTCGCGGACCAGGCCGCCCTGGTCCACCACCAGCAGCAGGTCCACCCACCCCTCCTGCTCCCGGTCCAGCGCCCGCTCCGGGTAGTGGGGGGCGGGGCTGGACACGGGCACAGGGGCGTGGTCCACCTCCTCCTCGGTCAGGATCAGCCCCGCGCCCTGGGTCAGCTCGTCGGCGAGCATGTCGCGGATGTCCCCGCCGTCCCCGGTGCTGGCGAGCAGCTCGGGGGCCTGGAGGGTGGAGGGCAGGTTGGGGATGCGCGGCGGCACCCGCGGCACCTTGCGCTGCTGGGCTTCGGGTCTGGGGCGGGGCCTGCGCTTGGGCGGGGGAGGGGGCTTGAACTCCACCGCGGTCGCCGTGGCCTCTGTGGGGTGGTGGGCGGCGTCGGTGAAGGCGTTGAGGCTCAGGAACAGGAGCGCCAGCGCCGCGTTCACCGCAAGCGACACCCCCGCCGCCGCGCCGTAGTGCCAGAGGGGGCGCCTCACTCTCCCTCCACCGAGAGGCCCACGTGCTCCGCCCCCGCCATGCGGCACTGGTCCACCACCTCCACCAGCGCGCCGGTGTCCAGGTGCTTGTCCGCGGTCACCAGCACCGCCTTGAGGCTGGAATTGGCGAGGCGATCGCGCACCCGCCCCTCCAGCATCCAGGCCTTCACCGGCTGCCCGTCCAGGTACAGATCTCCCCGCCGGTCCACCTGCACCCGGATCGCCCGGCTGTCCGACACCGCCGCGGTGGCCGCACCAGGCCGCTCCAGGTCGAGCTGCAGGTCGCGGACGAAGGTGGTGCTGACCATGAAGAAGATCAGCAGGATGAACACCATGTCGATCAGGGGGGCGATGTTGATCTCCTCCCCGTCGCGGCTCCGCCGCAGCGTGCGCAGGCCCTTCATGCCGTCACCCCCTGCCGGACCCGCAGGTGCTCGCGGACCAGGTCCAGCCCCAACCGCAGCCCGTCCTCGCGTTGGTCGAGCATCCGCCCCGCCAGCAGGCCTGGGATCGCCACCAGCAGGCCGAGCTGCGTGGACACCAGCGCCACCGAGATCCCGCCCGCGATCCCGCCGGACTGCGCGTGGAGGGTCATCTCGCCCAGGGACGAGAAGGTCTCGATCATCCCCGAGACGGTCCCAAGCAGGCCCAGCAGGGGAGAGATCGCCACCAGGGCCCGGATCAGCCTGCGCCCGCGCCCCAGGCCGTCCTCCAGCTCCGCCAGCCCCGCGAGGGCAGGGCAGGCGCCCCTGGCACAGGGCCGGTCCAGCAGGCGGATCGCCTCCGCGATCACCCCGGCGCCGTCGGGCAGATCGCCCTGGTCCGCGCGCGCGAGCGCCTGGTCGAGCTCCCCCCGCAGGCCGGTCCGGAGGTCCAGGGCGCGCAGGGTGAGCAGGGCCCACAGGCTCAGGCCGATCACCACCAGCGGCCCGCTCACCGCCCCCCCAGAGGCCAGGTAGCCGAGGAGCTGGTCGATCATTGCGCCCCCCGCTTCAGCGACTGCGGCACCAGCGACGCGGCGCTGGCGCTGGGGAGCTTCCTGCCGATCCCCTCGTGGGGGCCGGCCCCCTCGTCCGACCCGCGCCGGGCCACCCAGGAGCCGTCCTCCATGCGGACGAAGTCCTGGTTGTGGATCGCGTTGTTGAAGGCCAGGGCCGCCCGCAGCATCTCGCCGCTCACCCGGTCCACCAGGCTGGAGAGCACGTTGTGGGCGAGCAGCACCGGGATCGCCACCCCCAGCCCGAGCTGCGTCGTCACCAGCGCCACCGAGATCCCCCCCGACAGCATCTTGGGATCGCCGGTGCCGTGCTCGGTGATCACGTCGAAGGTCCCGATCATCCCCGTCACCGTCCCCAGCAGGCCGAGCAGGGGCGCGACGCCCGCGATCACCGCCAGCAGCGGGAGGAAGCGCTCCAGCCGCGGGATCTCCCGCGCCACCGCCTCGTCGAGGATCGCCTCCAGGTGTTCCCGGTCCAGGTGCCAGTTGTCGAGCCCCGCGGTCAGCACCCGCGCCGCCGCGCCCTTGGCCCGCGCGGTGAGCTGGTGGGCCTCCGAGACCCGCCCCTTACCCACTAGATCGAGGGTGTCGCGCAGCAGCGCCTCGGTGCGGGAGGCGTGCCGCCAGAGGGAGAGCAGGCGCTCTAGCGCCACCCCCACCGCCAGCACCCCCAGCCCGAGGATCGGCCACACCAGCGCCCCGCCCGACAGCACCTGGTCCCACAGGCCGGGGTGGACCGAGGCCTCCTGTCCCCTGGTGGTGGGGTCCAGCAGGTACAGGGACTGGAGCGAGGGCCCGGTGGTCTCCAGCCAGCTCCGCACCGCGGCGGGGTCGGCGCGGTCCACCCGCAGGTCCGTGGCCCCCGAGGGGAGCAGCGCCCCCCCCTGGTCGCCGGCGAGGCCAAAGGCCGCGATCTGCCCGACGCGGACGAGCTCGCCGGTCAGCTCGGTCCCGTCCGGTCCGAAGAAGGTGCCCGGCTCGACCCTGCTGGTGCCGCCCGCCTCCAGCAGCGCGGCGGTGGCCTGGAGCACCCGCGCCAACACCACCTCGTCCTCTCCGCTGAGGTCCACCTGCACCCCGCGCCGCGCGAGGGTCGCCGCCGCCTGCTCCAGGGTCAGGGCGAAGACCTCGTCCTGGCCGACGGTGCCGTCCTGGGACCGCTCCAGCTCGCTGAGCTGCTCCTCCGCCTGGTCGGCCCGGAGCTGCGCCAGGGTGAGGCGGGTGCGGAGCTCTTCCACCTCCCGCCGCTGGGCCACCAGCTCCTGCTCCGCCCGGCTCCGAAGCCGCTCGGTCTCCGCCTGGAGCCCCTCCAGCTCCTCGGTGAGGGCGCCGCGCTCCAGCTCCCAGGCGGCGGTGAGGGACCCCGAGGGGGCCGCGAGGGCGAGGGTGGTCAACAGGAGGGAGATCATCGCTGCACCTGGCGGAGGGGGAGGGTGAAGGGGCCCGAGTGGATCGACCTCTCGAAGGAGGAGAACAGGTCGGCAACAGCCCTCGACGCGTCCCCCTCCAGGGGCACGAAGGTCCAGGCGCCGTCCACCTGCCGCGCGTGGCCGTAGCGGGGCCCGGCGGGGGCCTCCGCCTGGCAGTAGGCCTCTACCAGGCCCAGGTGGGCCACCTTGCTAAGCACCCTGCCCTCCGGCCACTCGACCACCTGGCGGCTCATCCCCGAGTCCTCGGCGAGCTTGAGCTCGTCCTCCAGGTGCTGCCACAGGCGGGTGGTGGCCTGCCGCGGGTCCAGGGTGCCTGCCTCCAGACCGGCGCGCAGGGCGTCGATCACCTCGACGCGGCCGTCCACCTGGTAGGGCAGGCCGGCCTCGGTCTGGGCCCTGAGGGTGGCCAGGTTGGACAGCAGGACCGGGGTCAGGGCGGAGCGCTCCTGGTTGGCCTGCGTCGCCTCGGCGCTCGCCTTGGCGGACAGCTCCTGGGTCACCTGGAGGCGCAGCGCCTCGCGCTGGAGCAGCACGTCCAGCTCAGCGCGCTGGTCCAGGAGGGATCGGGCCTCGGACTCGGTGCGGGCGCGCAGGGCGCTCAGCTCCGAGTCGGCGCGCTCGACCTGGAGGCGCAGGGCGGTGAGCTCCTCGGCCATCGAGGAGAGGTCTGGCTCAGCGACGGCCAGGCCAGAGAGGATCAGCAGCAGGGGCATGGGGGCTCCGTGTGGGCGCTAGATGGCGACCTTGATGCCGGCGTAGAGGAAGCGGGGGCGCAGCGGTCCCCAGATGTAGACCACGTCCGCGGGGCCGGCGACCCCGTTGTCGTCGGGGTAGTAGAGGGGGGACTCCACGTCGGACTGGTGGTAGTCGGTGAGGTTCTTGCCGCCCGCGTAGAGCGAGATGCCCTCGGCGACCTCCTGCTCGACCCTGGCGTCCACGGTGGCGAACCAGGGGGATCGGGTGAGCTTGGGGGAGGAGAGGTCGGCGTTTGCCGTGTCGAGCCACCCGGTGAGGTTCATGTCGGGCTGGCCGTTATATCCGAGGCCGTAGACGCCGATCAGGTCCATCGGCGCGAACACCGAGGCGGAGGCGGAGGCGGAGAAGCCGAAGGAGGCGGTGTAGTCGGCCGACACGTCGACGGTGTCGGTGGGGGGCGCTGACACCAGCGAGCCGCCCGGATCGCGGTAGTGGTAGTGGCCATAGCCCGCAGTGAGGTTGAGCCCCTCGACGGGGGAGGTCTGCACCTGCACCTCCGCCGAGAGGATGTCGAGGGCGTCGTCGACGTTGTAGACCTCGATCATCCCCTCGGCGTTCGTCTGGACGGAGATGGGGTCGTTCACCTGGTTCCAGCCGGTCTCGACGGTGGCGCGGAAGCCGCGGCCCTTGTCGAGCTGCGCGGAGAGGTTGACGTTGCGGGAGGTCTCGGGCTTGTCGGCGTGCATCACCAGCTGGTAGCCCTCGGGCCTGACGCCGTGGGAGTACTCGTAGAAGGTGGTGGGGGCGCGGAAGCCGGTGCCGGCGGTGGCTCTGAGGGTGAGGGCGTGCCAGGGGCGCAGGCGCAGGGAGAGCCTTGGGGTGACCACGCTGCCGAAGACGTTGTGGTAGTCGTAGCGGAGGCCGTGCAGCACCTCGACCTTGCGCGAGGGCATCCAGTCGCCTTGGGCGAAGACGCCGGTGTAGTTGTAGTTGTACTCGGACAGGGCCAGGTTCTCGTCGAGGTTCTCGCCCCTGTAGCTGAGGCCGCTGACCAGCGAGTAGCGGTCGGACAGGGAGGCCAGGGCGGAGGTCTGGGCGAAGATCATCCGCTGCTTGGCCACGTAGACCTCGCCCTCGTAGTCGGAGTCCTGGAGGTGCTGGTTGACGGCGACGGTGCTCTCCCAGTCGAGGTCCGGGTTGACGTGGAGCGTGACCGAGGTGGAGCCGTCGAGCCTGGTGGAGAGAATGGTCTCAGAGAAGCCCCTGCGCTCGTCCGAGAGCACCTCGATGATCGAGCCCATGCCGCCCCCCTGCCGGTTCTCCTGGGTCGCTGAGGCGCGCGAGAGCACCTCGACCTTGTCGGTGGTGTAGCGGGCGGTGCCGGCCATGTTGGCGCGCTCGTAGCCGGTCAGCTCGCTGACCTCGTCGCCGTCCCTGTCGAAGTCGTCCGAGGCGGCGTGGGTTGCGACCAGGTTGACCGAGAGCGGCCCCTTGCGCGAGCCGGCGGAGCCCGTGAGGTAGTGGTAGCCCTGGGTGCCTCCCTCCAGGGTGAGGCGTGCGGTGGCCTCGTCGCCGGGGGCCGCCGTGATGACGTTCACCACGCCGCCGATGGCGTCCGAGCCGTAGAGGATGGAATTGGCGCCCTTGACGATCTCGATGCGATCCACGTCCGCGGCGGAGAGCATCATCCAGCCGTAGGTCTGCCCGAGGGAGGAGTAGATGGGCACCCCGTCGATGAGCAGCGAGGTGTACTGGTGTGGCATCCCCGAGAGCTTGACCCCGGTGGTGTTGCAGATGGCGCACATGTTGTCGACCTTGACGCCCGGCTCATAGGTGAGGGCGTCCAGGAGACAGACCGCGCCCTTGGCCTCGATAGAGGCCGCGTTGATCACCTCGGTCATGACGGGCGCGTCGGTGACCCTGCGGGCGATCCGCGTGCCGGTGACCACCTGGTCCTCGCCGCGGTAGGCTTGGGTGTCCTCACCCTTGGGGGCCGCGGGCGCCGGCGCGTCGACGTAGCGGAGGGCCGCGGCGAGGGTGGTGCCGCTCCCGTCGGGGAGGGTGAGCTGGAGGGAGCAGATGCCGGGCGGGTGGGCGGGGAGGGTGAAGCTGAGGGACTCCGCAGAGAGCACCCGCACGTCCTGGGCGGGGGCGTCGCACACCCGCACCTGGGCCCCTTCGACCAGGCCGGTGCCGCGGAGGGTGATCAGGGTGCCCGGCGCTCCCTGGGAGGGGCTGGGGGCGTACAGCGTGGGCTCAGCGAGGGCGGGCTGTGCGAGCAAGGCGAGCAGGGTGAGCATGGGCTCCTCCGTGGTGGAGGGAGCGGAAAGCAGGGACCGTGCCAATGGTCCTCTGCGGAGAATGACGAGGAGCGCTTACGCTGAACGTAAGGGAGTGAACGGCTGGCGAAAGGGCGTGCGCCCCCCCCCTGCGGGACGTGGCGCGGTCTCCCGCTAGCCGGGGGGGCTGTGGCCCAGGGGGCGCGCGCTCTGCGAGGTGCTCGGGCGCAGCCGCTGCTGCCTCGGGCGATGCGCTGGGAGCGCGAGGCGGCACCGCTCCAGCCGCCGGACAGTCTCACAGGACGACCGTTCTCCTTCCATAGGAACCATCGGATGAAGTGGTCAGCCGCATCTCCCAGGGAGTGCTCGGCATCGCCTCGCCAGGCATGTCGGCGTGTGGCCGCCGTTCCCTAGGGAGGAAGCGTACTTGTGTTCGCGACGAGCGCAGGAACAAGGACTCGCATCGAGAGGCCCGCCAATCGGTGCCCGCGAGCCCGCTCGGCGCTAGCCAGAGCCAGAGGGGGAGTGGGAGGGCGCGGCGCACATGACCTGTTCCGCCGCAGGATGGGGGAGCGGTATCAGAGGGGGACCCCCGACGGTGACGCGCGGCTCGCCTCTGGTGGGCCGGGGGCCAGCTCCAGGCACGGGGAGCCGACGCCCGGTGGCCAGCAGGCCCGCCCTCGCTGAGCCCGGTGGTGTCGGGTGCAGCGCGGATGGGCTGGCCACCGGGAGGTGCTCACTCACTGAACCACTCCAGCTCGACGCGCTTGGAGCAGTAGTCCGGAAAGGCGATGCCATCACAGCACTGGTCCCAGTCCGCCTGGTCGCAGGGATAGAGCTGCGGGGAGTCACGCTCGGTCATGAGCTCGAGGTCGATGTGGATGTTACTGGAGGCACAGCGCCCTTGTTCATCTGCGTAGTAGGTACGTTCGTTGTCGTATATCTCATTGTCTACTCGCTCCTCCCGATCTTTCCAAGCGGGTCCGGTGGCCTTATACCCGATGTCCACGTAGCAGGACTCCTCCGGGATAAGGTAGCGGATGGAGACATCGTCACTCCACCGCAGACAGGAAGTGAGGAAGAGGAAGGGAAGGAGATTGATGAAGCCGCGCATGCTCACTCCCACTCCCTGCGGACGGTGCCGAGTTCCTCTGCGTCCTCCCGATCCTGGTCCTCGAGCAGGTAGGCGTAGTGGACGAGCTGTCCCCCACCTTCTCCGCAGTAGTCCGAGTCCCCGGTGACG
>JAFGVK010000194.1 GCA_016938035.1 Deltaproteobacteria bacterium | reverse complement strand
CGGCAGGGCCTCTCGCTCAGGCTGGACCGGCAGCCGCGCCTGGTGACGGAGGTGGCGGGGGTCCACTGAGCGGGTGGGGGATGTGCTACGATCTTGCGCCAAACACTGGAGTCCCCATGCGTCCACTGATCGGTCTCTCCCTCGTCCTGGCGCTCTCCGCCTGCCGCTCGACCGTCCAGCCCCCCGCCGTCACGATCTCTCCGATGGCGCCCACCACCACGCAGGATCTGACCGCTGAGGCCTTCTCTGGGGCTGACGTGCCCCTGCGCTACACCTGGACGGTGGACGGGGTGGACGCCGGCTGGGAGCTGGCGGTGGTCCCCGCCTCGATGACCGGTAGGGGGCAGGTGTGGGAGGTGCAGGTGGTGGCGGTGGACGAAGACCGCGAGAGCGACCCGTCGGTGGCCTCGGTCACCATCGCCAACACCGCCCCAGTGGCCTCGGTGGTGCTCTCGCCACAGCCCGCCCTCTCCGCCGATGACCTGGTCGCGGTGGCCGATGGGACCGACGAGGACGGGGACGCGGTGAGCTTCCGCTACCGCTGGGAGGTGGACGGGACGCCCACCGCGATCGAGGGCGACACCGTGCCCGCGGCAGAGACCGCCGACGGGCAGGTGTGGACGGTGACCGTCACCCCTGACGACGGGACGGACCTGGGCGAGCCGGTCAGCGCCTCGGTGCTGGTCGACAACCACCCGCCGGAGGTGCTCACCGTGAGCCTCACCCCCGAGGTGGCCACCGAGGGCTCCACCCTCTACGCGAGCGCGCAGGGCTACGACCCCGACGGCGACGCTGTGATCATGACCCTGGAGTGGCTGGTGAGCGGGGAGGTGGTCGCGACCGACGTCTCGGAGCTGGACGGCGCCTCCTTCGACAAGCACGACGTGGTCGCGGTGCGCGCGACCCCGAGCGACGGCTACCTGACCGGCAGCGCCATGCTCTCCGAGCCGGTGTTGATCCTGGACTCCCCCCCCGCGATCACCGGGGTGAGCCTGAGCGAGGCGGTGGTCTATGAGCGCACCGCGATACGGTGCCTCCCCGAGGGCTTCACCGATCTGGACGGCGACGCCCCCGCCTACAAGTTCGCCTGGCACGTCGGGTCGGCCGTGGTCTCCGAGAGCCCCGACCTCGACGGCGCGAGCTTCCAGCGTGGCGACCTGCTGGTCTGCCACGTCACCCCCTGGGACGGGGAGTTGGACGGGCCGACGGTCACCAGCGCGCCGGTGCAGGTGCTCAACACTCCCCCCGCCCTGGCCGGGGTGACGATCCTCGAGGGGGCCCCGGTCGCGGGTGTGGCGCTGCACGCCGCGGCGCTGGGGGCTCTGGATGACGACGGGGACGAGGTGGCGGTGAGCTTCTCCTGGAGCGTGAACGGGGAGCAGGTGGCGACCGGCGACACCCTGAGCGCCGGGCTCCTCCACAGGGGTGACGCGGTGGCGGTGAGCGCGGTGCCATCGGACGGTCAGGACAGCGGGCCGCGGGTGCAGAGCGCCCAGGTGACGGTGCTCAACAGCCCCCCCACCGTGCTCGCGACCCTGTTCCCCAGCGCACCGCGCACCGACGACACCCTGACGGTGATGGCCGAGGGCTTCGACGCGGACGGCGACCCGGTGCAGCTCGCCTACAGCTGGCTCGTGAACGGCGCGCCGGTGCCCGGCGCCGCGGGGGCCAGCCTGAGCGGCGCCTCCTTTGACCGGGGCGACACAGTGCGCGCGGTGCTCACCCCCTCGGACGGCACCGACACTGGCCCCGCCTTTACCACGAGCGCCGTGACCGTGGCCAACTCCACCCCCGCCGTGTCCGGCGTGGCGGTGAGCCCCGCGGTGGCCTATGAGGACACGGTGCTGAGCTGCGTCCCCTCCGGCTGGAGCGACGCGGACGGCGATCCCGCGTCCTACGACTTCCGCTGGGAGGTCAACGGAGGCCTCGCGGGTTCTGCCGCGACCCTCACCGGCAGCGCCTTCAGCAGGGGTGACGAGGTGCTGTGCGCCGCGACCCCCCGCGACGACGCGGGCGCTGGCCCGGCGGTGCGCTCCGCCCCGATCGCGGTGCGCAACTCCCTCCCGGTGCTCGCCAGCGCCGAGCTCTCCGCCCTCGCGGTGCGCGAGGCGGACACGCTGACGGTGACCACCGGCGCGCTCACGGACGCGGACGGGGACGCGGTGAGCCTGAGCACCGCCTGGTACGTCAACGGGCTGGCGGTGAGCGCCGGCGGGGCCATCGACGGCGCCCTGTTCTCGAAGGGGGACGCGGTCTACGCGGAGCTCACCCCCAGCGATGGGCTGGGCCAGGGGATCGCGCTCACCACCTCCACCGCGACGGTGGGCAACACCCCCCCGGCGCTCAGCGGGCTGGTCCTCAGCCCCTCGGACCCCCACACCGACGACAGCCTGAGCCTCAGCTACGAGGTGGTGGACGACGACGGCGACCCGGTGGAGGTGGGGATCTCCTGGCTCGTGGACGGGGTGCCAGTGGCCTCGGAGCTGATGGCCCTGGACGGGACCCTGTGGTTTGACAAGGGGCAGACGGTGCTCGCGCGCCTCACCCCTCGCGATGACCAGGATGTGGGCGCGGTGGCTGAGACCCCCGCGGTGACGGTGCTCAATTCGGTGCCCTCGGCCCCGGTGGTCGAGGTGCAGCCTCAGAGCCCCGCAGAGGGGATCGAGGACCTGGTGTGCGCGGTCACCACCCCCTCCACCGACGCGGACGGGGACGAGCTCAGCTACGCCTTCTCGTGGGAGGTGGACGACGCCCCGTTCTCCGGCGCTACCTCCAGCCTCTGGCCCGACGACACGGTCACCAGAGACCACACCGGCGCCGACGAGCTCTGGCGCTGCACCGCGGTGGCGGAGGACGGCGAGGAGGCCAGCCCGGAGGCGAGCGACGAGGTGAGCATCTCGGCCTTCCACGAGATCACCTCGGTGGGGACGCCGGTGGCGCAGCGGTCGGGGCTGGGGACCTACGGGTGGTGGGCGCGCGACCCCCTGGAGACGCTGGGGGTCGGGAAGCACTGGATGCTCTCGGGGCACTCGGGCAGCACGATCCTCGAGTACCCGTCCCTCGCGGACCTGACGGCCAACACCAACAGCAGCAGCTGGAACGTGTCGCCTCAGACCCAGGGCACAGGCGCTACCGTGCTCGGCGGCTACCTCTACTATCCGCAGTACGGCTCGAACACGATGGTCAAGTACGACCTGTCGACCCACACCGCGGTGGCCACCCGCACCCTCCCCGACGCCGGCCACACCAACACCTACGCCTACCAGTGGGGGGGCTACTCGGACATCGACTTCGCGGTGGACGAGCAGGGGCTGTGGGTGATCTACAGCACCGCGGCCAACGGCGGTAACATCGTGATCTCCAAGCTCGATCCTACTGATCTGAGCATCCTACAGACCTGGAACACCAGCTACACCAAGCACGCGGGCAACGCCTGGATGATCTCCGGGGTGCTCTACGTCACCGCCTCGTATAGCGCCGCCAACACCACCATCGCCTACATGTTCGACACCAGGGACGGCTCGTCGTGGAACCCGGCTATCCCCTTCAAGAACATCTCGTACAACGCGATGATCGACTACAACTACGCCGACCAGAGGCTGTACTCGTGGGACAACGGCAACCTGAACCTGTACACCCTCAGCCTCGACTGAGCGGAGCCGCCGCCCCCCGGCGTGGGCTCGGCGCTCGGCTGGGGCCGCGCCGCTCATGCGCCGGGCGAGGCGCCGCGCTCGCCTGCGGGGCGGGCTGAGCCGCGCTGACATCGGGGGGGCCGCGAGGGAGGGGCGCGGCCTCTCCTCCGGCACACCGGCGGACGAGGTCCGCGGGGCGCGAGGCAGGGCGACGGTCGCACGAGCCGCCGGACTGGGCGCAGCGCGCGCGGGTGTCGCGGTAGGAGCGGCCTCAGCTAGAGGGTGCCGGTCGGCCGCGAGGGGCGTGGTCGTCGGCGAGGCGTTCGGCGCGGCGGAGGTCGTCACGGCGCGTCCAGCGGGTGTGCACGCTCGGAGGTCCGCCGGGCTTCCCGGTGGGCGTGTCCGCCTCGGACCGCTCTTCGACGAGAGGCGGCCGACAAGGGGGCTGACTGCGGTCCTCTGCGCGGGTGGAGGCGCCGCCAGTGGCCTCGTCGCGGGAGGCCGCGGGATCTCCTCGCTTCAACCCGTGGATCCCGCTTCCGCGCCGCTCTGGGCCCTCACCGGCGCGATTATCAGGTGTGCTAACCCCCGTCTGCCGCCCTACAATGGGGGCTCTGCTCGGAGCCCTCATGTCCCTGTTCCGCACCTCGCTCGCCCTGCTCCTCGCCCTCTCCGCCTGCCGCAAGGAGGAGCCCGTCGACCTGGACGGGGACGGCGCCACCGCCGACCTCGACTGTGACGACCTCGATGGCAGCGCGCACCCCGGCGCGGAGGAGACCTGCGACGGGGTGGACAACGACTGCGACGGCGAGGTCGACAACGGGGCGGTGGACGCCCTCACCTGGTATGGTGACGCGGACGGGGACGGCTTCGGTGACGCGGCGAGCGCGGTAGACGCCTGCGTGGCCCCCGCGGGCTACGTCGAGCGGGCGGGGGACTGCGATGACGCTGCTGGTGCCGTACACCCAGGCGCCGCGGAGTGGGACTGCACCGACCCCACCGACTACAACTGCGACGGCTCGGTCGGCTACGCGGACGCGGACGCGGATGGGGTCCCTGCCTGTGAGGAGTGCGACGACAGCAGGGCCGACGTGTTCCCCGGCGCGGACGAGCGCTGCGACCAGGCGGACAACGACTGCGACGGCGCGGTGGACGAGGAGGCGATCGACGCCCCGGTCTGGTACGCCGATCTGGACGGGGACGGGCACGCCGGCGAGGTGCTGACCGTGATCGCCTGCGAGGCCCCGGAGGGCTCCCTCGCCACCGCGGACGACTGCGACGACCTGGACGCGAGCGCCTTCCCCGGCGGGGAGGAGGTCTGCGACGGGGTGGACAACGACTGCGACGGCGCGGTGGACGATGACCCCGTCGACGCGACGGTCTGGTACCTCGACGGGGACGCAGACGGCTACGGTGACCCCGACGCGGCGCTCCTCGCCTGCGAGCGCCCGCAGGGGCGGGTGGAGAACGACCTCGACTGCGACGACGCCCACGCCGCAGCGAGGCCGGGCGGCACCGAGGTGTGCGATGGCCTGGACAACGACTGCGACGGCGACGCGGACGCGGACGCGGTGGACCGGCAGACCTGGTACCCCGACGGGGACGGCGATGGGTTCGGGGACGGCGCGGCGGGCGTCCGCACCTGCTCGCCTGCGGAGGGGGCGATCCTGGACGGGGCGGACTGCGACGACGGGGAGGCGGCCCGCTATCCAGGCAACGCCGAGGTCTGTGACGCGCTCGACAACGACTGCGACGGGCAGGTGGACGACAACCCGGTGGACGCGGCGATCTTCTTCACCGATGGCGATGACGATGGCTACGGCCTGGACGGCAGCGCCTTCCGCGCCTGCGCCGCCCCCGCCCACAGTGCCGACCGCGGCGGGGACTGTGACGACACCAGCGCGGCGCGCTTCCCGGCCAACCCCGAGGTCTGCGACACCCTCGACAACGACTGCGACGGGCAGGTGGACGAGGACGCCACCGACGCAGACCCCTGGTACCGCGACCTGGACCGCGACGGCTACGGCGGCGATCTGGTGGTGGAGTACGCCTGCGCCGCCCCCGCTCCCACCGGCTGGCTGGCCACCGCCGAGGACTGCGACGATCTGGACCGGGCGGTCAGCCCGGCGGGGGTGGAGCGCTGCAACGGCTATGACGACGACTGTGACGGCTCCACCGACGAGCTGGGCGCGCTGGGTGAGCCCACCTGGTACGGGGACGGGGACGGGGACGGCTACGGCGACCCAGACACCCCCGCGGTGCAGTGCGACGCCCCCGCCGGCTATGTGGACAACCGCGAGGACTGCGACGACGCGCTCGCGATGGTCCACCCCTACCGCCTCGACCTGCCGGGCAACGGGCAGGACGACGACTGCGACGGCGTCGACGCGGTGGCGATGGTCTGCTCCGGCGACCAGGACGTGGCCTGCTTCGATGAGCTCACCGGGGAGGAGCTGCTGCGGATCCCGCTGACTAGGAACGTGTACGGTGTCGCGGTCTCTGGCGACGGGCGGGTGTGGTGGTCCATCCCCGCGGGCGGGGTGGTCTCCATCTACCGGGCCGAGGTGGGCGACAGCGCGGGGGTGGTGATCGCCGAGGTGCCCGGCTACGGGCAGCAGCTCTGGTGGGACGAGGAGCGGCAGGAGCTGCTGCTCCCCCTCTACGGCGAGGGGGCCGGCGGCTCGCTGGTGGCCGTGGACCCTGTCTCCGGGCGCAGCGCGGTGCTGCTCTCGGACGTGGGGGTGGCCACCCCGCGGATGGCGATCCGGCTCCACGGCACCGACGACTACCTGCTCTCGTCCTCCGCTGACTCCCTGGTGCACTACGTCGACGGGGTGGGGCCGGAGCTGATCCCCAGCCCTGAGGTGCGGATCATCGAGCCCGCGGGGGATGGCGCGGCCTGGGTGAGCGGGGACGGCCTGCTGTGGCGATGGGAGCGCGACGCGGAGTCCCTGATCGCGGTGGACGAGGGCTTCTTCGGGGTGGACGCCGACGCGCGCGGGCTCTGCACCCCGGTCACAAGGCCCGGCGCGCTGTGGGTGGGGGACGACCTCACCGGCACCCTCTACGCGGTGCAGCCCGACGTGATGCGCTGGACCTGGATGCGCGACGGGGCAGAGGGCTGGGAGTGCGACACCAACAGCCTCCTGGACGGGGATGAGGACGGCGTGGCTGCGATGGCGCACGGGGGGGCGGACTGTGACGACACCGACCCCGCGGTGCTGCCTGGGGCGACCCCGGTCTGCGACGATCGCGACCACGACTGCGACGGCGCCGTGGATTTCGACGCCGACGCCGACGGCTTCTCGGACGCCGCCTGCGGCGGCTCCGACCCAGACGACACCGACGCCACCGTTCGCCCGGTCTCTGGGAGCAGCTGCCTGGACATCGTCGGTACCTCCGCAGACCGGGGCTCGGGGCTCTACGCCATCGACCCCACTGGCACGGGCGCGGCGGTCGAGGTGTGGTGCGACATGGAGACGGACGGCGGTGGCTGGACGCTGCTGATGCGGGTCTCAGACTTCGACGCGGGGATCGACTTCACCGAGGACGGCGCGGGGTGGACCACCACCGCCCCCTACCACGACGTGCGCGGCATCTCGCTCTCCAACCCCGCCGACCCGGTGGACTTCATCTCCCCCGCCTTCGTGCAGCTCGGTATCGACGATGTCTTCGTGCGGGAGTCGCTGCTGTCCTACACCCACTCGGTCTACACCGCCGACGCCTTCATGGCGGGCCGGAGCCTGCACAGCGTCATCAGCCAGCCGATCGTGAAGGGCTCCAGGGCCTGCTCCTCCAGCATGGTCTACCCCGACGGGTACGTCGATCCCTGGCCCGGCTACGACAGCTTCACCGTCGCCTCGGACGAGGCCGCCGACACCGAGCCCTCGCGCCTCTCGATCCGCAACGGCTGCGCCGGGGACTCAGAGATCGTTCAGGTGGGCTACAGGCGGGTCGATCACGGGGATCAGGAGGTGTGGTCGCAGAGCAACCAGTGGGGCGACCTGCGGTCGGTGTACATCCTCGGGCGCTGAACCCCACGCGATCCGGCGCATCACCAATGGCCAAGGTCTGTCCCGCTGGCTCGGTCGAACGAGCTCGCCACCTCCTCGCCGTCAATCCACAGCGAACGCACCAGCTTGATCGGCGCGTGCCTCGCACCCCCCGCCGGGCGCAGGGGCACGGGGTGCCTTGGACAAGCCGGTGGTTCCACCATCTTGTGCGCTCGGGCCGGACTCGCTGCCAGTGCATCGGGGACTAGGAGGAAGGCAGCAAACGCTCCGCCGTGACAGACGCAGCACAGCGAGCGGCAGACAGCGCCCTCGGCGTCCCGGGCCCAGCGATCCGAAACCCGTGGGTGAACCGACGCGCGCGGTCCTCCGCGCCACGGTGGGCCGCGAGCCGGTCCAGTGGAGCTGGCGGCTGCCTCCAGGTCGGGAGCGCGCGGCGGTCCCGCGGCCTCGCGGGTCAGGGGCGCGCTCCGGGGCTGCGGGCGCCTCCAGGGCGGGGAGGGGGGCGCAGGCGGAGCCCTTCCCACGCCGACCTGACCGACCAAGACCTCGGGGCGCGCGCTGGCGCGCCCCGATCCTAGGGGCTTGGCGTGGGGCTGATACCAAAGCCGTGACGAACAGCTCGGTGGCGCGCCTGCGGCTCCGAGCGCACCCTCACTCCTCGGCGGGCGCGGGCACGGTGCAGCAGGGGGTGAAGCCCTCCTCGCAGGCGGCGTGGGCGAGCAGGTCCGCGGCCTCGGTGTCGCCCTGATCTCTGCGGGTCACCGCGGCCAGGCACAGGATCCGGGCCCGGCCAGGGTGTCCGGGAGGGAGCGCCGCCATCGCGCGCTCCACGGTCTCGCGGGAGAGCCCGTGGAGCCCAGAGAGGCGCTGGGTGAGGGCGAGCTGGTACAGGTTGTCGGGGTCGGCAGGGTCTAGCGCCACCGCGCGCGCGAAGGCCTCCATCCCCCCGGGGAGGTCGCCCGCCTCGGCGCTGGAGAAGCCGAGCCAGTACTGGATCCGCTCGGCGTCGGGGTAGATCGCTGCGGCATGCGCGGCGTGATCGCGGGCTGCTTGCCACGCGCCCCGGTCCGCGGCCTCGCGCGAGGCGACCCAGGCGTCCAGGGCCGGCGCGGGGAGCAGCAGCAGCCCGTCCGGGACACAGCTCGGTCCGCAGTGGTACATGTCGGTGTACCAGTCGCGCTCCCCCAGGCCGGGGCACTCGACCCGCCACAGGTCCACCGGGCCCTCACCTAGCGCGCCGGCGCCTAGCTCAGAGAGGGGGTAGGGGGACTCGGTCACCCGGGCCCGCGACTCCACCCGGATCACCGAGGGGTCGGCCCCGCCTGGGCACAGCAGGCGCCCGTACCAGAGGGTCCCCTGTGCGGCCGAGCCCCACGGGAGCGGGTGCGCGGCGTCGGCCCCGTCGAAGGCCCCAGGTGCGCAGGGCAGCAGCTCGCCCTCCGCCGTAGGGCAGACCGCCGCGGGTTGGGGGAGGGGGGCCTTGGGGCAGCCGAGGAGCAGGGGTAGGAGCCAGATCATGTCAGCCTCTCGGGGGTGCGCGGAGGGGGTGTCAGGGGACCGGGCGCTCAGCTCCCTGTGGGCCCGTGCTTGACCGCCACCACCTCGCCGCCCGCCGCCGCCCCCTTGGGGAGGATCATCACCCGCATGGTGCCGTAGGCCGCGAGGTTGCCGTCGTCGTCGCGGATCTCACAGCGCCACACCTGGGTGCGCTTGCCCGGGTGCAGCGGCTCGGCGACCGCGTGGAGGGTGCCGGAGCGCACCGCCCGCACGAAGGAGGTGTGGTTCTCCAGTCCCACCGCGGACTTGCCCTCCAGGGCGACGGTGATCCCGGCCCCCACCGAGCACAGGGTCTCTACGATGGTGGCGTGGACGCCCCCGTGCACCATCCCGTAGGGCTGGTGGTGCCGCTCCGAGAGCGCCAGCGCAGCCTCCACCCTGCCGGGGACCACGTGGGTAAAGACCAGCCCGGTCAGCTCGGTGAACGGGCCGCGGTACTGGTTGGCGAGATCGGTGAGGTCGGGGAGTGCAGGCATGCCCTGCCCCTACCCGGATCAGGTCAGGTCGGCCATCAGCGTCTCGCGCTGCGCCTCGACGTCCTGGTCGAGCTGCGCCACCATCTCGGGGAGTCGCTGGTACAGGCGCTTGAGCGGCCGGGGCTCGGTGGACGAGAACAGGGCGTACACCAGCCACGGGAGCACCGCGGTCACGTCGGCGTGCATGTAGATGGACGAGGTGGCGACGCACTCGGCGGAGACCTTGCCCCAGGTGTGCCCCTCGCCCGCGGGGCAGGAGGACAGGGCGCCGTTGTCGACGGGATCCACGCAGATCTGCAGGTCCACGTCGAAGCCTCGGGCATCCTGCCCGAGGATCTGGGACAGGGTGGGCTCCCCCTGGAGGGTGTAGTTCTTGGGCACGCCGCCGCCCATGATCCACACCGCGGTCTCCCCCTCCCGCTGCGCGGCCCACTGGAGGGCGGCCATGGTGTAGACGTCGGCCACTGGGTCGAGGAGGAACTTGAACTGGTCGCCGAGCAGGGCCTTGAGCTTGACGACGTTCAGGAAGATCGAGCCGTCCTGCGGCGCGCCGACAAAGATGGGGACATCGGCGTGGTAGCAGGCAGAGAGCAGGCAAGGCTCTGTGACCCCTAGCTCTACCTCCAGCGCGGCGATCTCGCGGCCGAGCAGCCAGTTCATCTCGGCGGTGGTCATCGGCTTCTGGAAGGCGGGCTTCATCAGCAGGCGCGAGAAGAGCTTGTCGGTGTCGAGGAGCACGTCCTCGTCGAAGCCCAGGTCGTAGATGCGGATGATGCGGGCGTCGCGGAGGGCTGTGTCTCCCGCCAGGGGATCGATCTCGCGGATCGCGTGCCCGATCACCCTGTGGGCGTCATGGTACAGGTTCGCGCCGGTGGTGGTGAGCACGTCCACCGCGCCGCTCTGGATCAGGGGGATGATGCTTGACCTGTGGAGGCCGGCCGGGGTCATCGCGCCGGAGAGGGTCATGAACACGGTGTGACCCTCCTGCTGGCAGCGCCGCATCAGCTCGAAGCCCGTGCGCACCTGGCGCCCCACAAAGGCGGGGAAGGCGCTGGCGAGCAGGTCTTCGGGGCGCTCCTTCCCGGTGATGGGCTTGGGATCGACGCGGGGAGAGGAGAGCAGCGAGAGCTGGAGCATGGGGGCCTCCGGGTGTGGAGCGCGGGACTATCCCCCTGTCGGGGAGGAGGCACGGGGGAAATGGGCGGAGCGGCACAAGTCCTGCCCGTGGCAAGCGCGCTCGCGGGGGTGGGGTGGCGAGCTGCCGCTCATCCTTCGCGGGATCAGGGGGGGAGGCATGGGTAGTTTAGGATGTCTCTAGGTAATCTTGTTGTCCGACCGAAACATCACGAATTTGTTACACTTCATTTGGATTGTGATCGTCTGTAAGTCATCTGATGGTATACTTAAGGAACCAACAGAAGTGAGTTACGCAATGCTCCCTCCCCAACGCAGGCGTCGCGGCGCCAACGCCATCGAGTTTGGGCTCATCGCGCCCATTTTGATGGCCTTCCTCCTGGGTATCGCCGACTATGGCTGGTACTTCTTCCAGGAGGCGATGGTCAGCAACGCCCTCCGCGACGCGGTGCGCCTGGGGTCGCTGCAGACCCAGACCGAGGATGAGCTTGAGTCCGGGGACTGCGATGCGTGCGTGACCACCGCCCTGAGCGCGGCGCAGGACGAGTTCGACCGCTTCGGGCTGGGCGTGGTCTCTGCCGCGGTGGTCCCAGAGATCCAGGTGATCGCGGGCACCTGCGCGGTGGTGGTCGACGCTGAGATCCCGTTCACCCCGCTGATCGGCTTCGTCCCCGTGCCAGAGGTCTTCCCCATTCACATCGCGGCGCTCGCCTCCAACGTCACTAGCTGTGGAGCCTAAGATGTCCAACGGATCCTCACGTCGTGGCAACACCACCATGGTCTTCGCCCTGTCTATGCCGGTCATCCTCGGGTTCACCGCGTTGGCCATCGACTGGGGGATGGTCTCCATGGCGCGGCTGCAGGCGCAGTCCGCGGCGGACGCGGCCTCCCTCGCGGGGGCGGTGTTCTTCCAAGACCCCAGCCGTGCGCAGGAGGTCGCGCAGGCCTACGCAGAGGCCAACGGGATCAACGGGATGGACTCTGTGATCGTGGACGACTCGTATGTCTACGGCGACTGGGACACCGACGCCAGGACCTTCACCGCCCTTAGCGGCAAGGAGGGCGCCAACGCGGTGCGGGTCTCGGTGCGCGCGACGGTGCCGATGCATTTCTCGGCGATGTTCGGGCTGCACGCCTTTGACGTGGTTGAGACCGCTGGGGCGGGCCCCACCGCGATCAAGGGGCGCGCGCCGGACACTGTGATCGTGCTGGACGTCTCCAGCTCGATGAACAGCACCGAAATGAGGGACGCTCGGACCGCAGCGCAGGCGCTGGTGGACTGCGTCGCGGAGCGGTCCTCTGCGGACTCCAGGGTGGCGGTCGTGGCGCACGCCACCACCTCCGCGTTGAAGCTCCCTTGGACTGAGTATGGGGAGGGGTACTCCACCATCTCTAGAGCCATCAGTGGGGTGGTCGGTTGTGGAGAAGACAGCCGTAGGTGTGGTGTGATCGGTGGGACGAATCAGTCGGCTGGTCTGGGGATGGGCTTGAACCTTCTAGATCAGGCAGCGCGCACCTCTGACGACGAGGTGGGCAAGGCGATCGTGTTCTTGTCGGACGGGGAGCCTCACCCGGTCAGCAGCCTGTGCCAACCCTCGTCCTATGAGGATGAGGTGTGGGGGGACGAGCTCGAGGTGCTGTGCGAGGACCTCGAGGAATGCAAAGAAGAGAGTTGGACGGTTTCGAAAAAGAAGTGCAATAAATATGATGGGCCGGGAACCTGCGAGAAGGTCGGTAGTAAGTACTGGGTGACCGAAGAGGTCTGTGAGACGCGCGACCCCACGGTGAAGGACTACACGAACTGGGCGGACCAGTACAAGGCGGAGGCGGAGGCCAGCGGCTACGACATCTACACGGTGTACTATGGACCCACCTGGGGGAGCGGGCCCGCCTTCATGAAGGACCACATCGTAGCTGGGAATGGCTTCGCGCTGACGACGCCCAACGCCTCGGACATCGACTCAGCCTTTGTCGACATCTGCGTCGCCAGCCTCAACAGCCAGCCAGGGCTCCTGTTCTGAACCTGTCCACAGGCGCCGCCTGTGGTGCTGTCACCCCGTTCAGCAGGCCGGCCCGGCTCCCACGCAATGGGGGCGGGCCGGGTGTGATCCGTGCCCCGGTCACCGTGTAGAACGCGATGGCGCATCGGCTGCTTAGGCACGAGCCCACGGGGACCTGCCGACGGCTACACCCGGGCGAGCCGGTGGGGACGTCCCTCCAGCAGGCGTAGGTCTGACCGGGCTGTGCATCACGCCCGGCGGGCGGTCTACCGGCGCGCGGCTAGCGCCCCTTCGGACAGGGACCAGGGGCGCTGCCGCCGACGCTGGAGCGCGCAGCCCAACAGGCGGCCCGGTGGGTGCTGCGGTGCTGGGGCCCTCGCTAGAAGGTCAGGCGGATCGGCTCCACCTCACCGCTGTCCAGGCGGACATCCTTGCGCTCCTTGGCGCCGGTGCGCCCCTGCATCTCTGCGGTGATGACGTACTCGCCTGGGGGCCGCTTGAGGTTCAGGGGCGGGTAGCCCACCGGCTCTCCGTTTACCGAGACCAGCACGCGCCGGTTGGAGCGGATCTGCAGGGTGCCGGGCGGCGCGGTGGGGGGCGGCGCGGGCGCGGGCTTCTCGACCACCACCACCTCCTCCACCGGCGGGGCGACGGGGACCGCAGGGGGAGCCTCTGCTGGGGCTGCAACCTCCTCGGGCTGGGCGGGGGGGGCCACCGCCTCGACAGGGGCCGGTGGGGTGACGGGTGCGGCTGGGGGCAGGATCCCTGCGTACCACAGGCCCACCGCCACGAGCACCAGCACCACCGCGAAGGTGCCTCCGGCGATCAGCGCGATCATCACCGGCTTGGCCGACTCCTTGGGCTTCTGCCTCGGCGAGTGGGTGGGGGCGGGGGTCGAGGTGCTCAGGTACTTGGGGAGCGCCGGGGGCTGGTTGACCCCTATGACGCTCTCTCCGCCAAAATCGGAGTCAAAGAAGCCGGGCGTCCTCGACTCCAGCCGAGGGGCTGGCTTCTTCTCACCCCACACCGAGCCGTCCCAGCTGGTGTCGGTGGTGTCGGAGTGAGCGCTCCCAGAGGACAGGTAGTCGCTCTCCATCACCCTGCTGGGGCCTGCGCTGTGCGCCTCCTCGAGGTAGTCGGGGGCGCCGTCGTCGGGGTCGTCCCACGCCGCGATCTCCTCCTCCTCGTCGGCTCCGAAGCCGGGGGGAGAGGACGCTGCGCGCTCCCACCCCGCTCTCCCGTAGGGCGCTGGGTCGGCGGGCTGCTCGACCCAGGACGGCAGCGCGTCGTCTGGGTCATCCCAGGCGGCGATGGCCTCTTCCTCGTCGCCAAAGCCAGGCGCGTCCCCCGAGTAGTGTGCCGGAGCCGGCACGCCGCGCTCCCAGCTCGGCTCCTCGTCTGCCTGTGCGCTGTCGATCCAGGCGGGCTGCTCGTCGTGGGCGATCCACGACGGCTCCTGCTCCTCCGTCTCCCAGCGCTGGTCGGGGGCGTCCCAGCTGCTTGACGCCTCGTCTGCCCCGTCAAAGCCGGGGGCGGCACCGGAGTAGGCCGCGGGTGCGGGGGTCCCTCGGCCCCAGCGGTGCTCGCTGCTGAAGCCTGGGGTGGGCTCCGGCTCAGGCGCGGTCTCCCAGCCCTGCCGGGGGGTGGGCTCCTCGAGCCAGCCGGCTCTGGCAGGCGTCCCCACCTCTTCGGTCTCGTCCGCCCAGTCGCGATCCTCCTCTGGCTCCTGCGACACCCAGTCGTCCCCCTCCGCGTCAGCGAAGAGCCCCTCCTCCTCATCGGGGATCTCACCCCAGGCTGCGCCGTAGGCCGGGGGTGGCGCGGGGGCCTCCACCGACAGGTCCTCGAAGGCCGAGGGGTCCAGCTCTAGCTCGTGAGAACCCCAGCTGAGCGTTGGATCTGGGGAGCCGGCGGGGTGCCTTCGTCCGATCTTCTCGGTGGGAGCGTCCTCCTGACCGGGCGTCGGCAGAGACGAGGGGAAGCCAGCCGGGCCGGCCGGCGCGTCTTCGCCGGTGGGGGCATCGGGCGTGAAGGCCCCCACCGGCGACAGCCCGGGGGAGCCCTCTTTGCCCAGGAGGCTGCGGCGCCTTCTTGCCATCGGCTAGCCCAGCAGGGGGGAGAGCGACGAGAGCGAGAGCTCGCCCGCGGCCACAGCGCGCAGGCGATCTACGGCTTCGGGGGCCACGGTCACGTGGACGCCCTGGAGGTGCATCATGGTGGCCAAGAACCCGCCCTGGACGAGCTGATGGACGGCCTGCTGCAGGACGGACTGGGACTCCACCGGGAGCCCGCGCCACAGGTTGTCGATGCGGGCGCTCCGCTCACCGATGTGCCCGCGGTCGAGCAGGATCCCTATCGCCGCCCGCACCAGCTCGTCGGGCTGATCGGGGGAGTCGGTCCACCACTGCTCGATGCCGCCGACATCCTTGATTAGGTCGAGGGTGGCGTCACAGATGAGGAGGTTGCTCTCGGGGACCGCGTTGGCCAAGGTGAGCAGCCGCACCACCTCGAAGGGCTCGATCTCCAGGGTGAGCGCTGCCTGGTACAGGCCCATGGGGCGAAGCTCATCAAGCATGGTTCATCTCCAGAGTCTCCATGTCCGCCTCTTCAGGGGGGAGCAGGTGGTCTACGTGGACGCGGAACACCGTGGGGCGCAGGCCGGCGCCCCGCAGCTCCTCCGAGATGGAGACGGCGTTGTGGAGTGCGCGCTCCAGCACCCCGGCGATGGCGTCGGGGTCACCGCCGCGCAGCTCGACCTCTATCGCGAGCATCCCCTGGTGGCCCCCGTACATCGCCTGTGCGCCGCCCAGTCCCAGCTCGTGGCAGGCTGCGTACAGGCCGTGGATGGCCCGCGCGGCGATGTGGGACTGCAGGTCCTCCTCCCGCTCTGTCCAGCGGGTCTGCACGGTGTCGCTCACCGGAAGCACCAGCATCAGCAGCTCGGCGGGCCCCTCTGGGGCGTCGATGGCGTACACCACGTCAAAGGTCAGGGCCTCTGCCTTGAGCTCCGTGACCCCCTCGAGGATGTCCGAGACCCTGGCGCGGAGCTGCTTGACGATCCCCTGGTGGTGGGCCCGGATGACGTCGCGGTAGGACGCGGGCAGCATCTCCAGGGTGGGCTCCACGCTGGTCTTGAACTGCTGGTACTCGTGGAGCAGCGGGGCGACGTCGCTCTGCTCGGCGAGGCGAGCGAGGGCCGCGTCGCGCTCGCCCCAGGCCGCGCCCATCAGGGTGGAGCGCTGCTGCAGGGCCTGGTGCTGGGCGTGCAGGGCCTCGAAGATCGCGTCGTAGGAGCGCTGGGTGAGCTCGTCGTCGATCAGGCCGCGCTGCTGTCCCAGCTCCGCGCGGAAGGTCTCCAGGGCGGCGATCTGCTCCTGCAGGTTGCGGATGGCCTGCTCAAACTGGAGCACCTCGTGGTCTACGTCCTCGAGCTGCTTCTGGTTGCTCGCGAGGGCCTCGTGCTGCCACAGGGCCACTCCTTGGAGGGCCTGTACCACGGTGGGGAGGGGTGGGGTCGCCATTGTCGCTCCGGCGTTCGACTTTGGGGCATGCTACCAGACCGCGGGCAGCGGGTCACGGGTGCATGTCCCGGAGAGAGAGGTGCGCTTGGGCATAGGAGCGGTTGGCGCCGGGGTCTGAGTGGGCTTGTGGGCGGGGATCCACGTCCCCGCTGGAGGCGCGGTGCCCGCGCCGGCGCGCGTCTCTCAGCGGCGCGCCGCCTTGACGAGGGCGCTGGCCGCCGTGAGCAGCGGTGACCAGCTGGGGCCGAAGGGCGGGGCGTAGACGAGGTCGAGCTCGTACAGCTCGGTCGCGGTCATCCCTCCCCGGATCGCGGCCACGACGGTGTCGATCCGGTGGGCCGCCCCCTCCGGCCCCACCATCACCGCCCCCAGCAGCCTGCCGGTGCCGCGCTCCCCCACGAGGCTCGTGAAGAGCGGGCCTCCACCAGGATAGTAGTGCGCCCTGGTGCCGGTCTTCACCGAGGCAGCCACCGCGTCGAACCCGGCTGCGACCGCCTCGTCCAGGCCCAGGCCTGTGCGCGCGATCTGGAGCCCGAAGAACTGGAAGGCCGCGGTGCCGAGGATCGGCGGGGCGGCCACCTGGTGCCCGAGCATCGCGCTGGCAGCCAGCTTGCCGGAGCGGTTCGCCCGCAGCGCGAGCGGGACCCAGGTGGAGCGCCCGGTCAGGGCGTGCTGAGCGTCGGCGCAGTCTCCCGCCGCCCACACGCCCTCCGCAGAGGTGCGGAGGGCGCCGTCCACCGCGACGCTGCCCCCGGCGCCCAGGGCGATCCCCGCCTCGCGCGCTAGCTCCGACGAGGGCCGCACCCCGGTGGCGACCAGCGCCAGGTCCGCCTGCAGCGTGCCAGACGAGGTCGCGATTTGTAGGCTCCCGTCGGGCTGCTCGCGGATCGACGCGACCCTGGTGTCGGTCCGCACCGTCACCCTGTGGGCCTCCGCCTCGGCCATCACCGCGGCGCGCTGGGGGGGGGAGAGGAAGGGGAGCAGGAGCGGCAGCGCCTCGATCACCGTGACCTGAGCGCCGAGGGCCTGGAGGCCCTCGGTGGCCTCCAGGCCGATGTAGCCTCCCCCGATGACCGCGACCCTCGCGGGCTTGTGCCGCTCCAGCCGCTCCCGCAGCCGCCGCCCGTCCTCGAGGGTCTTGAGGAAATAGACCCCCCGTCCCAGCAGCTCACTCAGCCCCTCGATGGGGGGCGCCCACACGCTGGCCCCCGTGGCGAGGAGCAGCCGGTCGTAGCTCAGCGCCGTCGTCCCCGCTGGGGTCTGCACGGTGACGGTGCGGGATGCGGGATCCAGCCCCGTCACCTGGTGCCGGAGGCGCAGGTCTATCCCCCGCGTGTCGCGGAAGGTGGCCGCGGACATCACCTCCAGGTCGGTCATCGCCCCGGCGGCGAGCTTGTAGGGCAGCCCGCAGGCGCCGTAGGACACGTCCTCGCTCTTCTCCAGGACGATCACCTCTGCGGTGGGGTCCATGCGCTTCGCCGCGCTCGCGGCGCTCATCCCTGCTGCGTCACCGCCGATGATCACCAGCCTCATGCTTCCTCCCTGCGGGCGGGGGTGCCCGGTCCACATCCTACCAGAGGGCGGAAGCGCGAGGCACCGACCCCTCCGCAGGGCAGCGCTACCGCTGCCAGGTCGCCTTGGGGGCGCCGTGCTCTGGCCCGTTGTTGGGCTGGCGACGCGACGCTACCTCGCCTCAGCGGGCTGTGCCCGCCTCCTGGAGGGAGGAGGGGGGTCAGGCCTCCGCCTGGGGCCGAGGTCCGCGCGTGCCAGTGGTTGGGGCGCGGGGGCCCGCCGCGAACGACTCAGCGAAGGAAATTGAACAGGCTGGCGCCGTTGAGGACCCCCGCCGAGACCTGGAGCGTGCTCTCATAGGCGGTCTTGAGGTTGGCGAGGTCCGAGTAGGCCTGGACCGGGTCGACGCCGATCACGTCGTTGAGGCGCTCCTCGAACACCACGCTCATGCTCTCGGCGACCGCCCGGGCGTCCGCGTTGTCCTGGGTCAGGTAGCCCACCTTCTGGCGGCCCTCGATGAGCTGCCCCAACGCTGTGTCCAGGTCCCCGAGCAGGGCGGCCACCCCCGGCGCGTCGTCGGCCCGCATCGCGTCGGCGAGGTCGGTGAGCACCTGGAAGGCGTCGACGGACCCCTGGAAGACCTCGCCCCCGTCGAAGCCGTTGTCGATGAAGCGGTTGGCCCCTACCATCACGGTGGGCACGTCGGTTGTGCCCATGTAGGCGCCCGCCGCGTCGAAGGCGGGCTGGTCGTAGGCCTCACCGGCGAAGAGGTAGCGGCCGTTGATCTGCGTGTTGCCGAGGGTGAGGAGCTGTCCCCGCAGGGCGTCGATCTCTACCGCCATGGTCACCCGCTCGTCGGTAGCGAGGGTCTCTGAGGCGCCTTGCACCGCGCGCTCGCGGGCCACCTTGAGCAGGTCTGAGGCGGAGCCCAGGGTGGACTCCACCGTGTTCAGGATCGAGGAGCCGCGGCTCGCGTTGTCGGTCCAGGACTGCTGATCTGCGATCGCCGCGCGCAGGGCGTGGGCGTCGTACCACCCCTCGGGCAGATCGGAGGGCCGCTGCGCCTTGAGCCCGGTCAGGGCGCGCTCCTCGGCCACGGCCAGGTCCGCCTTGGCCTGGGAGACGTGACCGGAGATGGTTCGGGTGGCCTGGAGCAGCGTGTTGCGGATGGTGGTCATGGGGGGCTCCGGGGGAGCTAGACGATGGACATGAGGGTGTCGAGCATGCTCTGGGTCGAGGCGAGCACCTTCGCCGCGGCCTGGTAGGCCGTCTGGTAGGTGATCAGGTTCTGGGCCTGCTCGTCGAGGTCCACCCCGTGCAGGTTCTGGTCGAGCTCGTCGAGGTCGTCGAGCAGCGCCTGGTTGGCCTCCGCGGCGATCCCGGCGGTGTCGGTGTCGCGCCCAACGTCCGAGGTGAGGTCGGTGAGCCAGGCCTCGGGGGTGTCGGCGTCCGCCCCGACGAAGCCGCTGGTGCGCGTGCCCATCAGGGCCTCCAGGTTGCCTGCATCGCCGGGGTTTGCGCTGGGGCCGGCGGCGAAGGCGAGCAGATCTGGCGACGCGAGCACCGCGCTGGAGGGCGCGAAGCTCCCTGCGGGGTCGGCGGCGTTGAAGGTAAAGAGATCACCCCCGGGGGCGCCCGCGCGATCGAAGCCCGCCTGGTGCTGTGCGTTCATCGCCCCGGCGAAGTCGGTGGCGAAGGTGTCCAAGCGCTCCCTGTAGCCCACCGTCAGGGCGTGGGCCCCGATCCGCCCCCCGAGCACACCGCCCACCCCGGCGGTGAGGTCCACCTGCCCAGAGTCGGCGCTCATGAAGACCGAGGGGGCGCCGCTGCTCACGTCCACCAGGATCTGCCGGGCCTCGATCCCCGACACCACCGCGTGGCCGCCCACCATCACCGTCGCGCGCCCCTCTCCGTCAAAATAGGCGGTGGCGCCCACCTCCTCAGCGAGCTCGCGGATGAGCTGATCGCGCTGGTCGGCCAGGTCGCCGGCCTTCAGCGCGCCACCAGCGGCCTGCAAACCCTTGTTCAGCGCGGCCACCTTGGCGATCTTCTCGTTGATCGCGTCGACCGACCCGACCATGGTGTCCTCGAAGTCCGAGAGCTGCTGGTCCAGCCCGTTGGCGGTGCGGCGCAGCACGTCGCCGAGGCGCGAGGCCGCCGCGTTCACCCCTTCGCGCAGGCCGCGATCCGCGGGGTCGGCGGTGGCCTCGGTGAGGGCGTCATAGAACTGATCCAGGCGCTCCCGGATGCCGTCGGCTGCCGACTCGTTGAAGCGGGTCTCCACCTGCGTCAGGTTGGTCTGGAGGGTGTACGAGGCGGCTGCGTCCCCCGCGGTGGACATCTGTCTGCGGGCGAGGAAGCTGTCCGCAGCGCGGGAGATCCCCGTGAGGTTGGTGCCCTGCCCGAACCACGCGGCGCCCCTCCGGATCGGATCGGCGGTGACCACGGTGGCGGAGCGGACGTGGAAGCCCTCGGAGCTGGCGTTGGCGACGTTGTGGCTTGTGGTCGAGACCCCGGCGCTCGCGGCCCGGAGCCCCGAGCCGGCGACGAGGAGCGAGGAGAGGAGCGACATGGCTCACCTCTTGTCGATGCGCCCCGTGCGGCCGTAGACGGGCGGGGGGCGGGTGGGGATCGCCGCGTCGAGAGCCTCGACGACGGTGCTCGCGACGCCGTGGAGACGCCGCTCCAGCCCGGCGAGCTCCCGCGCCCTGTGAGCGAGGTGCGCGCGCTCGTCCTCTGGGACCTCGGTCTCTAGCGCGAGCTGCAACTCGAAATTCAGTGCGGTTCGCTGGTCATTGAGCTCGGTGAGGCGGGCGCCATCGAGCCGCCGGGCGGCCTCCAGCTGCTCCCCGGTGAGCGCGTGGAGCTGATCGAGGAGCGCGTGGAGCGGGTGGGAGCTCACAGGTCGGCCATCAGCCCGTCGACGACCGCGTCCATGTCGACGGTCTGCTCAAAGGTGCCGTCGTTGAGGGCCTCGCGGACCTCATTGACCACATCCTGCCGGATGTTGGGCATCTTGGTTGCGCCAGCCTGGAGGGAGGAGATGTAGCCGGCGTCCGCGGACAGCGAGACCTTGGCTGCCGCAGCGGGGGTCGCGTCGGCCTGGGGCTTGGCCGCAGCCTGACGCGAACCTAGGTCGGTCGGCGCCTGGATCTGGCTGGTTGGAATATTGGATCGGACCTTCATGGTGACCTCCAAGGCCGTCGAGGCCTTGTCGTGATTCTCTTATCGGCCCATTTGATCGGGCGGATTAGCGTTTTGATCCAGAGCGGTTGAGCCAATCCTGAGGATCCAGCGCCTTCCCGCGCTTTCGCACCTCAAAATGCAGGTGCGGCCCCGTCGAATTCCCCGTTGAGCCTACCCCGGCGATCACCTCGCCGGCAAGTACACTGTCACCCTCTTGAACGCTGAAGCTGTCGCAGTGGGCGTAGCGCGTCTCTAGCCCGTCGCCGTGGTCGATGATGACCACCTTTCCGTACCCTGGCAGCTCCGTGGCGGATCGGACCACTCCCGCCGCCACGGAGCGGATCGGGCTCCCCCTGGGGGCGGCGAAATCCACTCCGTCGTGGTGATCCGGTTCCCCCGAGATCGGGTGCTGGCGCCAGCCGAACGTGGAGCTGACCCTCGCGCCGCTCACCGGCGTGGGGGGCAGCGGCGCCTCGTCCCCCGCGGTGCCCTCCCGCATGGTGGAGAGGATCTCCTGGTTCAGCCCAAGCTTTCCCTGGGCGACCAGCGCCTTGGCCATCTCCTCGTCGAGGAGGTCCTGCCACATCTCGGTGCCCTGCCCAGAGAACAGTCCGCCCTTGGGCATCGCCTTGCGCATCTCCTTCACCAGGACGTGCGCGTAGAGCGCTTCGAACTGTTTGGCCGCGTCCTCCCGGGAGCCAGGACGGGCCGGCTGCTCCAGCGCCGCGCCGAGGGGGAGGACCGACTGGAGAGGATCAAGCGCCACGGGGACCTCCTAGATGGTGACGATCTCGGCGTGGAGCGCGCCAGAGGCCTGGATGGCCTGGAGGATGATCATCAGGTCCCGGGGCTTCACCCCCATCGCGTTGAGGGCGGTGACGAGATCGCCGATGCTGACCCCCTCTAGGAGCTGGAGCTGCCCCTCTCCCTCGGAGGCCTGGACGGTGGTGTTGCTCTGACCCGCGGTGGTTCCGTTCGATAGGGGGGCGGGCTGGAGGGTCTGATCCACCCGCTTCACCTCGATGGTGAGGCCCCCGTGCGCCACAGCCACCGCGGAGATGGTCACGTCGGCGCCCATGACCACCGTGCCGGTGCGCTCTGAGATCACCACCCTGGCCGGCGCGTCGATCTCCACCTCGGTCGCCTCGATCCTGGCAGCAAAATAGGCGAACTTACCTCGAAATTCCTGTGGGAGGACCAACGCGACGGTGGAGGAGGAGCGGCAGCTCGCGACCTCTGCCCCGAACTCCTCGTTCACCGACTCGGCCAGGTTCATCGCGGTGGTGAAGTCGGGGGTGTGGAGGACGAATTCCACCTCCTCCATCGCGTTGAAGTCCATGCGGCTGGGCACCTCGCGCTCGACGATGGCGCCCGCGACCACTCTGCCGGTGGTGGGGTTGTTCTTGCGCGAGGCGCTGCCGGCCGCCTCCACCGAGTAGCCGCCCACCACCACCGGACCCTCGGCCACGGCGTAGATCTGCCCGTCCGGGCCCATCAGCGGGGTCATCAGCAGCACCCCGCCCTCGAGGGAGGTGGCGTCGCCGGTAGAGGCCACCACCACGTCGATCCGGGACCCTGAGCGCAGATCGGGGACCAGGGTGGAGGAGATCATCACCAGCGCGACGTTGCGGGCGGAGATGTCATCCACCTGGAGCGACACCCCGAGCCCCTGCAGGCGCCCCGCGAGGGCCCTCACCGCGGCCTCGTTGCGAGGCGAGTCGCCGGTGCGGCGCAGGCCCACCACTAGGCCGGCGCCGGTGATCTGGTTGTCGCGCACCCCGTAGAACTCGCCGATGTCCTTGGCCCGCGCGCCCAAGGCGGCGGTGGGCAGGAGGGAGAGCAGCAGCAGGGCGACGAGGCGGGTCATGGGGGTTCCGGAGGCAGGGGCTCCCCTGGCTCGACCCTCTATCGGTCATCGGGACGCTGAGTTTAGGAGAAAGATCAGAAGGGCCACACCTTGTCGGCGACGCGGGCGAGGAAGCCCGGGCTCTGCTTGTCGTCGATCACTCCGCTGCCGGTCACCTCGATCTTGGCCCGGGCGAGCAGCTCCGAGTCCACGGTGTTGTCCATCTGGATGTCGCGGGGGCGCACCACGCCCTCGAGCACCACATACTGGACCTCGCGGTTGACCCGGACCTGCTTATAGCCCCAGATCCGCAGGTTGCCGTTGGGGAACACCTCGATCACCTCGCAGGTGAGCGAGGCGTCCACCGAGGCGCCCCTGGTGGTCTGCCCCGCGCCCTGGAAGGTGCCCTCCCTGGTGCCCTGGAGCGCGATCTCACCGCCCATGTTGGGGAAGGCGCCGGTGAGGTTCTTCTCGGCGCCCAGCAGGGCCGCGATGCCCGCCGAGGTGCTGGAGTCGCTGTTGGCCCTGGTCTCGGCGTCGAGGGCGGTGGCGGTCCGCTCGGTGATCCGCACCGTGATCAGGTCGCCGAGCTGCCTGGCGCTCCCGTCGAGCCCCATCAGCTGGCGCGCGGGCACCTCGGCCCACAGGGAGCCTGGCGAGGCAGGCTCCGCCGCGACCGGCTCCTGGAGCGGAGCGGGGCGCACCGGCGGCTCCTGGGCGAGGGCGAGGAGGGCGAAGAGCAGGGGGTACATGAGGCCTCCTCAGGGGATCAGGACGGTGTTGGTGGAGGCGAGGGTGCCTGTGAGCACCACGTCGGTGGCGAGGTTGATGACCCGCACCCTGTCGCCGAGGTGGGCCTCTTGGAGCAGCCGGCCGGGGGCGCCCACCTGGAGCGCCCCGCGCTGGACCACCAGGGTCACCTCCGCGTCGCGCGCGGCGTCGGGGGCCACCCTGGCCACCGCCGCGGTGATCGGGGTCCCGGCCGAGATCGCCCCCCTGGCCACCAGCGCACCGTGGACCCTGGCGCCTCGCAGGTCCTCGATCGGGACCTCGCCGGGGAGGCTCACCACCAGCCCCCCGGCGGGGATGTCCGCCGCGGCCACCTCCACCGCGACCCACACCGTGAGGTGTGGCCGGACGGTGAGGGAGCGGTCGTCGATGTGGAGGCGCAGGTCAGGGCGCGCGCGACACGGGTCGCCGCCCCAGGTGAACGGGCCGTCCCCCGCCGCTGAGAGCCCGGTGAAATGGACCTCGACGCGGGTGGCGTCGCAGACCTCCGCCGCCCACTCCACCAGCGAGGCCTCTACGGGGGGGAGGTCGGGGATCATCGCTTCAGGTTGACGGCAACCGACATCGCCTCGTCCGCCGCCTGGACGACCTTGGAATTCAGCTCATAGGAGCGTTGAGCCATGATCATCTGGATCAGCTCCTCCGCCACGTCGACGTTGGAGGACTCCAGGTAGCCCTGCTTCACCTCGACGCTCTCGGGCCTGGGGACGAACACCTCGCCCGACTCGGGGGTCTGCTCGTACAGGTTGCCGCCCAGGGCCCGGAGGCCCGCGGGGTTGGTGAACGAGGCCAGCTCCAGCTGCCCCAGCACCGTATAGTCGACGCTCCCTTGGAGCACCGCTTGCACGGTCCCGTCCCCGGTGATGAACACCTGCTGGGCGTCCTCGGGGATGGTGATGTTGCCCCCCACCACCAGCCCGGACTGTGTGACCAGCGTGCCGTCCGCGTCGAGGCGGAAGGTGCCATCTCTGGTGTAGACCGGCTCCCCCTCGGCGGTCTCCAGGGTGAAGAAGGCGTCGCCGGCGATCGCCGCGTGCAGTGGCTGCCCGGTCTGGGTGAGGGAGCCCTGTCGGTGGTCCTTCTCGATACCGGCGAGCTGAACGCCGCCCCCCACCTCCAGCCGGGCCTGGGAGCTGGCCTTGCCCCCCTGGGTGAGCTCCTCGTAGAGCAGGTCCTGGAAGGACTCGCGCGACTTCTTGAAGCCGGTGGTCCCCACGTTGGCGATGTTGTTCGCCACGTTGTCGATCCGCGTCTGCTGGGCGGCCATCCCAGAGGCCGCGACGTAGAGGGCTTTCATGTGCGACCTCCGGATTGGTTCAGGCGAGAGTCCGCCTCGTCGCTGGTCTGCATCGCGCGCTGGTAGGCCTCGAAGTACCTGCTGGCCTCGATCAGCTCCACCATCACCCCCATGGGGTCCACGTTGGAGCCCTCCAGCGAGCCCTGAACGACCCTGGCGCCCTCCGCCTCGACCATCGGCCCGTCGGCGGTCCAGGTGTTGTCGCCCTTGGGACGCACCGGCCCGTCGAAGAGCGCGATGCGGTCGAGCTCGCCGGAGCGGGAGCCGTACACCCGCCCGTCCTCCGCCACCCGGATCGACTCCCCGGGGGGCAGGGTGATCTCGCCCCCCTGGCCCTGGACTGGGAGGCCGCCCGAGGTGACGAGCCGTCCCTCAGTGTCTAGAGTAAAGCTACCGTCTCGTGTATAGAGGGTCTCGCCGGGGCCCTGCACCGCGAAGAAGCCGCGCCCCTGGAGAGCGAGGTGGGTTGGGGCGCCGTCCGCCTGGAGCGGGCCGTCCGAGAGGTCGAGGGTGATCGCGGTGGCCTGGGCGTAGACCTTGCCGTCCTGCTGCTCAGGGCCCTCGAGGCTGAAGGACATCCGCCCCCGCTTGAAGCCCGCGGTGGAGGTGTTGGCCACGTTGTTCGAGAGGTTCTCGATCTGGGCCCAGGTGGCGGTAGCGCCCGACAGAGCGGCGTACAGGTCTTTGCTCATGGCGCCTCCGCAGGTTGGTTCAGGGTTCGTCGCTCAGGTCCAGGTCCGACTCGTCGATGAAATTCGCGAGCTTCTTGCGAAGGGATCCCCTGGCGGCGGTGAGGATCTGCGAGACGCGGGACACGGTCACCCCGTACACCGCGGCGATCTCCGCCATCGACAGGTCCTTGCCGTAGTACATCATCACGCACTGGCGCTCCTTGTCCGGAAGCTCCCGGATCGACGCCTTGAGCTTGGTGCGGATCTGCTGCACCGCGACCCTGGTGTCCGGGCCGGGGCTGGACTGGGAGATCAGCCGCTCGATGAGGGGCCTGCCCTCCTCCTCGTCACCCTGAGGCGCGTCGAGAGAGACGTGGGACACCGGCTTCACCCGATCGAGCATCATCCAGTACTCGTCGAGGCTGACCCCCAGCTCCTCCGCGATCTCCTCGGGGAGGGGATCGCGTCCCTGCCGATCGCGGACGTGGTCCGTGGCGGCCTCCACCTTCTTGGCGAGCTGGCGCCTGCGCCTGGTGAAGGTGTCCTGGGTGCGGAGCGCGTCGTACATCGCCCCCCGGATCCGGTACTCCGCGAAGGTGGAGAACTGGATCCCTCGGCTCTCATCGTAGCGGTCAAAGGCCTCTAAGAGGCCTATGGCACCGTAGGAGACCATGTCCTCCAGCTGGACGCCCGCCTCGGGAGAGAGGCGCTCGTACACCCGTCGGGCCAGCAGGAGCACCTTGTTGTGGTACCGATCGCAGGCCTCGTCGCGGGTCATGTCCTCCACGCGACGTGGGCTGCTCTCCGAGTATCGCCGTGCGCTGCGATTCAAGGCCGCGCTCCTTTGGAATTGCCGTAGGGAATAGCCATACATGTTTCGGACCCCAGGTCAGCGACTTGAGGGGCGCTGTGGGCTGAGGTTGACGGTCCCGATCCGGTTGAGCTGAATCGAGGGGAGCAGCTCCGCAGAAGAGAGCACCACCACCCGGGGCATCACCCGCTCCAGGACCTTGCGCAGTGTACCGCGGGCGAGGGGCGGCGCCAGCACCACCGGTGTTCCTGCGCCGGTCCAGCCCTCGGTGATCTCGCGAATTCGGGTGATGAGCACCCTCGCGACGTCCGGCTCGAGGACCAGCTTGGGGGGCGCGCCGGTGCCGGAGGACTGCAGCCCGCGGAGCACCGCGTTCTCTGCGTCGGCGCCCAGGGCCACATAGTGAATGGTTCCCTCCTCGTCGGCGAAGCGCCGGGAGATGTGGCGCGCGAGGCGCTGGCGGACGAATTCCGTCAGCACGTCGGGGTCCTGGGTGCGGCCGGCCTGCTCGGACAGCGCCTCCAGGATGCTCTGGGCGTCGCGGGTGGAGATGCCCTCGCGGATCAGGTTGCGAAAGACCTTGAGGATCACCTGGCGTGAGAGGGGATCGGGGGTGAGATCGTCCACCAGCCGCGGCTGCGCCTGGGACACCCGCTCGAGGATGTGCTGGAGCTGCGCGTTCTCGAACAGCTCGTGGGCCACCTCGTGCATCAGCTCCACCAGGTGGGTGGTGAGCACGGTGGGGACGTCGACCACGGTGTAGCCGAGGCGCTGGGCGGTCATGATGTCGGCGTCCAAGATCCAGTACGCGGGCAGGCCGAACACCGGATCCACCGTCTTGAGGCCCCGCACCGGCCCCGTGGCGGAGCCGGGATCGAGCGCCATGTGCTGGCGGGCGCGCAGGGTCCCCCTGCCGATCTCCTCGCCGCGCAGCTGCACCACGTACTCGCCGCCCTGCAGCACGAGGTTGTCCCGCAGGTGGACCGGCGGGAGGATGATCCCCAGGTCCTGAGCGAACTGGTTGCGGATGCGCTGGACCCGCGCGATCAGCTCGCCGCCCTGCCGCTCGTCGACCAAGTAGAGCAGGTCCAGCCCCACCTCGATCGCGAGGGACTCCACAGGGAGCAGGTCCTCGGGGGTGGCCTCTGTGGGGGTGACTGGGCCCGCGGCCTCGCGCGCCTCGGCCTTGGCCGGGCGGTTGTTGAGCACCCAGGCCAGCCCCCCCAGCACCGCCGCCAGGGTGATGAACGGGACCCGCAGGCCGGGGATGAACCCGAAGCCCAGCAGGGCCAGGGCTGAGAGCGAGAGGACCCGCGGCGACTGGAAGAGCTGGGCGCCGATCTGCTGGTGGAGGTCTCGCTCGGTGCTGTCCTGCACGCGCGTCACGAGCATGCCGGCCGCTGCCGAGACGATCAGCGCGGGCACCTGCCCCACCAGCCCATCGCCGATGGTGAGCAGCGAGTAATTGCGCACCGCGTCCGAGAGGCTCATCCCGTTCTGGATGACGCCGATGAACACCCCGCCGATGATGTTGATCAGGGTGATGAGGATCCCGGCGATGGCGTCGCCGCGGATGAACTTCGAGGCGCCGTCCATCGCCCCGTAGAAGTCCGCCTCCTGGGTGATCTCCCGCCGCCTGGCGCGGGCGGTGTGCTCGTCGATCAGCCCAGCGTTCAGCTCGGCGTCGATGGCCATCTGCTTGCCCGGCATCGCGTCGAGGGTGAAGCGCGCCGCGACCTCTGCCACGCGCCCCGCGCCCTTGGAGATGACCACGAAGTTGATCACAACCAGGATCACAAACACCACGAGACCGACGGCGTAGTTGCCGCCCACCACCACCGCGCCGAAGGCCTGGATGATGTTGCCGGCGGCATGCGTGCCCTCGCTCCCGTGGAGGAGGATGAGGCGGGTGGAGGCCACGTTCAGGGCCAGGCGGAACATCGTCACCACCAGCAGGACGGTGGGGAACACCGAGAATTCCACCGGCTTGGTGACGTAGAAGGTGAGGAGGAACAGGACCAGCCCTAGCCCGACCGAGGTCGCGAGGAGCAGGTCCAAGATGAACGAGGGCAGCGGGACCAACAGCACGATCAGCAGGCCGAAGACCGCTCCAGCGAGCAGCAGGTCACCCTGCTTCGCCAACCGCTGGAGGATGTTGGTCATGAACCCAGGCACTGGAGTCCTCCGTCTGGGCGTCTATCGGTCACTTGCCTCCTGACTTAAGCGAATTCCTCGAAGGCGAGCGTTGTCTCCCTCCGACCGGCACTTGCTGGCCTTGATCATCGGCTCACCCGAGCGGGTCATGTGGGGGGCCTCTGGCAGGGGGGGAGCGCCCAGTCTCGCCGGGGGGAGAGGGGGCGGCGAGCCCCCAGCGGGGGATTGGGGGGGACGCGGTCCCCGAGCCCAACGGTGGACACGAGGGAGGGCGACGGCTCCTTGGCGGCGGCCATCAGGCCGTCGGAAATTCGGATCTCAGCGCGCTGGCAACCCCCTCTCCCTCCGCCCGCACGGCAGGCGGTGAGCACACCTTGGGCAGCGCGATGACTACGTCCCACGTGCTGGCGTTGAGCGGTCCACGGTGGCACCCCGCGACAGTCGCCCGTGGACCTGGTCGGCGAGTACCGAGGAAAAGTGCAGGTTCAACCTGTGCCGCTGTCTTTTGGCTTGCGTCGGCAGGGCGCATTCCCCTACACCAAGCCCCCTGTGTTCCGATAGGGACACCGTAGCGTCCGCAACGGAGAGTTTATGAGACAGCCCTCAGAGGTCCTGCGTCGCATCCTCGGCGCCGTTCGAGACACCGAGATCTCGACGCGAGAGCTGGGGATGATGCTGCAGAGCGAGCCGGGGCTGGTGGAGCGATTGTTCCGATACATCGACCTCTACTACCGGTGGATCGGCAGCGAGCAGCGGGACCCGGTGCGCGCCACGACGCTGCTCGGGCCCAAGGTGGTGGGGCCGATCGTGATCCAGCACATGCTGGTGGGGGCGATCGAGGTGGAGGCCTTCCCCTCGCGGGTGCTGCTCGCCTACTGGAGCACCGCGGTGTGGAGGGCGATTGGGGCCAGGTTGCTCGCGGCTCAGCTCGCCGAGACCCAGCAGGACGAGGCCTTCTCGCTGGGCTTTGGGCTGGAGTATGGGGCGCTGCCGCTGATGGAGCGCTCTGGGCAGTACCTCCGCTGGGCGCGCGAGGTCAACGCCGCGGTGGGGGAGGAGCGCAAGGAGCGCGAGGTGCAGCTCTTCCGGGAGTCACACGAGAAGAGCATGGTCCGCACCGGGCAGGCGTGGGCGCTCCCCAAGGACTACCTCTACATGATCGCCGTCCATGGCGGCACCGTGGATCAGGTGCCCAAGGACAAGCGGGAGCTGTGGGCGGCGGTGCGCTGGGCCGATCGCCTCTCGCAGGCGATGTCCTCCTCCGCTGCGGGCGTCCACCTGGAGCGCTGGGTGGACGAGGTCACGCTCGAGCTGGGGCTGGGTCGCAACGACGCGTGGGCGATCGTGGAGGTCTGTCTCACCCAGGCCACCAAGGTCGCGGAGATGCTCGGCGTCGAGGTGATCGAGCAGCCCTCCCTCGACCTGCTGCGGGGCCGGGATGGCGCCACGCCGGAGACCATGGATCGCGAGGGGCTGCTGGATCTGGTGCACCTGCTGGAGGAGGACAACCAGCGCCTCGTCGTGGCGCGGGACGCCGCCCTGCAGGAGGCGCTGGACCTCCGCAGCACGGACGCGGTCACCAGGCTGCCCACCCATGAGGCCTTCGTGCGGACCCTCGCTCGCGACGTGCAAGCGGCGCAGCGCGGTGGGAAGCCGCTGGTCCTCATGCTTGTGGACGTGGATGACTTCGTCGCGGTCAACGCGCACGCCGGCTTCGAGGCGGGTGACAAGGTGCTGGTGAGGGTGGGTGAGATCCTCACCAAGGCGCTCCGCCAGCGCGACAGGGTGGCGAGGATGGGACCGGACGAGTTCGCGGTGCTCCTCAACACCGACGAGCGCGGAGGCCACCTGGTGGCCGAGCGTATCCGCGCCGGGGTGGAGGCCGCGCGCATCGACGCTGGAGATGAGCGCCTCAGGGTCACGGTGCGGATCGTCGGCGGGCCGCTGCTCGCCGATTTTCGCGACGCCCTGCACTGGCACAGCTTCCTCTCCAAGACCCTCCGCAAGTCGAAAGAACGGGCGGGAAACCGCGTCTATTGGGTGAACGCGGTCTCCTGATCGCGGCGCCCTGAGACAAGAGAGCCCCGGCCGAGGCGCGGGGCTCTTGTTCGCAAGCCGCTTGGCTACTCGTCGATGCTGATCGCCTCGACAGGGCAGTCGCTCATGGCCTGGCGGACGCACTCCTCGTCCTCGCCAGACACCTCACCCTCGATGGCTACCGCATAGTCGTCTTCCATGGTGTAGACGGAGGGGCAGGAGTCCGTGCAGACGCCGCACGCGATGCACTCGTCAGGGTCAACCTTGGTCTTCATATCTACCTCGTTGAGCGGGGAACCCCGCGGTTGGGCCGCCAGCGGCGGTCGTCCGTTGAAGGATTGCACCTACCCGATCCTCCGCGCCGCGCAAGGCTGGCGGCTCTGCCGGTGGGCCGCGCTGCATTTTTGGTGGGCTGTCCGGCCCTGCGATCGGCCTTCTCCCACGGAGAGGCGGGGGATTTTCCTTTCCGATGGAGCAGGGACCCGCTATAAACGACAGTCGAGACGCTGATGAGGAGGCTCAATGCGAAATTCCCTGTGGCTGGCCCTTGCCCTGCTCCCGATGGTGGGCTGTTCCAATATTTTCAAGGGCGAGGGGACCGAGGACGATCCGCTCCTGATCGACGATGACGGTGACGGCTACACAGAGGCCGACGGCGACTGTGATGACACCGACGCGAGCGTCTCCCCTGGCGAGTCCGAGAAGCCCTACGACGGGATCGACAACGACTGCAACGCCAGCACCACCGACGACGATCTCGATGGCGACGGCTACGCCCCCGAGGCTGGCGACTGTGACGACGGCGACGCCAGCGTGAACCCCGGCGCGTCCGAGATCCCCTACAACGGCGAGGATGACGACTGCTCCTCCGCCACGAAGGATGATGACCTCGACGGGGACGGCTACGCTCACGCCACCGACTGCGATGACACCAACGCGGCGGTCCACCCGGGCGCCACCGAGGTCCCCTACGACGGGAAGGACAACGACTGCTCTCCTGCGACCCCCGACGACGACCTGGACGGTGACGGCGTCGGCCACAGCACGGACTGCAACGACGACCTCGCGACCGTCTATCCCGGCGCGCCTGAGAACTTCGTCGATGGCGTGGACAACGACTGCGACGGCCAGATCGACGAGCGCTTCGACCTGGAGACCGTGGACGAGGCCAGCGATCGCGGCCTCTCCAACACCATCGCGGTGGACTCCGCCGGCGCGGTCTTCGTGGCCTACTACGACTACGAGGACGGCAACCTGTACTTTGCCAAGCGGGACGCTACTCGCTGGAGCACCCCTACCGCGGTGCTGAGTCACGCGGGGGTGGACACCGGCGACTGGCTCGACTCCGCGGTGGACGGCGCGGATCAGTTCCTGGTGGGCTACACCAGCTACAGCTACGCCGACAGCGCGATGGAGCTGGATCTCATCTACCGCACCCCGTCGGGCTCGTGGTCCGAGGAGTACGTGGTGGATGAGGGGAGCTACGAGTACTACTCCGAGCTGGGGATGGTGAACTCGGACGACGTGGGCGCTAACGTTCAGATGGCCCTCGACGGCGACGACCTGCCCTCCTTCGCGTACCGCGACGGCGTCAACGGGATGCCTATCCTGGCCGACCTGAGCTCCTACGACGTGGTGCTCTACGCGCCGTTCGACGTGCCCGTCCTGGCCGACCCGGGCACCGGGTACTTCACCTCGCTGGACATCGACAGCACCGGCTACGACCACGTCGCCTTCTACGACGCGGAGGACTACTCCCTCGCCGGCTACGGCTACCCCGACGCGGTGCAGTACACCAAGCTCGACACGAACTACGACGACCTGGTGTGGGGCGAGACCGTCAACGGGGCGGGGGGGCCCGGCTACTACGCCTCTCTGGCGCTGAACGGCGCGACCCCCTGCGTGGCGTGGATGGAGGCCGCGAGCGCCGATCTGAAGTACGCCTGCCGCGCTGGCACCAAGAACTGGACCGTCGAGACGGTGGAGAGCACCGGTGCTGCCGGGGCCTTCGCCCACCTCGAGTTCAACACCAAGGGCATCCCCTACATCGCCTACTTCAACCAGAGCACCGGCAAGCTCAGGGTGGCGGTCAAGGGCAGCGGCAGCTGGAACGCCTTTGACGTGGCGACCGCGACCACCGTGGACAACAGCAGCTACAGGTGGACCCAGCAGGCGATCGACATGGTGATCGACCACGAGGACATGGTCCACATCTCCTACTACGACGCCACCACCAAGAGCCTGTACTACGCTCGCGGGAAGTAGCGGGGTCAAGGTGTGATCGCTCGCGCCCTCCGGGTTCTCCCGGGGGGCGCTCGTCTTTCTGGGGGTCCTATGAGGGTAGTTCAGCGGCGTGGCGAGGTGGTCGAGACCGCTCACCAAGTCTCGGCGGTGCTGGTGCGGGCCGACGGCGCGGTGGTGGAGAGGGAGGGGGCGGCGCTGGTAGTGCCTTGGCGCTCGTCGGCCAAGCCCTTCCAGATGGAGGGGAGCCTGTCGCTCCTCCCGCGCGCGGTGGTAGAGGGCCTGTCCTCGGTGGAGCTGGCGCTGGGGACCTCCTCCCACAGCGGAGAGCCCGAGCACCTCGTCCAGGTGGGGGGGCTGGGGGCCAGGCTGGGGGTCGCGGAGGCGGCGCTGATGTGCGGCGCGGTGTGGCCCTTCGGTCAGGCCGCGCGGCGTGCGGCGCTGGCCGCCGGGGCGAGCCCCCGGCCCTACCACTCCGACTGCTCTGGCAAGCACAGCTTCATGGCGGCGGCTAGCGCGGCCCAGGGGTGGGAGCCGGACTACCGGCCGCCGAACCACCCCCTGCAGGTGCACCTGTTGCGGCGGATCCAGGACCTCACCGAGGGTGCGGTGGTGGGCACGGTGCCAGATGGGTGTGGGGTGCCCTCCTTTGTGCTCTCCCTCGACGGGATGGCGCTGGCCTGGGCGCGGTTCGGGGCGCTCACCGCGCGAGGAGAGGGCGATCTCGGGCGCATCGGGGCGGCGATGAAGGGCGCCCCGTGGTTTGTGGGCGGAACGCAGCGGGTCGACAGCGCCCTGCTGGAGGGCACGCCGCTGCTCGCGAAGATCGGTGCGGCGGGGCTGATGTGCCTGGCGCTCCCAGAAGCGGGACTTGGGCTCGCGGTGAGGGTCCACAGCGGGGCCTGCGACGCGCGGCCCGCGGCGGTGCGCGCAGCGCTCGATCTGTGGCTCCCCGGGGTGCTGCCCGCGGGCCTGCTCGACCCCTGGTGTACGGTGTCCGACGATATCGGGCGCCTTGTGGGGCGTTGGGAGGTCGATTGGGCTAGCTGAGCGGGCGCAGAGGAGTCCGCCTTGCCGATCCAGGTCACGTCTACATCGCCGCTGCCCGGTGTGCGTCTTGGGGTGCTCGTGCCGGTGGACGGTGTCCCCAGTGGGGATCCCGCTGCGCGCCCGATCGGACGCGCGGCGCTGCTCCTCGCCGAGGAGGGGGTGGACCTGGTGTTCGGCGCCACCGTCCGCGCTGGGAGGATGAGCGGCCTGTGGGCGCGCCCCTCGGGTTGGACGCGGGCGGAGGATGTGCAGGTGGCGGCGATCCACGATCGCTTCCCCTCGCAGGGGCGCGCTGCCGCCCACGCCGAGGTGGTGGCGGAGCTCTCCGGTGTCCCCCTCGCCAACCCGCCCTGGCTGGTGGAGCTGTGCCGTGACAAGCTCGTGTGCCAGCGCACCCTGGAGCGCGCCGGGGTGCCTCAGCCGGAGGTGGAGGGCGACGCGGCCCGCTTCGCGGCGCGACTGGACGCCTGGGGCGCGGGCTTCCTCAAGCCCCGCTACGGCTCCTTTGGGGTGGGGGTGCGCAGGGTCGTCGCCGGCGACGGCCTGCCAGCAGCGCTCCCAGGTAACCTCCAGGGGGCCCTGGAGCCCGCGGTGCTGCAGCGGGCGATCCGTCCTCCGGAGGGCTGGGCGGGCATCTCGGTCAGGGTCAACGCCCAGCGACGCCCAGAGGGCGGCTGGTGCCTCAACCCAGGGGTGGCCCGCAGGTCGGTGAACGATCCGGTGGTGAACGCCCACCGGGGCGCCGAGGTGGCCCCAGCCGACGATGTGCTCGGCCACGCCACCCTCGCGGAGCTGTACCAGCGCGCGCTCGAGGTGGCGGAGGCGCTCGGTGCGCTCCCTGGTGGCGAGTGGGTAGTGGAGCTGGGGGTGGATCTGGTGGTGGACAGGGAGGGCCGGGCGCACGTGATCGAGGTCAACGGGCGGCCTCAGGGCCGGCTGGGGGCGCTGGCCTCCCGCTGGGGAGACCGGTTCGGGCGCGCCCACCTGGACGCGGTGGCCAGGCCGCTGCGCTACCTCGCGGCGAGGGTACAGTGAGCGAGCAACTGCCGCGCCTGGTCCGTGGGCCGGTGCTGTCCACCCTCGCCGGACGCACCGGGGCCATGATCTGGGGCATGGCCTCGATGGTTGCCTTCAACCTGGTGGACACCTACTTCGTCTCGAAGCTGGGCACCGCCGAGCTCGCGGCGATGAGCTTCACCTTCCCGGTGGTGATGGTCCTGGGCTCGGTGGCCAGGGGGCTCGGCTCCGGCGCGATGGCCGCCATTGCGCAGGTGTTGGGTGCGGGGCAGGTGGAGCGGGCGAGGCGGATCGGGACCGACGGGCTGCTGCTCAGCCTCGGCATCGTGGTGGTGGTGGTGGTGCTCGGCCTCCTCACCTTGGACCCTGTCTTCACCGCGCTGGGGGCGAGCCCGGACGCGCTGGTGCTGATCCGCTCGTACATGATCCCCTGGTACTGGGGGGTGCCCTTCCTGGTGGTCCCCATGGTGGGCAATTCTATGCTCCGCGCGGTGGGGGAGATGCGGATCCCCTCAGTGGTGATGATGGCGGCGATGGTCCTGAACGTGGTGCTGGACCCGATCCTGATCTTCGGCTGGGGGCCTGTGCCTGCGATGGGGCTGGAGGGGGCGGCCCTGGCCACAGTCGCCGCGAGGGCTCTGTCCATGGCGGTAGCCCTCTGGGCGCTGGTGGCCAAGGAGCGGCTGGTCGACCTGTCGCTCCCGAGCCCGAGGGGGATGATCGAGAGCTCGCGGCTGGTGCTCGCGGTGGGGATCCCCGCCTCGGTGACCAACATGGTCTTCCCCGCTGGGATGGCCGTCATGACGGCGCTGGTGGCGGTCTACGGCGACGCGGCGGTGGCGGCGGTGGGCGCGGCGACCAGGGTGGAGATGGGCGCGTACATGATCCTGATGGCGCTTGGGGCGGTCATCGGACCCTTTGTGGGGCAGAACCTGGGCGCGGGGAGGATGGACCGGGTCCGCCGCGGCGTGGACCTGTCGATGGGCTTCGCCCTCGGGTGGGGGCTCCTGATGGCGGCGCTGCTCGCGGCCTTCGCCACCCCGCTAGGGCGGGTGTTCTCCGAGGACCCCCAGGTGATCCACTACGTGGTCCACTACCTGTATTTGGTGCCCCTGTCCTTTGGGTTGGTCGGCAGCCTGAACCTCGCGGGGGCGGCGCTGCAGGTGCTCGATCGGTCCTGGCTCGCCTTCTTCTTGGCGACGCTGCGGGTGGTGGCCATGGTGCCCCTCGCGCTCCTGGCCGGCTCGTGGTGGCAGGTGGACGGGGTGTTCGGCGCGATCTCGCTCGCGGGGCTCCTCGCGGGCGCGTGGGGGCTGGTCGCCCTGTATCGGGCCCTGGGACGCCTGGGGGGGGCCGCGCGGGCGGCGACGTGATACCCGACCTCCCTCCGGGAGGTTCTAATGCGCGCATGGTCTGTTCTTCTTCCCCTCCTCGCAGCTTGTGGTCCCTCGGAGGAGGAGATCGGGCAGCTCGTCGTGGACGCCTTTCACGCCGAGAATCCGCCCGGCGCCTTCGGTGCCGAGATCGGTGGCAAGGGCGTGTGGTACTCAGCGGGCTTCCTCGATCCCGACTGCCTGACCAGCAGGGATCTGGCCCACGCCGACGAGCCGAGCACCAGGCCCAGCTCGGATCGCACCACCCCTCGGATGTCTCCCCGCTACGAGACCCAGAATTGGATCACCTACTCCACCCCCAGGGGCTGGTGTCTGAGCCTGGGGAAGGACGCCGAGATCAAGGTCGACGGCGTCCGGAAGGTTGGTGGGTACTACGAGGTCGACACCACCATCAGCGTCGCGGATCCCACGCCCTACTGGGGCTGCATGACCGACGGTTCGGTCAAGCGCGTGGTGGAGGTCCGAAAGGGCGACGACGGCCAATTTGCGGTGGCGAGCCCAGTGGGGCTCTATCGGGGGGCGTGTCCGGTGCCGCTGCCGGGAGGAGCAGATCGTCTCGGCGGGGTCCGCCCAGCGGCTCCGCCAGCGGCTCCGCCGACCCAGGCCGAGGTCCGCGCGCTCGCTGAGCGCTTCGACACCGCGCTGTTTGAGCGGAAGTACCAGGAGGCGTTGGGGATGGTCTCCTGCGTCAACCTGTTTGAGAAGAAGCCCTTTGGGGCCTGCTCTGTCGGTGAGCTGGTCGGTCTGGGGCCTCAATTTCACACCGAGATCGGCCCGGAGCACGGCGCACCCTGGCTGGAGTACGGCGTGCAGTCCCCCGCAGAATTCGGGAAGATCACCGCAGACAAGGCGGATCCCACTGTCTTCCACGTCAGCGTGACCCACCGGCGCACCCACAGGCCCAGGACCTTCGCCCTGCAGTGGGTGGACGGAGGGTGGCGCCTGTACGGGGTGGTGAGCCTGAAGGGAGAGGGGCTGACCTCCATGAGGTTCCTCTACGACCTGGATCAGCGGGATCGCCGCGACGTCTTCGAGCGCAGGCTGGCGGGCGAACAGATCGATGAGAAGGGCAACGCGCTGGATCCCTACGACGAGCCCGCCAAATGACCGGCAGGCGGTAGTGCGGTAAAAACGTGGCCATCTGCAATGATGGGGTTATGTCGGCCTATGGTCCCCCATGCCCCTGGAGTTTCCCGTGCAGATGTTGGAACAGAAGAGCTTCTGGCCCGATCTTGTCGAGCAGAAAGATCAGTTCACCATGCTGGAGCTCGCGGAGCGGTTTGGTGTGCCGGTAGGGGTGGTCGCCGCCGCGTTCAAGCGCACGCGCACCTTCCGCACCGCGCTGCGTCCCGGCGACACGCCGGTGATCGTGCAGGGCGACGGCCGAGAGAAGCTGCTGCAGCGCGAGCGTCTGGCGCTGTCGGAGTGGTCCGCGCCTACCTGGTGGTTGGACGCCCTGGAGATCCTCGACAAGCCGCTGGTGGAGGTGGCCTCCGAGCTGGACATCACCCCTGGCGAGCTGGCGCTGGCGCTCAGGGAGCGCAACATCCGGCGCGATCCGGTCCACACCCTGCTGGAGGACGGCGCGGTGGTGACCCGTCGGCTGCCGGCCTTTGTGGAGGAGGGCGAGGCTGGCGAGTCCTTTGATCTGGACACCGACGAGTACGAGGAGGCGGCCGAGGTGGCGCCCAAGCCTCAGGCGCGCCGCGGCAGGAAGAAGCAGCAGGTGGCGCAGGAGCTCACTGGGAACGCGTCCGGCGCGCCAGAGGCCGTGGCCGCGCCAGAGGCCGTGGCCGCGCCCGAGGTGCCTGTGGCTGCCGCCCCGGCACTGAGCGTAGATGCCTCCGTGGACGGCCTGGTCGCCTGGAAGGTGACCCTGCGCGGGATCGCCGGCGACACTGTGGCGGTAGTGCTCGCCCCCTCGCTGGTGGTCGCCTCGCAGCGGGCGGTGGGCCTCGCCACGGGGGTTGAGGTGGTCGGCATCGAGAAGATCGCGGCGGTGATGGGCTGACCCTGTCCTGAGCCGAAGGGGCGGGCCGCGCTGGCCCGCGCTTCGTGGCCCTGGGCTAGGATCATCGTTTGGCCCAAGGTCTGCGCACCGCCCTCCGTGCTGGCGGAGGGAGAGGGTGCTGCTTGCGCGCTGAGAGCCTCATTTCCGACGGCCTTCGGGCCCCCGCCAAGGGGGCTTCGCCCACCTTCGTATCCCCGGGGCCTGGGACTGCGTCCCCCCCTGCTCGGGTCCTGCCGCCCCCTCTCGTCCCTGCTCGGGTCCTGCCGCCCCCTCTCGTCCCTGCTCGGGTCCTGCCGCCCCCTCTCGCCCTGGGTGATCGGGAGCTACCCCCGTGCCGGAGCCCCCGCGCATGGCCCGCTTGGCGAAAGGAGGGTCGAGGCCTGGCCCTGGCGGTAGCCAGAGGGGGCGGGTGTGAATCACAGCCCGGTCAGGCAGACAGGGGGCCTGCCGCAGGGAGTCCCCACCGGCTCGTCGAAGGGCCGACGGGTGTAGGCGTTGGCCGG
>JAFGVK010000193.1 GCA_016938035.1 Deltaproteobacteria bacterium | reverse complement strand
CTCGGGCCGGGCGCGCGAGGGAGGCGTCTGGGGGATCGAGGAATTCCTCGAGGTCAAGGCGATCTCAGGCTGGGGCACCGACGCAGCGGAATAGGCGTCGCGGCGCACTCCCATCCCGCGGACGGGGAGCGGGCCCCCGCGGCCCCCCCCCCCCCCCGGGCCCCCACCGTCGCGCTGGTGGACGGTGACGCCACCCTCCGCTGGGTGTCCCGCACCGACGCCACCTACCACCTCGAGCTGGCCTACCGCCTCGGCTACATCGCCCACACCTGGACCGAGGGCCCCCTCACCGACCAGGACGGCGTCCACCCCCTCACCCTGCCCCCCCGGGCCTGGCTCCTACAGCCCGGCCCCGGTCAACACCCCCTGACCCTGGCGGAGCGCGCCTACCCGGCCCTGCTCTACGTGACCCTCGTCGAGGAGGTCCCCGGCGTCTACCAGGGCGCGATCCTGGGCCGCGTCCGGCTCGAGGTGCAGCACCCCGGCCCCGCCAGCCGCGGCCAGGGCCTCGAGCACGCCGCAGAGGCGGCCCTGGAGCACAGCCCGGTCTTCTCCGCGCCCGTCGAGCGCGAGGTGATCGAGGCGGTGGTGCTCTACTCGGAGGACCCCATCGAGCCCGACGAGAGCGTGGTCAACCTCGACCGGCCCTGGTCCCCTCCCCCGGCTGACGAGACCTACGACGAGGTGCGGTGATGCGGTACGCGACGATCCTCGCGCTCGCGCTGCTGGTCTCCGATGAGGCGCTGGCTGCCAACTCAATGCGCCTGTGTGTGCACCACAGCCTGCTCAACTTCGTGGACCTCCACGGCGACCTGGACCAGGACGGCGACGTGGACGACTACGACCACGTCGACGATCTGCTCAACGACCAGACCGCCACCCTCCCCGCCTACGGCACCAAGGTGAAGCTGACCTCCCCGACCGGGAGCGTCCTGTTCGACGACTACGTCGGCGACGACGACGCCTGCACACCCAACCTGCCGGTGACCCGCGGTCAGCCCCACCAGGTGCGGGTCTACGCCGACGCGAGGATCGACACGAACCGCATCAAGGTGTGGAACAGCAGCACCACCGTGGACATCTGGGAGCTCGACGACGTGCCGTGGCACGCGTGGGCCTACCCGGTCCACAGCCAGACCTACACCTGGACGCCCCCCACGCTGCCCTGGCTCACCACCGGCAGGTTGACCACCACCGGCGAGTACGCCTGGAACATCGCCGCCATCGCGGGGCACGCCCTGCGGCGCGACAGCGGTGGCATCACCGACCAGACCTTCCGGCTCCTGAACAACAACACCACCTGCGACGGCTCGGCCTACTCGCAGCGCGGGCGCCTCACCATCTGCGGCAGCCACGCGACAAAGAAGTACATCATCGCCCACGAGCTGGGCCATGCCCTGCAGGCCTTCGCCCGGGGAGAGACCGAGGAGCTCGTGGTGCCCTCCGCCCACGACTACTCCATGCCCCTGGTGAACGACGCCTGCACCTCGGGGATGTGGGGCGATGAGGGGGGGCACCGCTTCAACTCCCGCGAGTACCAGTCCGCCGCCATGCACGAGGGCTTCGCCCACTTCTACTCGGCCCTGGCCTTCAACTACGACGACGAGGCGGACTGCGACTTCAGGCCCTACAAGGATGTGGATTGGGACCAGGGAGGCACCTTCTCGGCAGACCCCGATCTCTGCTGTGATGGCGTCCCACTCGGGGACTCCTGTGGCATCTGGGGTCTGCTAAAGGCCTGCTACCTTCCTGACTGGAACACCGACCCCGAGTACATGGACGACAAGCGGCGAGCTTCCTGTGAGGGAAGCCCAGTAGTTCAGTTTGGATACTACGCCCCGTATCAGGATCACCTCAGCTTCTGCAGCGAGAAGGCCTGGGCGGGCTGGTATGACCAGACTCCGGCAGGTACCCCTTACGACTGGATGCGCTTCTTCTGGGACCTCCACACCGAGCAGGGCGGCGTCTCCCTGGCGCAGATCCTCGACATCTACGGCCAGGCCCATGGCTCGAACCCGGAAGACCACTGGGTCTCCAGCACACCCAACGCGGACCACACCGATGAGGACTACCCCGCAGCCCGGCTCCTGGAGGCGGCATACCTCCTGGGGGTCGGTACTCAGTGGCAAGCCATCGGTGACCGCAACGGCATCCACACAGACCCGATCACCGGAGGCAACTGATGCTGCTCACGCTCCTGTTGCTCGCTTGTGGCCAGAAGCCCGCGGACTCCGACGAGCCCGAGGACACCCACGCCCCGGACGACACCCAAGATCCAGAGGACACCGGACGACGACCACCATCGCACCCCTGCAGCGTCTCAGGCAGAGCAGTGGTTTGGCTCCAACCACCCTTGGACCCCCACGGGAGCTTTGGTGTGTCAACAAGAGAAACTCGCCACCACTACCTATCCGATGATTTCATCGTCCCAGACGATGATGGATGCTGGTGCGTGCGGGAGGTCTGGATCTGGGGTGAAGCTGAACATGGCGCCGTGGTAGCCAGTGACTCCTACATTTTCCTGGGCACCTCCGACCCGGAAACGGGAGGGCCACACTCGGCATTCCCCACCAGCTACGAAGGCAAATACTTCGGTATCAGCGGTATCGAGACGTTCGTACCAGGTCAACCACTGTTGTACGAACCTCACCTGGAGGAGCTCATACTTGAGGAGCCGGCTTGGCTCGCAATTCGATCAGGACAAAACTGGATCGGCGCGAACCCGAGTCAGTACATGACAGCCAGTGCCCCCTTCGCGTGGTCCGCCGGCCAGGCCCCCGAGGGCACCGACACCGCCTGGGTGCTCGACCCCGACCAGGTCCTCACCGAGACCCCCTGCCCCGAGTGGACCCCCTGGCCTGACTGCGCCCCCTCCTCCACCGCCCGAGACCTCGCCTTCGAGATCCACGCCACCACGCCGGGCAGGGAGGCCTGCGAGGCGTGGTACGAGTGGTATGCGGAGAACGGGTAGGGTCGTGGTCCGCACCGTGTCACGGTACCCGCTCCTGATCCGAGACCACCGGCTCAGGAGCGCCCACGCCCACCCCCTGCTACACGCCCCGCTGACCCCACCGCCGGTCACCACGGAGGGTCCCGATGCGGCTCACCCTGCTCCTCCTCGCCTGCGGTCTGTCGCACACAGACACCACCGAACCCGACGACACCCCCATCGCCGTGCTCACCGAGGGCGGCCACTTCGCCCAGGTGGGCCTCTCCGACGAGGCCTCCTCCAGCGCCTGGAAGGCCTGCTCAAGACCAGGCGCGAGACCCCCTCGGCGACCGCCGAGGTGTCCCGGCGGGACTAGGTCTGAATCAGAATCGCAGGCACGAAGCGGACTTTGACGTCTGAGCCGCGGAGACCTCTGCGCTCGGCGGGCAGCGGTCGAGCGGCATTGACACCCACCGCCCGGACCACGTGTTGATACTCACACCAGCGGCTCCTCGGCCGCAGGTGCGTGCGGGAGGTGAGGACTGGGGCGCCCGCTCGCCCTCACAGGAGGGCCCCGGAGGCCGCCAGCCCGATCTTTTGAACGCACGCGTTGGGCCGTGACGGCCGAGCTCCTGCCCAGGACCCGTGGCAGCGGCCTCCTCGGGGCAGCCCTGGAGCGCCTGCTCAGATGACACGTCTCGTGAGGCACTCCTCCCGACGCTCCCCGACCCAGAGCGCCCTCCAACGCCGCGCCGAGGAGGGGCACACACAGACGAATTCGCCGCTTAGAACGGCAAACAGGATCCCAGCCGATCACCCCCCCGGCGTCTTGACCACCCCCGCCTGGTCGCCACAACTGCAAAAACCCAAGCAGGATCCGCACGCGCATCGGGATACACTGCTCCCCACCCCACGCCAGGGAGCTCCCCATGAGAAACGCGGTCATCGTCTCCTACGCTCGCACCCCGATCGGTGAATTCAACGGCGCCCTCGCCACCACCCCCGCCGACGTGCTCGGGGGCATCATCATGGCGGAGCTGATCCGCAGGGCAGGGGTGGAGGCCTCGCTGGTGGACGAGGTGATCTTCGGCAACGTGCTCCCGCACGGCCTGGGGCAGAACCCCGCGCGGCAGGCGGTCCTCAAGGGGGGCCTCCCGGTGGGCACCAGCGCCCTCACCGTCAACAAGGTCTGCGGCTCGGGTCTCAAGGCGATCATGCTCGCCGCCCAGGCGATCCAGGTGGGCGACGCCGACGTGGTGCTCGCGGGCGGCATGGAGAACATGAACCTCGCCCCCTACTTCATGCCCAAGGCCCGGACCGGCGCCAGGATGGGGCACACCCAGCTGCTCGACGCCATGGTGCACGACGGCCTGTGGGACCTGCCCAACGACGTGCACATGGGCACCACCGCCGAGTGGGTCACCGAGAAGTTCGGCGTCACCCGCGAGGACATGGACGCGTTCTCTGCTCGCTCCTACGAGAAGGCCCTCGCCGCCCAGGCCGCGGGCCTGTTCGACGCTGAGATCTGCCCCGTGTCGATCCCGCAGCGCAAGGGCGCCCCCAAGGTCTTCTCGGTGGACGAGACCCCCAGGCCCACGCCCATCGACGTGCTCAGCAAGCTGCGCCCCGCCTTCAAGCGGGACGGCACGGTCACCGCCGGCAACGCCTCCAAGATCTCGGACGGCGCCGCGGGCGTGATGGTCATGGCCGAGGAGGTGGCCCTCGCCCACGGGCTCACCCCCCTGTTCCGGATCGGCGCCCAGGTGGCGGCGGGCGTAGACCCCAAGGACGTGCTGGTCGCGCCCATCGCCTCGATCCCCAAGCTCCTCAAGAAGGCGGGCCTCACCGAGGCAGACGTGCACCTTCACGAGATCAACGAGGCCTTCGCCACCTCCTCGGTGGCGATCAACCGCGCCCTCAACATCGACGAGGCCAAGGTCAACGTCCACGGCGGCTCCATCGCCCTGGGCCACCCGATCGGCGCCTCGGGCGCCCGCATCCTCACCACCCTGCTCTCCGCCCTCACCGCGCGGGACCAGTCGGTGGGCATGGCCACCCTCTGCCTCGGCGGCGGTGAGGCGGTCTCGATGCTGGTAGAGCGCGTCTAGGGGCGAGGCCCTCGTCGGGTGTGTCGCAGCACCCTACGATTTTCGGGATGGAATGCGCGCGCTGAGTCGTTATGGGAAGGCAGGTCGCTGGAGTGGCGCTCCGAAGCCCCGGTGACCTTGGAGTTCTCATGCGCGCTCTCTTCGCCCTCGCTCTGCTCGTCACTGCCCCCGCCCTGGCGGAGGACGTGGCCTCTGTGCTCCTCCTCCAGGGAGACGTCTCCGTCCAGGCCCCAGGAGGCGCCCACGCGGCCCGGGTCGGCGAGGGCCTCGCCAGGGACGCGACCGTCTTGGTCGGCGAGGAGAGCTCGGTGGTGCTCTACCTCCACAACGAGTACCTCATCCGCCTCGACGAGGACATGAGCCTGCCGGTCTCCTCGATCGTGATCCTCGACGCGGCGCCCACCACCCGCAGCGTCAAAGAGCAGCTCGACGAGCTGCTCTACCCCGAGGAGCGCGCCTCGATGCCCGGGGTGGACCGCGCCGAGCGGGTCGCCGGCTGGCACGCGCGCCTGAGCGCGGGCGCGGCGCCCCCCCCCTCCCTCTCCTCCCAGGCCAGGGTGGTCGCGCCGGCCCCAGCGCCCTCGATGAAGGAGGAGGCCTTCGCTGCCCCGGCACCGCCGGTGGTCGAGGCCACCTCCAGCAGCAGGGCGGCCAGGCGCAGGGAGGCCTCCATGGCCAAGTCGGCCGCGCCGGTGCTGGAGATCAGCCCGGCCCCAAGCCCCTCGCCGGTGGCCGCAGCCACGGCGCCCGCCCCCCAGCAGGCCGATCTCAGCGCCCTGCTCGCGATCCTCCACTCCGAGGATGGGCGCGCCTGCCTCACCGAGTGGACCGCGGGCCTGCCGGTCTCCCTCGACCACCTCGACGTGGACCTCCGAGTCCGCGACGGTCGCGTCGAGCGGGTGCTGCTCGGCCAGGGCCTGTCGGCGCCCCGCTGCCTGCAGGAGCTGTGGGTGGGCGAGGAGCTGGAGAACGCACCCGCCAGGCTGCTGTTCACCGCACCGCTCGCGGGCGAGTAGCCAAGGCGCCTCAGCAGGCGACCGAAGGGCCTACGCCGGGACCACGCCTCCCGGCTGGGGAGACAGCGCAGGGGGCCGCGGCCCCCCATGACGAACGCGCCAGCGGGGAGCCGCTACTCCCAGATCTCGATCCAGGTGTCCGTGCCGGGGGTGCCGGTGGCCCAGTCGTGGATGTCGTCGAGCGGCTCGTTCCAGTAGTCTTCCAGGCCGGTGGTGTCGGGATCACCGCCCTGCAGGTACTCGGCGCGCTCGTTCCACTCGCGGACCACGAGGCTGATCCTCGCGATCACCTCGTCCGCGTGGTCCAGGCACTCGTAGACGTAGAGCGGGTTGGCGTAGGCTGCCGCGAGGCCGGCCGGCATGAACCCGCCGTGATCCGCTGGCAGGTAATTGTTCGCCAGCAGCACGTTGGACGACAGCATGTGGTCCTGCGGCGAGGGGAAGGAGAACTCGTGGTAGTACGGGGCCTTGTCCAGGTAGACGAGGTGCGCCACCGGGAAGTCGGCCTCGTTGAAGATCGCCTCTGGATCGACGAAGGCCGCCCCACCGTAGCAGTCCGCCGCGTGCCCCCCCCACTCCTGCCCTGAGCTCACGTACACCCCGTCGGGGAGCTGAGCGATCACGGTGTAGCGCCCCAGACAGCAGTTGGGCCCGTCGCTGGGGTAGAAGGCGTCGCGGTAGTCGTACTCGCAGTAGGGCTCCCCGTTCAGGGAGTTCTCGATGTCGGTGATCGTCCCGTCCGAGTCCACCGCGTAGCGCACCACCGTGCCGCCGTAGCCCACCTCGAAGGCCTCGTAGCTGTAGTGTTGCCAAGCCACATAGTCACACATCTCGGCGGGAGCGAAGATGGAGTAGGCGAAGCCCTCTGCCCAGAGATCCAGCTCCTCAGCGTCAAAGACACAGGTGAGGTTGGACGCGTCCCCCACCGCGCCCGGCGTGATCTCGCACGGGATCAGCGGGTCGCTGATCTCGTGGAAGCGGTGCTCATAGATGACCAGATCATCCGGGATGCTCACCTTGAAGGTCAGCTCAAGGTCCGTGTCGGTGTCCGTGTCCGTGTCCGTGTCCGTGTCGGCCTCCTCCGCGGAGGGGTAGCCCGCCGACCAGTCGGGCAGCGGCTCGACCTCCTTGGTGCAGGACAGGAGCAGCCCAGGCAGCAGCCAGATCACAGGGGAGACGCTCGAGAACTTTCGGCTCATAGAGGCCTCCTCTAGTAGTCGGCGAAGGCGATGTCGAACAGGGTGTCGACGAGAACCACGTTGTCGTCGCTGTCGTAGCCAGCCAGGGTCAGGGTCGCGATCCCACCCACCGGCGCCCCCGCGAAGCGAGAGTTGACCCAGCGGACCTGATCCACCCCGACCGCCCGGATCCTGACCGACGTGTAGCCGCCCTGCTCCACGCGCTCAGAGATCACGTTGGCGTAGAAGGGGACCTCCGCGTCGAGCCCCAGGTCGTAGTCGACGCGGAATTGCGAGAAGGCCACCGAGGGGATCTCCACCGAGGCGCTGGTGGTCGCGGGGGCGAGGTACTCCACCTGCACCTCCAGCTCGGGCAGCGAGAAGCTCTCGCCCTCCGCGAAGACCGTGTCCACCTCTACCGGCGGCGCGTAACTGCCCGATCCAAAGCTCAACACCAAGCTATCCTCGACCGGGGCCGGGGTGCAAGCTGCCAACCCCAGCCCGGGGAGCACCAGCCATTGCCAGAAGTGACGCACAGAAAACCCCCTTGTGGCGATCCTGCCGACTGCGAGGGTACCGCATAGCGGGCCAGGGGACAACCACCGCGTCACCGATAACTGGAGCGCCAGACACGGATCTCTCCGCTGCGTTAGCCTTGGCGAGAATCCCCCCTTTGAGGAGGGTGCCTTGAAGCGCCTTCGCCCCTTCCTGAACGGTGTCCTGGTGAGCCTGCTCCTGAGCGGGCTCGTGGGGGCACACCGCTACGGCTGGTTCTTCTCCACCGGACTGGAGACGCTAGAGCTCCAGAGCCTCGACGTGCTGTTCCGCCTGCGCGGCCCTCGCCCCACGGGCGACCAGGTGGTGCTGCTCGCGTATGACGACAGGACCCTCGACGAGCGGCCCCGGCTGTTCGAGCGGCGCGCGGGGGTCGCGGAGGTGATCGCGGCGGCAACCGCTCAGGGGGTCGCGGTGCTGGGCCTGGACCTGATGTTCTCCGAACCTGAGGTGCTGCTCAACGAGGGCCTGCAGGCGGACCTCACCGCGTGGGCTCAGGGCGACGAGGGCCCCGACAGCGCGGAGCGGGCCCTGCTGCTGCGGGTGCTGCGCGAGATCCGCGGCGACGCCGAGTTGCTGGACGCGATCAAGGCCTCCCGCAACGCGATCCTAGCGATGCACGTGGGCGCGCAGGGCTCCCTCGACGCCGCCGACCGCTCCCTCGCCAAGGGCAAGTACGGGCAGGTGGTGCCCGGCCCCTGGCTCCCCGAGGAAGAGGGCAGGGTGCTCGCCTCGGAGGCGCGCTTCAACAAGGCCGCGCGCGGGCTGGGCCTCATCACCACCTACCAGGACATCACCGGGACGGTGCGCGAGATCCCGCTCGCGATCGGACTGCAGGGCTCGGTGTTCATGCCGCTGGCGGTCCACCTGGTGGCGCAGCGGGAGGGGATCTCACGCGCGCAGCTCGGGTGGCTGGGCACGGAGGGGGTGGTGCGCCTCGGCGAGCGCTCGCTCCAGGCGGAGCGCGACCGGATGATGATGCTCAACTATCGGGGCGCGGACGCCTTCCCTACCTGGTCCGTGCTGGACCTGGTGGAGGGCCGGATCCCCCCTGTGGCCCTGGAGGGAAAGATCGCCATCGTCGGCTACACCCACCTGGGCTCCGACGCGGTGCAGACGCCCTTCGGCAGGAGACCGGGGATGGAGGTCCACGCCACCGCGGTCGACAACATCCTGCGGGGAGATCCCCTCCACCGCGCCCCCCCGTGGCTGGACGCGGTCCTGGTGCTGGTCACCGGCCTGCTCGCCTCCGCCGCCTTCGGGGTGCGCAGGGTAGGGCCGCTGGGGCAGCTGCTCACCGCGAGCCTGGTGGTCGTCGCCGCGGTGGGGGGCGCCGCCGCGCTCTTTGCGACCCACGACCTCTGGCTGGTGATCGCCAGCCCGCTGCTGGTGGGGGCGCTCGCCACCCTCGCGGGGCTGGCCACCGCCTATTTTCAGGAGGGCATCCAGCGCCGCACCCTCCGCCGCTCCTTCGCCCACTACCTCTCGGACGAGCTGGTCGCCGAGCTGGTGTCGGATCCCAGCAGGGTGTCGCTGCGGGGGGAGCGCCGCGAGCTCACGGTGCTGTTCTCAGACATCCGGTCCTTCACCACCTTCTCCGAGCGCACCGAGCCAGAGGTGCTCGCGAGCTTCCTCAACGCCTACTTCACCCCCATGACGCAGGCGGTGCTCAACAACGCGGGCTACATCGACAAATTCATCGGAGACGCGGTGATGGCCCTCTTCGGCGCCCCAGTGGCCAGACCGGAGCACGCGAGCCACGCCTGCCGGTGCGCGCTGGACATGTACACCGGGCTGGATCAGGTCCGCCCCATCGCGGAGAAGATTGGCATCGAGCTCAACATCGGCGTGGGCATCAACACCGGCGAGATGGTGGTGGGCAACATGGGCTCCGAGACCCGCTTCGATTACACGGTGCTCGGCGACGCGGTGAACCTCGCCTCACGCATCGAGGGGCTCACCAAGCAGTACGGGGTGTTCTGCCTCGTGGGAGAGGCTACCGCCCGCGAAGCGCGCGGCTTCACCTTCCGAACCATCGACCTGGTGCGGGTCAAGGGGAAGGAGGACCCCGTGGAGCTGTTCGAGCTCTGCGGTGGGCCCGAGCGGGTGATCAACCCCTTGGTGGGACTGGAGCGCTGGGACGCCGCCCAGGGCGCATACCGCCGGGGCGCCTTCACCGAGGCGCGGGGCGGCTTCGAGGCCTTCGCGATAGACAACCCCGATGATCCGGCTGTCAGGCTGTTCCTCGACCGACTCGGCGCGCTGGACGCGGCCCCGGCCGGGTGGGACGGCGTCTTCACCCACACCAAGAAATAGGGGTGCGCCGTTGCGACCCGTCGTCCTAGTGAGCGCTGATCTCGCTGAGGGCGGCCCCGGAGCCACCGAGCCCAGGGTCCGCCCGCTGCTCCCCAAGGTGTGGGTGAGCGGTGACTATGTGGACGCGGTGCGCGACGCGGGGGGCCTGCCGCTGCTGGTGCCACCGGGGGAGCGGGACCTGGACCGCCTGCTCTCCCTCGCGGACGCCCTGGTGCTCACTGGGGGCCACTTCGACATCCACCCCTCCCACTACGGGCAGCAGGTCACGGGGAGGCTGGACCGGGTGGCGCCGGACCGCACGGTGCTGGAGCTGGCGCTGGCCCGAGGCGCACTGGAGCGCGGCATCCCCACCCTGGGGGTGTGCGGCGGGATGCAGGTGATGGCGGTCGCGGCGGGGGGCTCGCTGGTGCAGGACCTCTGGGGGCCCCCAGCGACGCTCGCGCACGAGCAGCCCACCGACCCGGCGACCCCCTGGCACGAGGTGCGGGTGTGGGGACCAGCGCGGCGCTGGCTGGACGAGCGGGAGCCGGTGAATTCCACCCACCACCAGGCGGTGGAGCGGCCCGGAGCGGGGCTGGAGGTCTGTGGGGTCGCCCCTGACGGTGTGATCGAGGTGATCGTGGCGGTGTCCCACCCCTTCGCGGTGGGGGTCCAGTGGCACCCGGAGCGCCTTGGCGACCCAAGGCTCTACCGCGCGCTGGTGGCGGCGGCCCAGCGCTGATCCCCCTCGTACCCGAGCCAGGTCGAGAGGCGCGCGGGCGACGCGCGCCACGAGGGCGAAGGGAGGGCGCAGCCCGAGGCCTTCATACCGACGCCAGGGCGAAAGGCCCGGTGGCGCGCGGGGAGCGCCACGAGGCCGACGAGCCCGACGAGCCCGACGAGCCCGACGAGCCCGACGAGCCCGACGAGGCCGACGAGGGCGGGCGTAGGCGTTGCCCTCCTGCGACGAGGCCGACGAGGGAGGGCGTAGGCGTTGCCCTCCTGTGACGAGGCCGACGAGGGAGGGCGTAGGCGTTGCCCCTCCTGCGACGAGGCCGACCGACGAAGCCCTCGGGGGGGCGAGGCGCGGCCCATCCTGTCAGGAGATCCTGCCCATGCGCCCGTCCCCTGCTCACGATAGCCGTCGATCGCATGGCAGATCCTGCGCTATGGACGACCTCGCGATCATGGTGACCGATCGGCTCGGGCTCAGCCCCTTGCAGCCCGCGCCGCGCCCGTGGGTGCGGCGCAGCAGGGTCTAACACGAACAAACCCACGTTATCGGAGCGCGCCTCGCGCTCCGCGCCGGGCGCTGGGTCATGCCAAGCTTCGGACCAGCGGGGGGTTCCACGACCCTGTGCGCTCGGACCGGATTACCTGCCTGTAGGGTTGGATTGGGGATCCTACGTCAAGGCCCACCGACGAAGCCCCGACCTGCCCGCCAGCGCGACCCGATCCCCTGGGCTTGGATCGGGTCTCCTCCGGTTCACGGCGCCTCAGGATCGCGCCCCTCAGCTCCCTGCTTCGCTCGACCCTAGTGTGGAGGCGGTGGCCCCTGCTCCGTCCCAGGCAGCCGGCCAGCGGGCGGCGGAATTCAGCGCGGCCCGGCGTCCTCCCAGGTCCCGGACAGGCCGTGCGCAGGCACCAGCTCCAGCGACACCACCCCGCACGGCGCCCCCTGCACCCAGCGGACAGGGTGCTCCAGGGCGCAGCGCAGCGGCCCACCTCCCATCGCCCGGCGTGACAGCGGCACCTCCAGCGACCTGTAGCCCGGAGCCGAGACCTTGATCGTCTGGGTGCGGAGCGGTGTCCAGGGCACCCGCACCACCCCAGGGGAGACCACGGACTCGGCGCCCCGCAGCTCCACCAGCGCCCCAACAGGGCGGCTCTGCACCTGGAGCGGCAGAGAGCACCCCAGCACCAACAGGAGCGCCGCGCTCACCACAGGTTCCACCGGTCGCGGAACGCGAGCTGGATCTGCCCGTCTCGGATCCTCATCCTCGCCACGTTCGAGAGCAGCCTGCCCATCTCAGGGTCGCGGAGGTGGGAGGCGCTGATCCGCAGGCCCATCACCGCGAACGCGGTGAGATCGGCCTCCCCGATGCGGAGCGTGCGAGGCTGGAGGTGCAGCACCCCATCGACCACGGTGAGCGACCCGTCAAACACCACCGTCACGCAGCCCCCCTCCACCTGGCGGAAGACCTCCGCCGACACCTCCTCGTCCCGAATGTCCAAATAGAGCTGATAGTCACTGGTGTCCTGTAGGAGGAAGCTCATCTCCAGCGGGCTCAGAGACACCATCGCGTCCTCGTCGGGGTCGCGCTGGTAAGACTCGATCCTCCGCTTCAGGGCGATCAGGTCCTGCATAGGGAGATCCGAGGACCTGACGGCGGGACACCTCCCGAGCTGCGCGGCGTTCCAGAGGTGGTTCGCGTACATCCCGAAGCCCACCAGCATCACCAGCACCAGCGCGGCAAAGACCTTGGCCCCGCGACCGCTCAGCGCCGCCACCCAGGCCCTCAACCAGACCTGCCTGCGCGCCGAGCGATCCAGGCTCACGACGCGGCGCTCCGCCCGTCACCGCCCGCGGGGACGGAGCGCGGTGCGCTCGGGCCTGCCGTCCCCCTCGGCCCCAGAGGGGCCGTCGAGGTCCGCGGCGCGCCCCTAGAAGGGGACGTCATCGTCCCCACCGTAGCCACCGCCCACGCCGGGGTCGGAGCCGCCGTAGCCCCCGTCGTCGCCGCCACCGCCGTAGGAGCCACCGCCACCGTAGGAGCCACCGCCGCCGTAGGAGCCACCGCGACCCCCACCCTCACCGCGACCGCCTCCGTAGCCGCCCCCCTCAGCGCGTCCGCCGCCGCCGCCGCCGCCGCCGCCGCCCAGGAAGCGGACGCTGTCTGCGATCACCTCAGTGGTGTACCGGTCCTTGCCCTCCTTGTCCTGCCACTTGGAGGTGGACAGGCGCCCCTCGATGTACACCTGCCGCCCCTTGCTGAGGAAGCGCTGCGCTGTCTCAGCCTGTTTCCCAAACACCACCACCTTGTGCCACTCGGTGTGATCGCCCCAATTCCCGTCGCGGTCCTTGCGGCGCTCGCTGGTGGCGATGCGGAGGTTGGCGACCACCCCGCCGTTGGCGGTGTTGCGCATGTCGGGATCTGCGCCGAGATTCCCAATGAGGATGACCTTGTTGACCGTCATGCTGTGCTCCTGTCTCAACAGAGCCACCATATGCCGCCCACGCTGCGGCGCACCAACAGGGGCCCTAAAATTTCCCCCCCTTCCCGCCATCCGCCCTCCAAGGTAGATCTCTCGCCCCAAGGCGCCAGCCGGCAGCCGATCCCCGAGGAGCCCCCCCGATGCACACCTGCCCCACCTGCGGCGCTCGCTTCGAGCGCGCCACGTCCCACGCCCACGGCCCCTTCTGCAGCGCCAGGTGCCAGCTGCTCGACCTCAGCCGGTGGCTCAACGAGGAGCACCGGGTGCCGTCCGCCGAACCTGTCCCGCTGTCTGATAATTCCCCCGCCGACGAGGACAGCCTCACCTGATCAGGCCCCTATTTGTCGATTTTTTGGCTATCAGCGCACATTTTTCCGCGCCCCACCTCCGTCCACGCAGGCCTCCCACAATTTTCTTCCCCCCCTCCGGGTTGATGCGTAGGCGCGAGGGCGCTAGGGGCTGCCACCAACCGGGCCACCACAGATCGCCCACGGGAGGAGCCTTGGAACTTCCACTGTACCTGCGCGAGAGTCTCGTTGACGAAATGGACCAATTCCTCGAGGCCTTCTCCTCCAATCCCGACGCAGAGGCGGTCGCTCAGTACCTCATCGAGCTCCTGGAGAGCTACGCTGACGGCGCCGAAGTCGACGACATCGTCGGAGAGTTTGAGGACGAGAACGCCCTGGATGGCGGCCTCAGCGAGGTCCTTGAGGGAGAGATGAGCTCCAACGACGAGTTCGAATACACGGGCGAAGAGGTGGTCTCCCTCCTCGAGACCCTGTGCGACATCGAGTGGTCCGACGATCTGAGCAGCGACGACCTCGACGAACCCGACGTGACGGAGGACGTGGAGGAGGACGAGGACTGAGGCCAGCGGCTGCCTCGCCCACCGCCCCCACCTCCGCTGAGGACCGCTCCCGCACCGCGCTAGGCGTCTCGCGCCTGTCCACCGTCGCGTGGGATCAGCCCCTCAGAGCACCACCAGGTGCGGCCTCACCACGCCAGCCCTGACCTCAGGTCCAAGCCTAGACGACCGGGTCCCCGAGGGCCTCGGCGTTCAGGCTTGACGGGTGAGGTGTTGCGCCGGCGCTCGCCCCCGAGGCGCTCTCCGCCCACACGCCGCCAAGCCCTCTGGCCTAGCGCGGGCAAGGGGCCCGGCAGAGGCCCAAGCCCGTCGCCCTGCCCCCTGCCAGCGAGACGACCACCCGCCCGGCGCGGCTCCAGCGGACAGAGCCCGCCATGGCCCACGCGCCGAGACGAGGCCGTGGGACCAAGGCGCAAGCCAGCGACCCGTCAACAGGTCCCTGAGCCGGGTCGCTGGCCGCAGAGGGCCCCGTCGGCCGTCGCGAACGAGCGTTCGCTCCCTTCCTCCTAGCCCTCGACACCCTGGACCTCTGCTGTCCACCCTCGGGGGCTCCAAGCCACCGCATCCAACCGGTGGTTCAGAGGTGGCTGTGCCCGCGGAACGGGTGTGATCCATGCCCCGGTTACCGTGTGGAACGCGATGCCACATCGTCTGCGTAGACACCAGCCCACGAGGACTGGCCAACGCCTACACCCGTCGCATCTACTGCGAGCCGGTGGGGACGTCTCTCCCGCAGGCACCCTGGGTGGTTGACCGGGCT
>JAFGVK010000192.1 GCA_016938035.1 Deltaproteobacteria bacterium | reverse complement strand
CCTGCCAACCACCACCCCGCGTACCCTGGCCACAACTATATTCTCAATGTGCTATACAGCGCCAGAGGACCTCTCGCTGTGACCCCCACCCCTCCACCCCCTCCTGCCCACGACGCTGGGGCGCCCGCCTCGCCAGAGGAGGAGGTGCCGCTGGCGGTGCTCGCCCTCCTGGACAGGTTCTCGCTCTTCGTCGGGCTCCCGACGATGACGGGGCTGGCCTCGCTCCAGCTCTTTGCCGGGGGCTCGCTCCGGGCAGCGAGCGCCTACGCCCTGCTCGCTGCGGTGATGCTGTACCTGGGCCTCGGACGATCCCGGCTGCGCCGAGGTACCAGGACCTGGACCTACGTAGGGATGATGCTCGGGGTCTCCGTGGTAGGCGCGGTGGCTGCGGGACCTGTCCTCAGCGTAGGGGCGATGATGACGGGCTTCATCACCGCGGTCGCGCTGCTGCTGCGGTGGAAGCAGGTGGCCATCGCGGTGACACTGCTCGAGGCGATCCTGATCGCGCAGCTTGTCCGCTCCGTGGGGACCCCCGACTGGGCGATCTGGCTCAGGGCCACCCTGGCCAGCCCCGCGATCCTCATCCCACAGGGTGCGCTGGTGCTCCTGATGCGCACCAGGCTGGAGGCGGCGGGTGAGGAGGCCCGGGCTGCCCTGGAGCGGGAGCGGCTCGCCCACGACGCGCAGCTCAGGCTCTCGGCAGAGCTGGACCGGGCGCAGCGCATCGAGTCCCTCGGGCGCCTGGCGGGGGGCGTCGCCCACGACGTCAACAACGCCCTGGCGGTGGTGCTGGGCAACGGGGAGCTGCTGCGATCCTCGCTGCCCCTCGACGGGGAGGCGGCAGAGATGGCGGACGACGTGCTGCGCGCCGCCACCTCGGCCAGCGTGGTGATCCGCCAGCTGATGCTCTTCGGGCAGCCGGAGGGCCGCTCAGGGGTGTGCCAGCCCAGCTCCGTGGTGCACCACCTGGTCCGCGCCCTCAGGCGCCTGCTGCCCGAGACCATCAGCGTCCAGGTCGACCTGCTCAGCAAGGGGCGGATCGCCATGGAGCGGGCACAGCTCGAGCGGATCCTCCTCAACCTGTCACTCAACGCCCGCGACGCGATGGCCGACGGGGGCTCCCTCACCCTCTCGGTCTGTGACGCAGAGGACGGGCTGCGGATCCGCGTCAGAGACACCGGCTCGGGGATGAGCCCCGAGGTGGCGGCCAAGGCCTTTGAGCCCTTCTTCACCACCAAGCAGCGCGGGCTCGGCACGGGCCTGGGCCTCGCCACCGTGCAGCGGCAGATCAGCGAGGCGGGGGGCAAGATCTCGGTGCAGAGCGAGGCGGGGGAGGGCACCACCTTCACCCTCACGATGCCCCTCTACCTCGGGAACACCGATGGCACCCCTGCCCAAGCGACCCTCCCCGCGCCACAGGGCCTGCGGGTGCTCCTGGCAGAGGACGACGCCGCGGTGCGCTCGAGCATGGCCCGGATGCTGAGCCGTATGGGCCACCAGGTACACGCCACCGCCGAGGAGCAGGAGGCGCGCGAGGCGCTCGAGGCGCGACAGGACTTCCAGCTGCTGATCACAGACGCCATCATGCCCCGCTCCGACACCGAGGCGCTGATCCGCACCTTCCAGACCCTCTGCCCCACCAGCCCGGTGATCCTCTGCTCAGGGTGGATCCAGTCCCCGTCCCTCCAGCGGCTGGTGGACCGAGGCGAGGTGCTGTTCCTCCCCAAGCCGTTCACCTTCGGCTCCCTCACGGACGCGCTCCGGGACGCGGCACAGCACCCTCGCACCTAGGGCGGCGATCGGGTCCTCCGGCACCGATCCGCGGGCCTGTCGACGCGTGTCCTTGTCCCTACGCTCGTCGCGTACAAAAGTACGCTCCCTCCCGATGGAACGACGCTCACCCACCGACATGCCTAGCGACTCGGCGCCCGTTTACAGTGTGGAGGATTCGACGATCGACGTCACCTGATGATTCCTGTGAAATGACGAAGCGCTTCCTGTGAGACTGTCCGGCTGATTGACCAGCGCCGGTCCTCCGGACCGAGCCCACCGAGGCGAGTTCGTCCGTGGACGCCAAAGGGAAAAGCCCGGTTCGGGAGGAGGGGGCGCGTGGAGCCGGTGTCCGGCGACGGGCGGACGCCACGGGCCGCCCCCGCTGGGCGACGGGGGGGTGTACGCGGCCGCCGCGCTACACTGGCGCTTGCAGCAGCAGCGAGCCCGCGTGCAGGCCCAACGCCAGGGCGGGCAGCCCCACCGCCAGCGCCGCAGCGACCAACAGGGCAGCGCCACGCGCCCCACGGTCCATGCCCCCCACCAGCCCCAGCCCGACAAAGCCCCACGACACCGCCAGGGTGATCCAGGCCCACACCACCTGCCCGTCGATGACCTCCATGCCCCTGTGCAGCAGCGCGTCCCTGCTCTCGGGGCTGATGTAGGCCATGGCGTCAAAGACCTGAGCCAGGCCCCCGCTGACCACCGCTAGCTCGCCAGGGCCCACCAGCAAGGGGAGCAGCAGCGCCCCGGTGGCCCCCGCGCAGGGGGCGGAATTTCCCCGGTCCTTGCCGGCCAGCCCCAGGGCCACCAGCGTGCCCGCCAGGGCATACACCGCCGCCCTGAGCAGACCGAGGGAGAGCACCCCCTCGGCCAACACCGCTCCCCCAAGCGGCAGGAGCGCCAGGGGGACGGTGAGGCCCAGCGCCAGGAGCGGCAGCGCGATCCTCCGCGGGCCCCGCAGCACCCCCGCGACCGCGGTGAGGAGGAGCGCCAGCAGGATCGGGAGGGCGAGCACCACCGCGGGGATCAGACCCGCGCTGAGGTGCTGCGAGACCCGCGCGGCGTAGACCGCCATGCGCAGGTCAGGTGCCACCTGAGCCGTGGCCTCAGCGACGCCGTGCGCGGCGATGCCCCCCGACACCAGGCCAAGCAGCACCGGGACCAACAACAGCCCCACCGGCACCAGCGGGGGCACCCGCCGGTTGGCGAGCAGCGCCCCCCCCACCGCGAGCGCCACCAGCAGGCCCACCGGGAGCCCCGCGACCATCACCAGGGCGATCGGACCACCCTCCACGAGCCACCGCATCGCTACCACAGGACCTCCAAGCCCAACCAGTTCATTCATCCTCAGGCCTCGACTTCCGCAGCACCACCTCGCCCCCCAGCGGGGGCCCGCGCAGCACCTCCGCGAGCCTGGCGGCCTGCGCCTCGGTGGCGCCTACCCCAAGCGAGAGCGAGAGCGTCCCTCCCTCCACCGCCCCCCGCACCACCGGGGCCAGGATCACCGCCCCGTCCACCGCCAGCGCCACCCGCTGGTCTACGTGCGCGGCGGTGAGCTGCGCGAAGCGCGCCGCAGCACCCGGGGACAGCTCCACCGTGACCACCGGGAGCCCCTGCGCATCCAGCGACGCCGCTGCCTCCACGACCTCCAGGGCTGCCTCCAGGGCCGGGCTGCGGACCCTCACCGGCGCGCGCTCGTCGCTCGTCGCTGCGGGCCGGAGGGTCACACAGGCCTCACAGCCCTCCCTCGGCGCTAGCCAGAGCGAGAGCACCCCCGGCGCCAGGCGCTCGGGGAGCATCAGCGCGGCGGGCCCCTCTACCGTGAGGCTGGACCCCTCCTGCAGCACCGAGACCCTAGGCCCAAGGCGCTGCCCTAGCGCCTCCCCCACCTCGGCGGGGTCTCCCCTCACCACCTCCAGCTCCCAGGTGGCCCTCGGGCCCCCGCAGGCGCAGAGGACCAGGGCGAGCAGCAGACCAGCGACGCGGATCATGAGCGCTCCTGGGTGGATCTTCACCATAGCGCGAAGTGCCGGACAGGTCACCGGCCCCGCAGATCCAGCCCCTCCGTACGGGCCGAGCGGCGGCCCTCCAGACGCCGAGGCGTGCTCCGAACGCCCCCTCCTTCCCCACCAACCCTACAGCATCGGACCCCGCGGACGCGCCCCCCCGAGGGCTTCGTCGGTCGGCCTTGACGCGGGAGGGGCGACGCCTGCGGGGCACCGCAGTCGCGGGCCTGTCGACGCGTGTCCTTGTTCCTGCGCGCGTCGCGCACAAACGAAAGTTGTTCCATATGAAACGGCTTTCACACGCCGACACGCCGAGGCCCTCGGCGCCCGGTTACGGTCTGGCAGGTTTGACGAGCGAGGTCATCGGAGGGGTCCACCGAAAGGATGAAGCGCGTCCTGTGAGCCGGCCCGGCTGATGGACCGGTGCCGCCGGCGGCCTCGCCCCCGAGGCGCTCACCGCTGGAGCGCCACCGAGCCTGGAGACCTGGAGACCTGGAGACCTGGAGACCTGGCGAGCTGGCGACTTGGCGACATGGAGACCTGGCGACCTGGAGACCTGGAGACCTGGCGACCTGGAGACCTGGAGACCTGGCGACCTGGCGACCTGGCGACCTGGAGACCTGGCGACCTGGAAACGCTCAGCAGAAAGGCCTCGGCCCTGACCACGCACGGGGGCCGAGAGCGTCGCTCGGCCGGGCTTTTCTGCGGTTGAACGG
>JAFGVK010000191.1 GCA_016938035.1 Deltaproteobacteria bacterium | reverse complement strand
GTCGGCGCGTGGTCGTCGTTCCCCGGGGAAGAAGCCTGCCTGTATTCGTGACGAGCGTAGGAACCAGGGTCCGCGTCGAGAGGCCAGAGCGACTCGGAGCCGGCCAGCGAGCCGGTGCCCGCTCGCCCCGCTGGGCACCTCAGCGGGAGAGGGGGCGCAGCCGTCGCGCCGCTGCCAGCTCGGGCGGGAGCGGGCTCAGGGAGCGATCCTTCAGGTGCAGGGTCTCCTCAACGCGCCCGCCCTCGCAGGCGCGGGTGTAGGCGTAGTCCGCGGTGGCCTCGCGGGCGCGCTCGCAGGCGCCGGGCCGGGACCAGCTCCTGGTGCCCATCCAGCGGTCCTCCAGCGCTCCGGTCAGGCGCAGCGGGTCCGTCGGGGACTGGCCGGTGGTCGCGATCCACACGGCGTAGCCGGGCTGATCGAGGCCTGACACCTCCAGCAGCTCCGCCCCCTCGCCCCCGACGCGCGCGGCGAGCCAGGCGCGCTGCTCCTCCCCCGGCACCTGGGCCAGGGCCAGGCGCAGGGCCAGGGCGGGGGGACCAGACAGGAGCCAGCGGACCCCCTCCTCGGACTCCTCCACCGCCCATCGCCCCGGGGAGAGGGGAGGGGTGGGGGCGCCGATTGAGGGGGCGTCCTCCAGCCAGGGCCGCACCTCAAATGGGGCGCACACCGGGCAGCTGGGGTCGATCCAGAACGGCCCCGCGCCCCAGTCCACCCGCACCAGCCCCTCGTCGAAGCCGGCGGGGATCACCTCGCCCGCGGTGCCCGCGCCGCTGGGGTGGACCAGGGCCCAGTCGGCGCGCATCCGCCCCTGCAGGGCGAAGGCCCACAGGGTGAGGGTGGCCTCCACCGGGCTCATCACCCCGGATCTGCGGGCCTGGAGCAGCGGTCGCGGGCGGCGGGGGTCCTCGGGGAGCTGCACTACGCGCACCCGCTGCCACAGGGCGGGGCGCAGGGCCGCGGCCAGTTCCTCGCCGGGGGGCGCCCCCTTGAGGGTGAGGGGGAGGCCGGGTTGAGCCACCGCGGCGGCTCGGAAGCGGGCGTCTAGCGCCGTGGTGAGGGCCTCGCGTCCAGGCAGCACCTGCTGGTCGTCCCACGAGGCCAGCCACCAGCCCGCGTCCCCGTCCCAGCGGACCTCGCCCTGCGGTGCGAGCACCTGGAGCTGCACCTCGGCGCCCTGCACCTGGGGCGCGGTGCCCCAGGCGGTCGCGTCCGGGGCGGTCCAGCGCACGGTGAGCGCCACCTCGCCAGGGGGCGCGCTGATCGCGAGGCTGTCGTCCCGCTCCACCACCGCGCCGCCGCGCTCCACCAGCGAGCCCTCCCACGAGAGGCCCGAGTGACCGGGCGGCAGCGGGAGGATCAGCCCCCTGCGGCTGTCGGCCGAGAAGCGCAGGGCGTCCTCGCCCTCCACCCAGGAGCCCTGGCCTGGCATCAGGCGCACCAGCGGGGCACCCCTGGGGATAACCATCGTGCGGGTCGCCGCCAGCGTCACCGGTGCCCCCTCGAGATCGAGGTGGGGCGCGACCAGGAGGGCGGGCACCTCCTCCGGCGGGGTCAGGCGGAGGGTGTCCTGGGGGTCGCTCAGGCGAACCCTCCGCCCCCGCACCGGCTCGCCGCTAAGGGTGGCGCTCACCCCCTTGGGCAGGTCGATCACCGCCGTGGTCTCGCCGCGCGCCTCCCAGGGCTCCGCCCCAGGCAGGTGGCGCTCCAGCTCCAGCCGGAGCCTCGCGCCCTGGTGCAGCTCGGGGGCGAACACCCGCACCGCGCCCCGCCCGGTCTCGTCGCGCAGGGTGCGCTCCCACCGGGTCTGTGGCAGGGGCACCTTGGTGTCGTCCCACAGGATGGCGGTGGCCCGCTCCTCGCTCAGGCGCACCCCGGGCTCGAGGTCGAGGCTGGCGCCGTCGCAGCGATCGTCGGTGGCGAGGATCTCCGCCTCCACCGTCTCGGTCCAGCCCGCGTCCTCCCACCGCACGTCGGTGTGGGTGGAGACCAGGGCGCAGCCCAGCCCCAGGTGGAGCCAGCCGCTCACCGCCTGCGTCTCGGCTTGCGCTTGGGCTTGGGCAGCACCACCTCACTGATCATCTTCGGCACCCCGCCGGGGAAGCGCAGCACCCACTCGGTGGCCTCCTCCGGGGCGTACCGGTGCCACTCGGTGAGCAGCCGCCGCACGGCCTTGCGGAGCTGCGGGGCCTCGTCGCGGATGACCGAGCCGAGGATTGCCGCGATGGCGCGGTGATCGGGGGTCTCTACGAAGCGTAGGTCCTTCTCGCCCAGCTTGGTGCGCAGCGGCCCCGTGCCCGGCCCCGACAGGGTCCAGGGGGTGTAGGCCAGCCCCGCGACCACCGCGATCCGGCGGGCGGCGGCGCGGGAATTGTGCAGGCAGGCCAGCGAGGTGAGGGGCTTGCCCAGCGCGATGCAGGCTGGGCCAACCACCAGCGCGCCCAGCACGTCGGCGGTCTCCACGTCGTCGGTGCGGGTGGCCCACTCCTCCGCCAGGTCCAACGCCCCCTCGGGGTCAGAGAGGCCCGCGGCGGCGAGCAGGCCGATCGCGACCAGCCCGTCCTCCCAGGCGGCGGAGAACAGCTCGGAGAGCCCCTCGTCGTCCACGCCCAGGGTGGGCGGGGTCTCCTCCCAGGTGGCGATGGCGATCTGGTTGACCTCCGCGAGCGACACGCCCCTCACCCCCCTAAGGGGCTGGATGCGCCGCATCGTCCGCTTGGCCTCCTCCGGATCGGAGAGGGACTCCAGCAGCTCAGAGAGGGTCTCTGGGTCGAGGTGTGTGCTCAAGGCTCGAACCTGTAGCCCGTGCCGTGCACGGTGAGGATATGGCGCGGCTCTGCGGGTGTGTCCTCGATCTTCTTGCGGAGCTTCAGGATCTGGTTGTCCACCGTGCGGGTGGAGTAGCTCACGGTGTAGCCCCAGACGTTCTCCAGCAGCTCGTCGCGGCTCACGTCCTGGCCCCTGTGGGCGATCAGGTAGGCGAGGGTGCCCGCCTCGTGGGTAGTGAGGCGGCTGGCGTCCCCAGCCTTGACGAGGGTGCGGCGCGAGAGGTCCACCTCCACGTCCCCGAAGGTGTAGAACTTCGGCGTGGACACGTCGATGTTGTGGTCCCGCAGCCGGGCCTTGACCCTGGCCACCACCTCTCGCACCGAGAAGGGCTTGGTGACGTAGTCGTCGGCGCCCATCTCCAGGCCCATGACCCGGTCGATCTCGTCGGTGCGAGCGGTGAGCATGATCACCGGCACCTGAGGGTGGGTGCGCTTGATCTGCTGCATCATCTCCAGCCCGCTCATGCCCGGGAGCATGATGTCGGAGATCACCAGGCTGGCCGGTTCGGCGAGCATCTGGGTGACGCCGTCCTCAGCGTTGTCTACCAGCACGGCGTTGTAGTTTTCGTGTTCCAGCGCGGTGACCAGCCCCGCGCCGATGGTCTCGTCGTCCTCTACGATGAGGATCCTCGCCTTCTGCGCCACGTCGACCTCCGATGCTCGATGGAGAGGGGAAGAACCGGCGCAGCGTAACCCGATCCGCGGCGCGCGGTGAGGGGGGTGACAGGTGGTGTCATCAGGGGGCTGGCGCGTCGCCGTCGCTCCGAAAGGAGCGGTCTCGCCGCGTCCGGCTCCGCGTCCCCTGGGCAGGCGCTGGCTTGGGGCGTGGGGACCACCGGGCTCGGGGGGTTATCGGGGTCGTGTGGCCGCGCCCTCCAGCGCTGGCGCGCTCCCACCGAGGATCCCATGCCCCGCACCGCCCAGCTCCTCGACCTCGCCCTGCTCCTGTGTCTCTGGGGGGCCTCGCTGCTGGTGGTGCGCGCTGGGCTCTATGCGGCCTCCCCCGGCGTGATGGGGCCGGCGGTGGCGGTGGACCTGGTGCTCACCGCCCTGGCGGTGCACTGGGCGGTAGGCCTGCGGATCGGCGGGCTGCCCGGCTGGACAGCGGGGCCAGTGCTCCTGGTGGGGGTGGCCCTCACCGCGGCGCTGGTGCCGGCGCAGACCGGCCTGGTGCTGGCGCTGGGGGCGCTGGCCGAGCTGGCGGCGGGGGTGCTGGCGCTGTCGCGGTTGCGGGTGCTGGTGCGGGAGGCTCGCGTGGCCCTGGCCGAGGGGCAGCCGCGTGGAGACGCGGTAGAGCGCGGCCTCGCCGCGGCGCTGGAGTCGCCGCGCCTCGCGAGCGCGGTGCGGCTGGAGGTGGAGGTGATCGGGCTCGCGCTGATCGGGTGGTTCCGCCGTGCGCGGGTGCCCGGCGGGGCGGTGGCCTTCACCCACCACAGGGAGGCGGGGTGGGCGGTGCTCGCCGGGGCGCTGATCGCCCTCTCGCTGGTGGAGGGGGGGGCGCTGCACCTGTTCCTGGCCGACGCCGGCTACCCGCGGGCCGCGCTGGTGATGACCGCCCTGCACCTGTACGGGGTGGTGTGGGTGCTTGGCGATCTGCAGGGGCTCCGCCTGCACCCCTCGCTGGTCGACGGCTCGACCCTCCGGTTGCGGGTAGGGCTCCGCTGGCGGGCGGAGCTCCACCTGATCCGGGTGCGCGCGGTGGAGCGGGTGAGCGGCGACCCCACCCCGGAGGACCTGTCGCTGGTGGTGCTAGGGTCCCCCGACGTGCGGCTGGTGCTCGACCGGCCGGTGGAGGTCCGCGGCCTGTTCGGACTGCGCCGGAGCGGTGCGCGGCTCCTGCTGCAGTTGGACGACGTCGCCGGCTTCATCGCGGCGGTGGACCCGGCGCGACACCCCTGAGCCGCCCGCCGTGTCGGGGGTCGCCTCCCACCCGCGGCGCGCGGGTCGGCGCGAGGCGTCCTCTCGACCCCGGAGGTCCCCTCGCCGCTGTGCGATCCCCCGATCTTCCACGCCGCCCTGCTGCTCAGGGCCCGTGCCGAGCCTGTGGACGGGGGGAGGGGGCTCATCGACTCCGCGAGGCTCAGGGCCGCGGCGACCTGCGGCGCTGAGGGACCGGGGGGACGCCGCGTCGGTGCCTCTGTGCCGGCCCGAGGACCCACGCGATCCAGCGGTTCACCCAAGGGCCAAGGTCTGGCCGTCCGGTCCCGTGGGAGAGGCTCGCCGCCTCCTTGCCCTCCCGTACTCTCCCGATTGTCGCGAACCAAGCGGTCCGTCCAGTGAGAGGGCTCGGTCTACCGTTCCTCGTGGCACAGCCACCCCTGAACCACCGGTCGGATGCGGTGCCTTGGAGCCCCCACGGGTGGAGCGCTGAGGTCCGTGGAGGGGCAGGAGGAGGCAAGCGCGCGCTCGTAGGCGACCGACGCAGGCGAGCGGCCGACAACGCCCTCGGCGTGCTCGGGCCAGCGATCCGGAACCCGCGGGTGCGACGGAGCGCTGGTGGAGGCCAGCGATGACCCGGTGTGTTCGGGAAAGGCGCACGGGATCTCTGGCAGCGCGGCGAGGCGTCGGTGGAGAGGGAGCACGAGACCCCTGAACGGTCCCCCGGCGGACGCCTCGCCATCGCCCATCGCGCCGCTGTGTATCGGGTGTCTTCGGTGTGATCGGGGGCTGGAGACCCTCGCCGTCAACCCTCCGTCCAGCCCGCTCAGGCCGACGCAGCGCCAGGCGCTGACGGCCTCGGTCCTCGGGAACGCGGTGGAGCCGCGGAGAGGTCTTCGTCCTCGTCGGCCCGGAACCCTCGGTCCTCGGGAACGCGGTGGAGCCTCACCCCACCTGGGGTCTCACCGATCCGCGTGGGCAGGTCCTGGGGGCTGGCCTCGGCCGCTCGCTACCGCCAGCGCTACAGGCCTTGCCTCCACGCTCTCCCTCCGCCACAATCCCCCCATGACCCCGACCCTCCTCTTCAGCCTCCTCGCCTGCTCGCCGTCGGCGCAGCGGGTCGCCCTCGGCCCCTGGGACCTCACCCTCGAGGGGGGGCAGCTCCAGGTGTCTCACCTGGCCTACGGCGAGGTGCTCACCGACGCGCGCCTCGCGTTCGGCCAGGGCACCGATCAGGCGGAGATGCGCCTGGGCTCGTTCCTCTTTGAGGATGATGACGCGCAGCGCGCGGAGGTGGCCTCCTTCGGGAGGGTCCACGGGCGGGAGGTCGCGCCGGTGCTCGTCGATCTCCTCGATGCCGACGGGCACAGCGTGGGGACCCTCACCCTCTCGCTCACCGCGGGTGCCGATCTGGCGCTGGAGGTGGTCGGGGATGCGCTCACCGTGAACCGCACCTCCCTCTCCGCCGCCTGCGACGCGGACGACCACTTCATGGGCGCGGGCGGGCACGCGATGGACGTGGATCACGTGGGCCAGGCCTTCCCCCTCTGGGTGAGCGAGCCGGGCATTGGAAAGTCCACCACCGAGGAGCAGGGGGAGGACTGGTTCGCCAGGGGCACCCGTCACGCCGCCTCCCTCCCGGTGCCCTTCCTGCTCAGGCCCCACAGGGCGCAGGGCCTGCTGTTCGACGTGCCCGAGCGGGTGGACCTGGACCTGTGCGCCACCGATCCAGGGCGCTTCTCGCTCCAGAGCTGGGGGCGCGGCGCGCGGGTGGTGATCTTCGCGGAGCCCGGGCCTGTGGAGGTGCTGCAGGCGCTCACCGCCCAGACCGGCAGGCCGCCGCTGGCGCCGCCGTGGGTGTTCGGGCCGTGGAATGACGCCATCCGGGGGGCCGACAGGGTGCGCGAGGTGGCCGCCACGCTGAGAGGGGCTGGGGCGCCCTCGTCGGTGATCTGGACCGAGGACTGGAAGGGGGGCGAGGACACGGTCTACGGCTACTCGCTGGGGGGCGAGTGGACCGCGGACGAGGCGATCTACCCGGACACCGCGGCGCTGGCGGACGAGCTGGAGGCTGCGGGCTTCAAGTGGCTCGCCTACTTCAACACCTTCCTCCGCAGCGGCACCGCGGTGTACGACGAGGCGGTGGAGGCTGGGGTGGTGATCCGAGACGCGGACGGAGCGCCGTACCGCTTCACCGGCCCGGCCTTCGTGCCGGAGACGATGCTCGACCTCACCGAGCCAGCGGCGTGGGACTTCGCCGCGGCGCGGATGCAGGCGGCGCTCGACCTGGGCTTCGACGGGTGGATGGCGGACTTCGCCGAGTGGCTCCCCACCGACGCGGTGCTCGCCTCGGGCGAGGACCCCTGGGAGGTCCACAACCTGTACCCCCTGCTCTGGCAGGAGCTCAACGCCGAGCTGCTCGCGGATCGCGACGCGACCTTCTTTGTCCGGTCGGGCTGGGCCCGCACCGGGGGTGTGGTGCCGGTGGTGTGGGGTGGCGACCAGAGCACCTCCTTCCTGCCCGACGACGGGCTGCCCTCGGTGGTGTCGATGGGGGTGGGCCTCGCGGCGAGCGGGGTGCCGGTCTTCACCCACGACGTGGCGGGCTACCAGACCTTCGGGGTGGGGCCCTCCGATAAGGAGCTGTGGTTCCGCTGGGCCGAGCTGGGCGCCTTCTCACCGATCCTCCGGACCCACCACGGCACCGAGGACCTGGAGTGCTGGCAGTTCGACCGTGACGCGGAGACCCTCGCCCACTGGACCCGCCTGGCGCGGGAGCACACCAGGCTGTGGCCCTACCGCTACGGCCTCGCGCGGCGCGCCTCGGAGGAGGGGGTCCCGATGTTGCTCCCCGTCGCCTTCCGCTACGGGGACGATTGGGGGCGCCGCGACGCGTGGCTGCTGGGAGACAGCCTGCTGGTGGCGCCTGTGCTGGAGGGCGGTGCGCGCGCGCTACAGGTGGACCTCCCCGACCAGGTGCGCTGGTACGACTGGTGGACGCTGGAGCCGGCCACCAGCGGGGTCTTCGACGCGCCGCTCGACCACATCCCGGTCTTCGCCGCGGCGGGAACCACCGTGCCGGTCTTTGCCGAGGTGCCTGACACCCTGGTCGAGGTGGACGACCCCGAGGTGTTGGACCTGAGCGCCGTGGATGGGGCGAGGGTTGTCTATCTGTTCGGCGGGGGCGGGGAATTCGTCGAGGGCGACGGCACCTCGTACCGCCCCCAGGGGCTGCCGGAGGGCCCCGGGGAGGTGGAGCAGACCCTCTCGCAGGGGACGGTGGAGGTGGCGGGGGTGTCGCTGGCGATCGACGGGCCGGTGACGCGGCGCTACCGGGTGGTGGTGGTGCCCTGAGCGCCGGGCTGTAGGGCGCAGGTCGGCGGCGGGGCGGCCCCTGGGGAGCTCTGGGCCCTGGCCGCGGTCGGGCTCCCGGCTCGCGCAGCGCTCCACCCGCGGGTTAGGGACAGCGCAACCCAGGAGCGCTGATGCACGCCCCGCCTCCCGCAGGCCCCCATCCCTCGAAGTCCTCGGGGGACCCCTCCTCTGAGGGGGGCGTCGCCCTGCGCGGCGAGCCCTCCCCGGCCGCGCCCGGTACCTCGCGGCGCACCAGCGGGCGGACCAGATGATCGCCCTGCTGCTCGGTGTCGCCCTCGCGGGTGAGTGCACGGACTGCCACACCGACACCCACCACGAGGGCTCGCGGCACGCTCAGTCCTTCTCCAGCGCCCCCTTTCAGGCGGCGTGGCGGCGCTTCCCCGATCGGTGGTGCCTGGAGTGCCACGCCCCCTCACCGGCGCAGCGCGAGGCCATCGCGCCGGGCGCCGACGGGCTCTCAGCGGGGGAGCTGGTGCTGGGCGCCGACCTGAGCGCGCGGGTCCCGGGGGTGAGCTGCGAGACCTGCCACCTGGCAGACGGGGTGGTCCAGTCCGCCACGCGCCCTGGTCTCCGTGCCCGCCTCGCCCACCCCATCGTTCGAGCGCCGGACCTGGGCACCGAGGTCTGCGTGGGCTGCCACCAGTTCACCGCCCCGGGGGGCGACGCCTGGGTCCAGACCACCGGCTTGGAGCACGCTGCATGGACCGGCGCCGCCCAGTGCACCGACTGTCACGACGCCCACGCGGTACCCGGTGCCCACTCCGACGCGGTCCGCTCCAGCATCCGCGCCGAGGTGCGGCGCGAGGGGCAGGTGGTGGTGGCGGAGATCTCCGCGAGCGGCGTGGGCCACCGCTTCCCCACGGGAGACCCGTACCGGCAGCTGGTGCTGGAGCTGGGTGATGCGCGGGGGCTGCTGGCCCGCAGGGTGATCGGGAGGAGCGTCACCGGCATGGGGGCCGACTTCCGCGAGGTGTACGACGGGCGGATGCCGGTCCCGGACGCCGCGGGGAACACCGCGCTGCGGCTCGACCTCGGTGAGCTCCCCGCTACCTGGTGGAGCCTCAGGTACCTGCTCACCGAGCCGACCCACTGGGAGCTCGCTCCAGAGGAGCGGGGCTACCTGTTGGCGGAGGGCTCGCTGGCACCACCCGCGCCGCAGTAGACTACACCACCACCCCAGGGGCCCTCATGGACGTCCTCCGCATCCTGCTGGCGATCTTCTTTCCCCCAGTCGCCGCCTTCCTCACGGTGGGCTTCGGCCTGCACTTCTGGCTGAACCTGCTGCTGACCTTCCTGGGGTACGTGCCAGGGCTGATCCACGCCATCTGGCTGGTGCTCGACCACGCCCGCCGCAGGTAGCGGGGGGAGGCCCGCGCCCTGCTCCCCGCCCGAGGCTGGCCCCGGATCCACACCAGAGCCTCCTGAGGATCGTCCTGTTCGACGATTGAACCCGGCCGCTCGAGGTCTCGTTCTCCGCCCTCATCCGCAGCTCTCGCGGCGCGAGAGGGTTGATTCGAGGGCCTTGATCATCGTCTCGCCCAGGAGGGTCATGCGGGGGGCCTCCGGCGCGGGGGGAGCGCCCGGTCACGCAGGCAGGAGCTTCGGTCCGAGCGAGACCGGTCGTGCAACTACCCGCGATGAATGTCAACATCGTAGTCGCTCGATTCGGAACCTCCTCTAGCTCGGTGCGCCCTCCCGCTGACCTGCGCTCCAGCGCCGTCCAGGACCTTCTTCCCCGGCCCTGCGGGCCTCCTCGCGGACGCCCCCTCTGCGGCGGCCAGGAGGCCGTCGGTAATTCGTCAGCCGGGGTAGACCAGGGTCCAGGCGATGCGCGCCGCCACCCCCAGCAGCAGCACCCCCAGCAGGGGCTTGATCTGCTCCCCGCGGAGGCGCTCGGTCATCAGCCAGGAGCCCAGCAGTGCGGCGCTGACCGAGCCGACGGCGGTGACGCTCAGCAGGGGAAGGTCCATCCCCTTGAGGGTCGCGTGCCCCGCGAAGCCCGACAGCGACGAGAAGATCACCGCGAAGGTGCTGGTGGCCGAGGCCCGCTTGGGCGGTAGCCCCAGCAGCACCAGGGCCGGGGCGATGAGCAGCCCGCCGCCTACCCCGAGCAGCCCCCCCACGAACCCCGCGAGCGCCCCCACCGTCACCCCGAGCCCCGCGAGGGCGACCCCGCTGATCTGCCGTTCGCGGGCCTTGGGTCGGTAGAGGAGCATCATCCCCGAGGCGAAGATCAGGAAGACCACGAAGCCCCACAGGAGGGACGTGCGGTCCATGTTCACGCTGATGTGCGCGCCGAAGGGGGAGGTGAGGGTGGCCGAGATCAGCACCGGCAGCGTCACCGACCAGGCCACCAGCCCGCTGCGCACATAGCGCACCGAGGCGGCGCTGGTCGCGATCGCGTTGAGGAGCAGCGCGGTGGCCATGGCGGTGTGCAGCTCGATCCCCAGGGCGAGGAAGATCGGGATCAGCACGAAGGCCCCGCCCACACCGGCGACGGTGAGGGCGGTGGTGACCGCGAAGGTGAGCAGGCCGGCGGTGAGGAGGGTCATGCGGGGGCGTGTAGCGCGGCCTCACAGGGTATGCACACGGTATGACCGTTCACGACACGGGCGTAGCGGTCCACCACCATGTCGCCGCAGCGGGCGCAGACGAAGGAGCCGAAGGTCTCGTCGCCGCCCACCACCTCCCAGGCGGTGATCTCGCCGAAGCGGAGCAGGGCCTCCGCCGGGGCGGCCATCACCTTGTCGATCAGGGGCTGCACCACCGCCTGGGGCACCTCGGTAGGGGAGATGCCCTTCATCCGGTACTCGGTGAAGAACGGGGTCTGCTTGCTCTGGAGCTGCGCCTCCGCCCTGGGCACCACCCGCACCGCGCGCCCGGTCTGGCGATCCACCAGGGTGAGGCCGAACTTGCCGTAGCCGAGCTTGCGGATGTTCCCCTTCCCGAAGGTGCAGCCGGTGATCATCTGCACCCCGTCCGCGAAGCAGTGGGCGCAGTGCCCGTCGCCCAGCTCCAGGATCGCCTCCAGGGTCTTGCCGCCCGAGCGCTCCACCCCCAGCAGCTCCATCGCTGCGGCGCCAGCGCGCAGCCCGAGCGGCATGGCGGGGCACCTGTGGCCGTGGAGCAGCAGGGCGGCGTCGAGGTAGTCGTTGGGATCGATCACGGGGACCTCCAGGGTGTGAGAGAAGCTCGCCCGTCCCTCGGGCCCGCGCCTTGTCGAGCGACAATTCGGGGCGCTCTGCGCTACAGCACTGGCCCCAGCGCCGCGCCCTCGCTGAGCCGCGCCCGCTCCAGCAGCAGGTCCCGCCGCAGCACCTGGTAGCGCCCCGCCCCCAGCCGGTGGACCGCGCCGCAGGACTCCAGCTCCGCCAGCGCCCGCGACAGGGTCGGGGCCGTGAGGTTCAGCGCCTCCGCCAGCTCCCTGTGGCTGACCGGGAGCTGGACCAGCACCGGCTGAGGCCCACTCGGCGGCACCATCGCGACCAGGGTGGCGGCGACCCTGCAGGTCGCGCCCCTGGTGCTGAGCAGCTCGATCTGCGCGAAGGCGCCCCGCAGGCGCAGCGACAGGGCCGAGAGCAGCACCCTGGCGAACGCGGGCTGCCGCGTCAGCAGCCCGTCGAGGGCCTCGCGCGAGAGGGTGCGGGCCCGCACCGCCTCCACGCACACGGCGCTGGCGGGGTAGGGGTCCCCGTCGAGCAGGGGCATGAATCCGAACAGATCACCGGGACCGAACTGGTAGATCGGGACCTCACGCTCGCCCTGGACCGTGCGGTAGGCGCGCACGCTGCCCTGGTCCAGCAGCACCAGCATCCCCTCGCGGGAGCCCTCCCGCCACAGGTGGGTGCCGGGGGCGAAGCTGCGGGGCAGCAGGTGCCCCACCAGCGCCTCGCGCAGCGCCTCGCTCACGTCGCGCCGAAGACCACCGCCAGGCGGCGGAGCAGCTCATCCCTGGTGGCTCGGAAGGCGTCCATGCCGCCCCCGGCAGGGTCGGGCAGGCCCCAGTGGAGGCGCAGTCCGGAGCCGAGCCACAGGGGGCACACCTCCTCGGCGCAGAGGGTGATCACCACCTCCACCGCGGGGTCCACCTCGTCCAGCCCCTTGGACCTGGCAGAGCGGTGGGGAATACCGGCCTCGTGGAGCACCGCCAGCGCCTCGGGTCGCGGAGCGGTGGGGACGGAGCCGGCGGACTGCACCGACACCCCCGGCGGCGCCAGGTGGCGGGCGATGGCCTCTGCGAGCTGGGAGCGGGCCGAGTTGGCGACGCAGAGAAACAAGAGGCTGGACGGGGCCTGCGCGCGGAGGGCCTGGGCCTCCTCCTCCCAGGGGGCGCTCACTCCAGCACCAGGGTCGCGCCCTGGAGGATCGGGTCGTAGTCGGGGTGGTTGGAGGGCAGGCCCGCGAGGGCGTTGGGGAGGGTCCAGACCTGCCCCGTCTCCTCGATCAGGGTGATGGCCCAGGCCCCGGGGGGGAGCTGGTGCGGGTCCTGTACGACGGTAGTGGCGCCGTCCGCGGTGTGGAGGCCCACCGGCACCCACAGCAGGTCGAGCGAGGTGCGGAGGGTGGGGCTCCCCACCGGCAGCTCGGCGAGCAGGGCGGGGCTCACCGTCGCGAGGCCCGACCAGCTCTCCCCCTCGCTCAGCCCCGCGGTGTACCGCTCCGCGACGCCGTCACCGTCGTCATCCTCGGGGGTGCCCAGGTAGCTCAGCCCCACCCTGGGCCACAGGTCCGGCAGGGTGGGCAGGTCGGCCCGCGCGTCCACCGCCCCGTCCCCGTCCGCGTCCACCGCGTGGACCAGGAAGGACACCCTGCACCTGGCCGAGGGGGACTCCTCCCCCTGGAGGGTGTAGGCGAAGGTGGTGCCCTCCGAGGTGGGTACGGACGTGTAGATCGGGGTGCTCTCCACCCTCATCCCCTGCAGCTCCCCCGCCGCCGCCGCGCTGCGCGAGAGGGGCGCCGCCGCCAGGGTGAACGCGGGCCGCTCGGTGCTGAGCGCGGTGGTGAGCAGCACCGGGAGCTCGTCTACCCAGGCGCCGCCCGTTACCTCGACCTCGGCCAGCCCGCCCTCAGCGGCGGGGTAGGCGCCCACCCAGTCCCCGCAGGTGGCCCCCGCTAGCGCCCCCGATCCCCCGGCGAAGGGGGAGGGCAGCGCGAGGGGGTGGAAGTCGCGGTCCATGTCGACCAGGGCCGTGACGGTGTAGGCGCCGTCGGGCAGCTCGGAGACCCCCCACGGGGCGGAGGGAAGGCCCTCGCCCACGGTGAAGGCCTCGGCGGGCACCGCGGCGAAGGTGATCGGGCGCCCGGTCCCCTGGGGGGGCATGGGCGCGGCGGCGGGGGTGACGAACACGATCGCGTCGCCAGGCGCCTGGTCGCCAAAGAAGACCAGCGAGCCGGTGAGGGCGTTCCCGAAGGGCTCAGCGCCTGTATCGGGGGGAGCCTGGTAGGCGCAGGCGGCGAGGGCGAGGAGCAGCATGGGGACCTCAGAAGCCGTAGGAGAGGCTGCCGTAGACGATCGGCTGAAGGGGGGGGGCGGTGGGGTGTTCGCGGATCGGTTCCGCGCCCAGCAGCTGGAGGAGGTTCCAGCCGGAGAGGGACAGCTCCAGCTCCTCGTCCTGGAAGGGCTGCACCCCCACCCTGGCAGAGAGCAGGGTGCGGGCGGGCAGCTCGTGGGCCACCACCACCAATTGGCCCGCCTCGTCGAAGTCGCGTAGCTCCCACGTCTGAGCTGACACGAAGCTCGCGTCGACCGAGGCGACCAGGTAGCGCGGGGCCCGGTACATCGCGCCGCCGTTGACCTTCACCTGCGAGGTGGAGCGGTCCCGCCAGCGGTCGACCCCGTCGCTCACCGAGATCGACTCCAGCGCGACGTTGCCGTAGAGATCGAGCCCGTCCAGGGGGAACAGCCGCGCCTCCGCCTCCAGCCCCGCCCCGGTGTAGACCTCGGGGTGGTTGGAGAAGCCGGTGGTGCCCACCAGGTATCCGCTGCGCTCCGCGTCGAGCAGGTGCAGCTCGGGGGTGACCGGCTCCAGGCCGATCAGGTCCTGCACCCTGTTGACGTACAGGCTCACGTCGGCGGTGTGGTAGAGGGTGGACTCGTCGTGCAGGCCCACCTCGGCGGTGAGCACCCGCTCTGGAGCCAGGCTCAGGTCCCCCCGGTCCTGAACGAAGGTCCCCTCCACTCCTGTGGGGAGGGTCATGTCGAGGTAGGACTCGATGAAGTTCATCTCTCGGAACGAGGAGCCGACCCCCGCTCTGAGGGCGGTGCGGTCGGCGACCCTGAAGATCAGCGCCCCGCGCGGCGAGAGGGTCTGCTGCAGATCGAGCAGCGGGTGGTGGTCGGCGCGGACCGTGCCCACCAGCTTCAGGCGCTCCAGGCTGGCCTCCTCCGAGAAGAACAGGCTCTGGTGCAGCTCCTGGATGTACCCGTCGCCCTTCAGGTAGCCGAAGCCCACGTCCTTGAACCGCAGCCCCGCTCCCCCCTGGAGCCTGTGGGTGACCGCGCCGGTGTGGAGCACCTTGGAGCCCTCCAGCTCCAGGTCGGCGATGTCGTTGTCGACGAAGGTGAGCATCTCGCGGGAGGCGCCCATGCGCTGGAGCCAGGGACCGGTGGTGCCCCGGTCGCGGTTCCAGAAGGCGCGCAGGTGGACCGGCCCGCGCGAGACGTCCGTGCGTAGGTAGAAGTGCTGGAAATCGAAGAAGTAGTCGCCCAGCACCCCGAGGGAGTGGAACTCGGTCAGCCCCTCCGAGTAGCCGCCCGAGAGGGAGAGGAAGGCCCTGGGGGCGATCTGCCGGTCCAGCCGCCCGGTGAGGGTGACGGTGTCGGTGGCCAGGTCCTGGGCGCCCACAGGGGCGAGCGGTATCACCGCGGAGTGATCGGTGCCGTCGCTCAGATCGGCCCACTGCCCCCGCTGGAGCAGCTGGGCACCCAGCCGGTAGGAGGTGGCGTTCTCCTGGCCCTGAGCGATCCCAGAGGCGCGCAGGTAGCCGGGGCTGCCCCCGTCGATGCGGACCGTGCTCCCCACCCCCTCGGGGGTGCGGGTGATGATGTGGATCACCCCGGTCATCGCGTTGGCGCCGTAGACCGCCGAGCCAGGGCCGCGGATCACCTCGATCCGGTCGATCTCTTCGATGGACACCGGGAGCATGTCCCACATGGTGGTGCCGAGCATGTCCATGTACACCGAGCGGCCGTCCACCAGCACCAGCACCTTGTTGGCGAGCTTGTCGTTGAAGCCCCGGATCGACACGTCCGGCTTGGAGGGGGTGATCGCCATCACCTCCACCCCCACCACCCTGCGGAGCAGGTCGGGGATGCCGGTGGCTCCAGACAGGCGGATGTCGTTGCGGGTGAGCACCGTCACCGCGGAGGGGGAGTCGAGGGGGGACTGTCCGAAGCGGGAGGCGGACACCACCTCGCGCTGGTAGGCCTCGCCGATGAGCTCGTCCTCCCGAGGGGGGGGCTCCTCGGCGGGAGGGACCACCTCCTCCCCGGTGTCGGCGCCGGTCTCGCCGCTGGCGCCCGCTGGCGCGGTGGGCGCGGCGGGGCGCGTCGCGAGGGCCTCGGTGAGGGCCTGCAGCTCGGCGGCGATCGCCACCAGCCGCTCCACCTCGTCGCTCCGCACCGAGGGCTGCACCTGCGAGGGCAGGGGGGGCGGCGCGGGGGTGAGGCGGGCCTGCAGCTCGGCGATCGCCGCCTCCACCTCGGGCGCCCGATCCGGGGCCATGCGCTGGAACTCCCTGTACGCGGCGATGGCCGCGGGGAGGTCGCCCAGGTCGGCGTAGGAGCGCGCGATGTTGAACAGCGTGGCGGGGTGAGGCCAAGCCGCCTGTGCGGCGAGAAAGTCGCTCAGGGCGGCCTGGTAGTCGCCCATGCGGGCTGCCTCCAGCCCCTCCATGAAGTGACGGCGCGCGTCATCTTTGGGCTCGGCGAGCGCGAGGGAGGGCCAGAGGAGGGCGAGGGCGAGGAGGCGATACACTGGGGCGATCCTTCCATCAGTGGGGGCATTGTGCCCGAAGCGGAGGCGGAGGGGAAGGCGCGGCCGGCGGGCGCGGGGGCGGTCGGGCGCTGGGCGCGACCTAGTCTCGCACCACCCCCGCGGCGATCAGCCGCTCCAGCTCGGCGTCATCCACCCCCAGCACCTCCCGCAGCACCTCGCGGCTGTGCTCTCCCAGTCGGGGCGGGGCGGTGCGCGCGGTGGCGGGGGTGCGCGACAGGCGCAGGGGGCTGGCGACGGTGGGGACCTGGCTGCCGTCGGCGCGGGTGAGGCTCTGGCGCAGGCCCCGCGACACCGCCTGGGGCGACCCGAAGGCCTCGCTCAGGTCCTGCACCGCTCCAGCGGGGATGCCCTCTTCGGACAGCGCCTCCAGCCAGTCCTCGGTCCGCCGGGTGGCGAAGATCCCGTCGAGCTGCGGGATGAGCGCGTCGCGGTGCCCCACCCGCGCCGCGTTGGTGGCGTAGCGGGGGTCTGTCGCCCAGTCCGGGCGGCCCACCAGGGCGGCGAGCCGCGCAAATTGCCCGTCGTTTCCCACCCCCAGCGTGAGGTAGCCGTCGGCGGTGGCGAAGCACTGGTAGGGGACGATGTTGGGGTGGGCGTTGCCCATCCGCTCCGGTGCTACCCCAGAGGCCAGGTAGTTGAGGCTCTGGTTGGCCATGCTCGCCACCGTCACGTCGAACAGCGCCACGTCCAGGTACTGGCCCAGCCCTGAGCGCTCCCGCTCCTGCAGCGCGGCGAGCACCCCCACCGCGGCGTAGAGGCCGGTCAGCACGTCGGTGAGGGCCACCCCGACCTTGGTGGGCTCCTCGTCGCCGGTGAGGGACATCAGCCCCGAGAGGCCCTGGATGACGAAGTCGTAGCCTGGGTGGTCCGCGTCCGGCCCGGTCTGCCCGAAGCCGGTGATCGAGGCGTAGATCAACCTGGGGTTCACGGCCGAGAGGGTGGGGTAGTCCAGGCCGAGCTTGGCGGCGCCACCGACCTTGAAGTTCTCGAGCACCACATCGGCGCTGGCGGCCAGACGCTGCACCAGGGCGCGCCCCTCGGTGCGCTGCAGGTCGATGGCGATCGAGCGCTTGTTACGGTTTGTCGAGGCGAAGTAGGCGCTCACCCCATCCTCGGGCCGCCCCACCCAGGGGGGGCCCCAGCCCCTGGTGTCATCTCCGGACCTGGGGTGCTCGATCTTCAGCACCTCGGCGCCCAGGTCGGCGAGGGTCTGGCTCGCCCACGGCCCCGCCAGCACCCTGCTCAGGTCGAGGACACGGACCCCATCCAGTGCCCCGGCTACCACGTCGAGTCCCCGGTGAGGTAGGGGATGGCGAGCTGCTCGAAGGCGGGGGTGGCCAGATCGCAGACCAGCACCCTGTTGTGGTAGCCCCCGTCGCTCACCTCGTCCCGCAGGAACACCGTCCGGTCCGAGAGGTACAGGGCGTACTCGTCGTAGGTCGAGCGGCGCTCGATCCACAGCTGCTGGTCATATCCGGTGGTGATAGCGTTGTACCAGAGGTGCTGGTAGGCCACGTTGAGGCCGTTGCGCATCGGCCTGCAGTGCCCCTCGATCGCCTCCTTGAGGGCGAGCGCCGCCTCGCCGCTGGCCGCCTGGCCGCCGTGGGGGCCCTTTCGGAAGCTCACCGTCCACTCTGCGGTGATCTCTGGGACCGACACCGCGCCGGCGTTGAGGGCCCAGCCGCCCGCCCACACGGTCGCGACGGGCACCGCGATCGCCAGGACCAGGAGGACCCCCGCGCAGCCCGCGGCTCGCACGAGGTACGTTCCCATCTTGCTACCCGTCTCGGCCATGCGACCTCCTTGTCCCCTGCCCATAGCGCAGCGGGGCGGCCCGGGCGACGGCGGTGTGGGGTGAGCGGGGTGACGATTTGGGCCAGCGCGGTCGCGCCTGGGCGCTGGCCCCGATAGGGCGAGCCCCCTCTGGAGTTGCCTTGCTCGATCTCATCGCGATGACAGCGAGCCCGGTGGCTTCCCTGCTCCTGCTGGGGGTGATCGGCTTCTATGTGCTGCAGCGGCGCATCGTGCCTGAGGTGGCCCTGGGCGCGATCTCGCCGCTGGCGCTGGAGCTGGCGCTGCCAGCGCTGATCTTCACCAAGATCATCACCCGCTTCGACCCGGTGAAGAGCGCCTCCTGGTATCAGATGCCCCTGTGGTGGGTGGGGTTCACCGTGGGCTCGCTGGCCCTGGCCCTGGCCCTGCCCGCCCTGCTGAGGACCCGCTCTCCGCGAGAATTTCGCATGAGCCTGTTCATCCAGAACGGGATCTTCCTCCCCCTGATCTACCTGAGCGACGTGTATGGGGCGGACAGCCCCCGGCTGCTGGACCTGTTCTTCTTCACGATGTTCTACCCGGCGTTCTCCTTCAACGTGTACGGGCTGTTCTTCTCGCGGCCTGGGGGCAGGGACCTGGGCAAGCTGCTGCACCCGGTGCTGTTCGCCACCGCGCTGGCGGTAGGCGGCGCCTATCTCGGCCTGAGCGAGCTGCTGCCTGCCTTCGTCCTCTCCTCGCTCACCATGCTGGGGGCTACCTCAGTCCCCCTGGTGATGATCGCGGTGGGTGGAAGTATCTACCTTGATTTTCGTCAGAGCGGGGTCGTCCGTTGGGGCGAGCTGGTGCGCTTCGTGCTGGCCAAGAACGTCCTCTACCCTGCGGCGGCGCTGGGGCTGGTGGCCCTGACCCACCCCCCCGCGGCGGTGGGGCTGATGATCGTGCTCCAGAGCGCGGTCCCGCCGCTCACCGCGCTCCCGATCTTCGCGGAGCGGGCGGGGGGCGATCGGGCGTTGGTGGCCCAGTACCTGCTGGCCTCGTTCCTGGCCACGATCGTCACCCTGCCGGCCACCATGCTGGCCTATCAGCTGTGGGTGGCCCCCGGTGGGCTAGGGCCGTCGGGGGGGTGATCCGCTCCCCGGACAGGGCGCGGCGCCTGGTCTACCTGGAGGCGGGGCTCCTCGCCCGCTGAGGGCGGCCGCTCCGCGGCGCGACGACGCGTGCGCCGCTCCCGATCGCTGGGCCTGGTCCCAAGGAGTCACCGCAGAACAGGTAGACCTCTTGATGCCTGGCGCAGCCCGTTGACCGTGGTCCCGTATCCGACGACTGTTGGCGTTGGATTAGCCTGGAACAACCAGGTCCCTACGCCGTAGCCCAGATGTCCCAGAGCAGGAGCTGCGCCCTGTCTCGGCGCTCGGTGGACGAGGAGCATGACCCGTGAAGTGAATCACCTATGGCGCGATGGCTCCCAATTCCCGCCAGACCCACGCGATCCGGAGGATCATGGCCAGGGTCTGTCCGCCTGGGCCTGTGGGACAGGCTCGCCGCCGCGTCGCCATCACATCCTTTCCCTCTTGTTGCGAACCGAGCGGTCCGTCCAGTGGCCCTCCCGTTCCTCGGGCACAGCCTCCTCTGAACCACCGCCGGGACGCGGCGCCTTGGAGCCCCCACGGGGGGAGCGCTGAGGTCCAGGGGGTCGAGGGCGACGCGGAGGAGAGGAAGCGTACGCGCGTTCGCGACCGACACAAGCGCACCGCGAGCAGCCGACGACGCCCTCGGTTGCCTGGGGGCAGCGATCCGGGACCCGTGGGAGCGCGAGGCGCGCCTCCTGCCGGGCGCCTGGGGCTGCGCTCCGAGGCGCCCGCTGCCCGCGCCCGACCGGGCCGCGGACATCGACGAGGTGGCGCCCCGCGAGGGGCTTGGTCAGGGCAGTGGCCACTCCTCAAAGGTCGCGTAGCCTGTGGGCTTGGGCACCACCCGCACCAGCACCCCCTCGGGGCTGATCGCGAGCTTGCCCTGATCGCTCACGGTCTGGAAGACGGTGAAGGAGCCGTCGAGGGCGACGTGGAGGATCTGGCCCCCGGTGGTCTCGGCGTAGGCGGTGCCGTCCAGGTCAATGACCACGTCGCGAATGGGGTGGTCCAGGGTGGCCCAGAGCGCAGAGGAGCCGTCCGCGCCCACGTCGTAGAGCTGCTCGTCGAGGGAGGCGACGATCTCGCCGGCGGGCGTCGCCGCGACCGACTCGACCCTGCCGCCGTCCGCGACGAAGGTGTTGAGCACGGTGGGGCTCCCGTCCGTGGCGATCACCCCCAGCGTGCCCCTGCCGCCCCAGCCGGGCACCCAGACGTTGCCGTCCCCGTCCACCGCGATGGAGGTGGCGTTCTTGGTGACGTAGGTGCGGGTGTAGTAGGGGCTGGTGAGGGCGGGGTTGCTGGCGGTGGCGAAGACCGGGAAGCTGGTGTAGCCCCGCCCGAGCTGCATGTAGTCGTTGAAGTGAATCACCAGCGCCTCGTCCGCGGTGAGCGCGACGGCGCCGATGTTGTAGTTCGACACCCCGGCGTAGCGGGTCACGGCGCCGTCGGGGTCCACCTGGTACACGTAGTCCGTGCCTGAGATGATGCTGACCATATACGCGGTGCCGTCCGACCCGAAGACCAGGTCCGTGACGCCGGTGCCCGCGGCGGCGAGCTGCGCCACGGTGGCGTGGTCCACGTCGGGGCGGCAGCCCTCTTCGCTGGTGCGGTCTGGGTCGAGGTCGTCGCAGTCAGGTCCGCCGTAGAGGGCGGCGTCCTCCCCGTCGCCGTCCTGATCGTAGTCGCTGCCCCCGTCGCAGGCCTGGTCCACGTCGTCGTACCAGCGCTCGGTCGCGCCGACGTAGGCCTCGGCGTCGCGGTCGTCGCAGTCCTCCGCGCCGCTGTGGGCGTCGCCGTCCACGTCCTCGTCGCAGGGGTCGCCGATCAGGTCCCCGTCCAGGTCGAGCTGGTCGGGGTCTGCCACCTCGGGGCAGAGGTCCGCGTTGTCCCCCACGCCGTCGCGGTCGGTGTCCGCCCACTCATGGGGGTCATGCGGGAAGCGGTCCCAGTTGTCCCCAGCGCCGTCCGCGTCGGCGTCAGCCCACTCCTCGGGGTCCTCAGGGAAGGCGTCGTCGGCGTTCGCCACGCCGTCGCCGTCGAGGTCGGGGTCGCAGGCGTCCCCTGTGAGGTCACCGTCCGCGTCGAGCTGGTAGGGGTCGGCGACGCCGGGGCAGAGGTCTGTGTTGTCCCCAACACCGTCGCCGTCGGTGTCATCCCACTCCTCGGGGTCGAGCGGGAAGGCGTCCGCGTTGTCCCCTGTGCCGTCCGCGTCGGTGTCAGCGTCCTCGTTAGGGTCGAGCGGGAAGGCGTCC
>JAFGVK010000190.1 GCA_016938035.1 Deltaproteobacteria bacterium | reverse complement strand
TGACGCGCCCCAGATCATCTGCGGCCGGCGTCTCTCCCACTGGGGTTCCGACAGCCTCACGAGCTGGTGTCTCCGCTGGCCTGGCTGCCGGGCTCGGACAGGGGGGCGCGCAGACCGGACCGACGGCTCTGTTCGTCGGGCTGACGCTCGGGCTTGGGTAGGAGAGAGACAGCTCCGCGGTGGTGTGCGCGGCGCTGAGGCTACAGGTGGGGCTGCCTCTCCGGGGCTGTTGGCAGGGGTGTGTTGGTGAGGGTGTGTTGGTGAGTGTTTGCCCGAGGCGCGCCTCCCGCTGGACCTGTCGGCGGTGCTCTTGCCGCCTTGCGCCTCGGGGTCCTGAAGTCCTGCCAGGGGCGTCGCCTGGGTTCCTCCCGCCTGGCGCGTCACCGACGAGCTGTCGGGATGAGGCTGTCGGGATGAGGCTGTCGGGATGAGGCTGTCGGGATGAGGCTGTCGGGATGAGGCTGTCGGGATGAGGCTGTCGCCAGTGTGCAGGTGGGGTCCTGTGGTCTGCCGGTTGGATCGACTGCGGGGCTTTTCGCGAGGGTGCGGTTGGGGTCCTGTGGTCTGCGGCGGGGACCGACGGCGGGGCTGTCGCCAGGGTGCAGTTTGGGTCCTGTGGTCTGCTGGTTGGATCGACGGCGGGGCTGTCGCCAGGGTGCAGCTGAAGCAATACTGAGCCACTCCTAAGAACCCCCTCTGCGCGTGCCAAGGTCGCCGAACCTATGGGAGAACGCCGATTTTCGTCGCGACGTGCTACGGACGAACCGGCGTTTTGGGGGAGGCAGCGCAGCGGTGGGACTTATTACGAGGGGCTCAATGCTGTCGACGCAGAGGAACCTCGATGAACCTGTCGAGGGTTGCCGGTACAGGGCAGGTGTAGGCGGTGGTCCGTCCATGCGGTGAGCTGTCGATGGGGGCGCAGACGGGTGGGGGCACATCCCCTTCCTGTTGGAGCGCTCGCCGGTGAGCGCTCACAGCCGGCGGCGTGAGGGGAGGACGCACGCCGGTGTGGGCCGCCGTCGCTGTGCCCCTCTCGGAGGCGCCCTGTGGGTAGCGCGCCAGGGGCTTGGTGGATCACCCGCCCGCTGGTTGGATAGCGCTCCCCTCCCCTGCCTGGCCTGCAGCTTCAGGCCAGCGCGGCGCAGAGAGACCGCCGGCCTGCACGGGTGTGGTGGGCAGGCTAGAGGATCCCGAATACTGAATGTATGTTCATATTTGTCTTGGCAACTCCAGGGGAAAGAAGCTCTCTGGCTGGTGGAAGTTGGGGCGGTCTCCGGAGAGGGTGGCGGCGGTGAGGAAGCGGCGGGGTGCCGTTCCGTGGATGGCGCACAGGTTGGCTGACAGCGGCCCAGCGGGGAGAAGATATCGCGGGACCTGCGCGACGCCGTACCAGCGGCTGCCTCGGGGTTCGGCGCGATAGGGGATGGCCAGCCCTCTGGCCACCGGCACCCTGATGTCGCGGAAGCGGATCAGCAGGTGGTGGCCGTGCGGCCCCAGCTCCAGCTCCAGGTAGCCGTCCTCACCCGCGATGAAGAGCTCGACGACCTCATAGTCCCACAGCCCTTCGGTTGGACCAGGCGCTCCGTCTGGGGGTGGATCACCCCAGCGGGGAGCGTCTACCTCTACGAGGAGGTCTTCGGATGTTGAGGAGAGGCGCAGGGAGGTGGTGGCCTCTCGGGCGTCGAGGGGAGTGCGATCCCAGGCCTGGGTCAGGGCTAGCTCTGTGTACATGTACAGTCCAGGATGGAGAGTGTGGACGGAGGTGTTCCACGGGGAACATCATCCGACGCAGACGCCGCGCCGCGGCTCGAATAGAGGGATGTGCTGGAGGCTGGTTGAACCCCCTTGAACCCAACGCGCGCGTAGGCCCCTATATCGTCGAGAGTGCGCTAGGGTCTGGCGGGATGGCCTCAGTGTACCGGGTGCGCCACGCCATACTCCACTCAGCGCACGCGCTCAAGGTGCTCCGGCCGGACCTTGTGGCGGTCAGGGAGGTGAGGGATCGCTTTCTGGAGGAGGGCCGGCTCCAGGCCCGCTTTCGTCACCGGGGACTGGTGCGTGTCACCGAGGTCGTCTCTGAGCCCGGTGTGGCCGGTCTAATCATGGACTACCTGGAGGGCGAGGACCTCTCCCAGCGCCTGGAGCGAGAGGGTCCCCTTCCCCCCGCGGAGGCGGCGAGGTGGGTGACCGAGGCGCTGCAGGCGATGGCCTACGCTCACGCGCAGGGAGTGGTCCACCGGGACCTCAAGCCCGCCAACCTGTACATCGCCCGAGATGAGGATGGACACGAGCTGTTGAAGGTCCTCGACTTCGGGGTGGCCAAGGTGCTCGGCCAGTTGAAGACTCAGACCAGGGCCTCCATTGGGACCTGGGCATACATGAGCCCTGAACAGATCGAGGCCCCTACCCAGGTCGATCATCGGACGGATCTCTTCGCCATGGGGGTGGTGCTCTACCAACTCTGTTCCGGCGCTATACCCTTTGAGGGGCAGACGGACTTCGACACCATGCAGCGGGTGGTCGCCTGTGACTACAAGCCGCTGCTGCACCTGAGGCCCGGGCTCCCGACACTGCTCGACGAGGTGGTGAACCGCGCGCTGCAGCGGGAACCACGGGAGCGATTTCAAGACGCAGACGCCTTCGTTCAGGCGCTCCGACCCTTGCTGGAGGAGGGGGCCGCCGGTGCACAGGTGCCCCCCCCTCCGCTACGCAGGGGCAACACCACGTTGGATCTCGACACCCTGGAGGAGGAGGCCGCAGAGCCCACCGCGCAGGCAACTTCCGTGGCCCTGGTGCCCATCCCCGATCCACCGGGGGAGCCCACCGCGCTGGTGCCCAGGCCCTCCGGGGCGCTGTCGCGGCAGGTGGTTCCCCATGGGGTTGTCCGCCTGGCGGGGGTGCTGCAGATCGGGAGCGGCCTGCTGAACGTCACGGTCATGTGGATCGGGGGCTGTCTGGCGCTGGGCTCTGCGAGCGCCACCCTGGGGACGTGGCTTGGGATGGGCAGCGCGGCCTCTGCCTGCGGCTGCGCCGGAGCGCTGTCGCTGCTGCTGGTCCCTATCGGGATGCTGGAGATCCTGGTGGGGATCCAGGCGCTGGCGTTGGGACGGGGCGCCGCAGGGGTCGTCGGGCTCACCTCGGCGGTAGAGCTCCTCAGCCTGCTGATCGGCGGCGTGCCGGCGGCCTTGGTAGGGGCGGCAAACCTGCTGCTGCTCAGGGTACGGGAAGAGGATTAAAGCCCGCCAGCCTGGCAACCCAGTGCCCGGTGTTCAGGAACAACATCCACACCAGGACCCACGCTGCGAGCCAGCGATAGTCCAGCCTGGCGAGGGTGTAGCGCCGACTGACCAGCCGCGCCAGACCCTGAAGCCCCGTGAGCTGTAGCCACAGCAGCAGCGTCGCCCCCGCCGGGCTGTAGCGCACAGCCTCGAACCACGCACCCCGAACCCCCCACACCCAGGATCGCGTCATCCCACACGATGGACAGGGCTTTCCCGTGAGGGTGAGGAAGCCGCAGGGCTCGCCAAAGGGCTGACCAAAGAGCGTCAGCGTCTCATGGGCGCCGGGGACTACGACCACCGCGGCGAGGGTGGCCCCTGCCCCGATCCCAAGCTCCGCTAGCGGCCACGCCCACGCCGGAATCCCTCGCTGAGGCAGCGCCGCTGCAACCCAGGCGTCCGCCCGGTCCGCGAGCGCCAGGAGCCGCTCCTTCACGGGGCGCGCTCCAGCGGCCACTGGAGCGCTAGCGCCGGCTCCAGCGTCACCGCGGCCTCCCACCACGGCATCCTGCGGAACAGCGAGGCCAGCTCTGGAGGGAGGGGGCTGACCGCCGAAATTCGCTCGCCGTTGTCTAGCGGAAGGTCCAGTCGGAGCGCGTGCAGTCCGAGCCGGTCCAGGCCCCAGGCATCGCGAAAAAGACGGTTGAATTTGGTGTCTCCGTGTACCGAGTCTCCGATGACCGGGTGTGTGAGGTCGCGGACGTGTCTGCGCACCTGGTGATACCTGCCGGTGCGGGGGCGCACCTCGAGCAGTGAGCACCTGGGATCGGTGCTCACCCCCAGAGCGCGCACCGTCGAGCTAGCCTCACGGAGCACTCCCCGGTCGTCCTTCATCGGCTGCTGGATCTCCACCGAGCCCACCTGCTTGAAAGCGCCCCGGACCAGGGCGAGGTAGGTCTTGCCAGCGTCAGGGGCGGAGAGCGCGGCCTGGAGGCGTCGTGCCCACTCTGGGTTCTTTGCGAACAGCAGCGTCCCAGAGGTGCCCCGGTCCAGCCGGTGGACCGGATGAACCCTGCAGCCCACCTGGTCGCGCACCAGCTGGAGCGCAAAATACTTGTCGGGGACGCGCTCCTCGCTCCGGTGCACCATCAGTCGGGAGGGTTTGGCCACGACCACCCAGTCCTCGGTCTCAGCGAGCACTGGGAGGATGGGAGGCTCTAGGAAAGGGGCGGTGTTGGGATCGTGCATAGGCCGCACTTATCCCCTGCTGCAGGAGGCGTCTCGCCCGGCGTGACTCCGGCGATGAGCAGGTATGGGCCCATCCATGCGCGGTCGCTGACCAGACGCGTGGGGTCGGAGCCCGTCAGCAAGGGGCCCCCCCCCTCCCCCACGCTCGCCCACGCACACCCGCATCCGCGACGGGGGAGACGGCCTCGGTCCGGCCCACCCCTCGGGGATTCGGCCGACAGGAATTGAGCCACCTTAGCCACCGGGGCAGCAAGGTGACCCCTGGGCCATTGTCGACAAGGTGAGAGAAGTTCGCCCTGCGGGTCCCGCGCACCGGGCCTCGGGTCTTCAACGTCAGGACGATCCAGGCTCACGCCAAGAGCCTGACGGACGGTACCGTGTCTGGGGAGCGGGTCGCCCCCGCGCGCGCCTCACGACGAGGCTCCTAGCTGCGACGAGGCGAGACCATCGCGCCGGGGAGAAGGCCGAGGCGCTGGTTGGTGTAACAGTCGTCAGCCCTTGTGGATGGGCGAGAGCGTCTGTCGTCAGCCCCAGCCGATAGGAGCGGGCGATGGTCGTCAGGGCTTGTGGATGGGCTCGGGGGAAAATCGTCAGGCTTGTGGATGGGCACGCGGGAATGTCGTCCGCCCTGCCTGGCGG
>JAFGVK010000189.1 GCA_016938035.1 Deltaproteobacteria bacterium | reverse complement strand
GGCCCCCGCGTCCCGACGCCGCCTGGGTCGGAGCGCCCCCCTGTGCCCCACGCGGCGGGGGCCGCGTCCCTGCCGCGAGGTCGGGCCTTACCCCAAGGACAAAAAAAGCCCCGAGGCACAGAACCTCGAGGCCTTAATGGATGGCAGGGGCACAAGGACTTGAACCCTGGACCTGCTGATTTGGAATCAGCTGCTCTACCAACTGAGCTATACCCCTAGCGCACCAAGCATGTAGCCGGTCCCTGCGGCCCCGTCAAGCGACCCAGATCGCGATTCCTCCCGCGACCAGCGCCATGGCCCAGGCGTACCACGCGAAGTGCTTGAACTGTCCGCCCTGCACCAGCCTCACCAGCACCGCCAGGGCCAGATAGCCGCTCACCATCGCGGCCAGCCCCCCAGCCCCGAACTGCAAGGTGTCAACGGCGGAGAAATCGGCGTGCCGCGCCTTGAGCAGCACCGCCCCCAGGATGGCGGGGACGCTCATCAGGAACGAGAACCTGGCCGCGAGCTCCCGGTTGAGACCCAGCATCAGGGCGACGGAGATGGTGGTGCCGGAGCGCGAGATGCCCGGCGTGATCGCGAGCCCCTGCGCCAGCCCCAGCAGCACCGCCTGTCGCCAGGTCATGGTGTCGAGGGTGGTGGTGCCGCCCAGGAAGCGGCCGGAGGCGAACAGCAGCACCCCGGTGATCGCGAAGGTCACCGACAGGGCCGCCGGGGTGGCGAACAGCACCTCGAACAGGTCCTCGAAGGCCAGGCCGATGATCGCGGTGGGAAGCGACGCCAGGAACACCAGACTCAGCATCCTCACCCCCTGGCGCCTCCAGAACGGCCCCTCCCCGGCGAGCGGGTCGCGCAGCACCGCGATCACGTCGGTGCGGTAGAAGAGCAGCACCGGCAGCAGGGTGCCAAGGTGGAGGACCAGGTCGAAGAGCACCTCGTCCTCGCCGACCTCGAAGAACTGCTGCAACAGCACGAGGTGACCCGAGCTGGACACAGGCAGAAACTCAGTGAGGCCTTGGATGATGCCGAGAAAGAGTCCAACGAGCACGGGAGCTCCTGTGGAGGGGGGCGGCCAGCGGGGGAGGGGTCAGTGGATGGGGTGGCGCTCAGGCGCGGGAGGAGCCTCTGCGGGCACCTCGGGGACCTCCTCTGCGGGCACCTCGGGGACCTCCTCAGGCGTCGCCGTGGGGGGCTCCATGGGGAGCGCCTCCATATAGCGGAGGATGCGTCGCACCTGCGCCCGGTCCAAGCTCTGATCGAAGCCGGGCATGGCGCCCTGCCCCAGGAGCACGGTGGGGACGAGGGACTCGCGGACGTCGACGCTCAGCCGCGCCCGCAGGTCCGGCACCGGGTAGCGCAGCGCCTCAGCCGCGGGGCCGTCGCCAGCCCGCACCGCTCCGTGGCAGGCGGCGCAGTGCCGCTGGTAGAGCAGCTGCCCCTCGTCGTGGTCCGACAGCCTCATGCTGGGCTGGTCGGCCAGGGCGAGGAGGGGGATGAGCGGCAATACGATCCAAGGCATCTCAGATCCAATAAAAAAGGCCCGCTCGGATAACCGAACGGGCCTTTAGTGGCGGGATGGACGGGACTTGAACCCGCGGCCTCCGGCGTGACAGGCCGGCGTTATAACCAACTTAACTACCACCCCAAAAAAGAACTTAGGAGTAGGCGGAACAGGATTCGAACCTGCAACCCCCGGCGTGTAAAGCCGAAGCTCTCCCATTGAGCTATCCGCCCTCAAGGCGGCACCCTCAAGTGCTCTCTATGTACCCCGGTACCTCTGACCCGTCAACGCCACCGGCGCGATTTTTCTCGCTGGCCTCATTTTCCTCGCTGAGCAGGGCGAGGGCGAGCACCTCGTCCATGGTGTGCACGGGCAGGATCTGCACCGCGGCGAGCACCTCTGCGGGGACGTCCTCCAGATCACGGGCGTTGTCCGCCGGGATCAGGACGGTGGTCAGCCCAGCCCTGTGGGCGGCCAGCAGCTTCTCGCGCAGGCCGCCGATGCGGAGCACCCTGCCCCGGAGGGAAATCTCCCCTGTCATCGCCAGGTCAGCCCGCACCGGGCGCTCGGTGAGGGCGCTCAGCAGGGCGGTGGCCATCGCCGCGCCGGCGGAGGGGCCGTCGGTGCGCAGGGCGTTGCCGGGGTAGTGGACGTGGATGTCCTTGGTAGAGGCGAAATCCTCGGGGAGCCCCCAGGTGGCGGCGCGGGAGCGGAGGAAGGTGAGGCCCGCCGCGGCGGACTCCTTGAGCCAGTCCCCCAGCCGGCCGGTGAGCTGCACCTGGCCCTTGCCCTCGACCACCGCGACCTCGATGTCCAGGATCTCGCCACCCCAGGGGGTGACCGCGAGCCCCTTGACCAGCCCCACCTGCGGCGCGGGCTCTGCCTCCCGGATCTGGTAGCGGGGCACGCCCAGCACGCTGGTGACCCCGTCGGGACCAAGGCCCAGGTGCACGTCGTGGCCCGTGTGGACGATGTGGGTGGCGACCTTGCGCGCCACCCTGGCGAGCTGCCGCTCCAGCTCGCGGACCCCCGCCTCCTTGGTGTAGCGCCGGATGACCGCCACCACCGCGTCGCGGGTCATCGCAAGGTTGTGCTCGGAGAGCCCGTTGGCTTCACGCTGCCTGGGGAGCAGGTAGCGCCCCGCGATGGCGAGCTTCTCCTCCTCGGTGTAGCCGTGGATCTCCAGGATCTCTAGCCGGTCGAGGAGCGGGGCAGGGATCCCCTGCAGGGTGTTGGCGGTGGCGATGAAGCTCACCTGCGAGAGGTCGTAGTCCACGTCGAGGTAGTGGTCGACGAAGGTGCGGTTCTGTTCCGGGTCGAGGACCTCCAGCAGCGCCGCGGCGGGGTCGCCCCGGAAGTCGGAGGACATCTTGTCCACCTCGTCGAGGAGGATCACCGGGTTGCGCGTCCCCGCACGCTTCATCGCGTGGATCAGCTTGCCGGGCATGGCCCCGATGTAGGTGCGCCTGTGCCCGCGGATCTCCGCCTCATCGCGGACGCCACCGAGGGCGATGCGGGCGAAGGACCTGCCGGTGGCCCTGGCGATCGACCGGCCCAGCGAGGTCTTCCCGACCCCAGGGGGGCCCACCAGGCACAGCACCGTGCCCTGGGGCTGCTGCACCAGCTGCTCCACCGCGATCAGCTCGAGGATCCGCTGCTTGACCTCCTTGAGGCCGTGGTGATCCTCGTGGAGGATCCGCGCGGCGTCGGCGAGGGTGGGACGCTGCCCCTCCCCCAGCTCCCAGGGCATGGCCAGGATCCACTCCAGCCAGGCCCGAATGACCGCGGCCTCGGCGCTCATCATGTTCATCTGCGACAGGCGGCGGAGCTCCTGCCTGCTGCGGGTGAGCGCCTCCTCAGGCAGGGAGCGCGCCTCCACCTGCTCGGCGAGGTCGGAGAGCTCCTTCTGGGCCACGTCGTCCCCGCCCTCCTTGCGCAGCACCTTCACCTGCTCGGCGAACCACCCCTCCTGCTCGGCGGTGTTCTTCTCGCGCTTAGAGCGGCGCCGCAGCTTCGCCTCCACCGAGAGGAATTCCATCTCGGTCTGGAGCAGCTCCAGGATCATGTCCAGCCGCGCGGCGGGCGAGACCGCCTCAAGCAGCTCCTGCCGCTGCCCCTGCTTGAGGGGGAAGGACGGGATCAGCACGTCCGCGAGCTGCCCGGGGTCCTCGATGCGCTCCACCGCGCTGAGCAGCTCAGCGGGGATCGAGCGGTTGGCCTGAGCGTACTTCTCGAAGGCCTCACGCACCAGGCGGCCCCTGGCGACCAGCTCCTCGGGCGGTGCCTGCGCCACGGCGAGGAGCTGCACCCTGGCGGACTGGTGGCCTCCGCTGGCGTTCAGCCCCAGCAGGCGCCCGCGGAGCTTGCCCTCGACCAGGATGCGGAACTTGCCGTCGGGCAGCCGCAGGGCCTGCTCTAGCCGGGCGACGGTGCCCACCGAGAACAGGTCCTCCTGATCCGGGTCGGGCAGGGCGCTCTCGCGCTGGGCGAGGAGGAAGATCTCCCTGGTGCTGTCCCACGCGGCCTGCACCGCGGCGACCGAGGCCGACCGCCCGACGATCAGGGAGACAGGCTGGTGGGGGAAGACGACGACGTCGCGGAGGGCCAGGAGCGGCATCTCCAGGACACGCCCCGGGCCTGTGGTGGAGTCGGACACGCCTCAGCTCACTTCGGCCTGGTTGTCGTAGAGCAGCACCGGGGGCTGATCGCCGCGCACCGTCTCCTCGCTCACCAGGCAGGTCGTGACACCGCGCTTGGAGGGGAGGTCATACATGGTGTCGAGCATCAGCTCCTCCATGATCCCGCGCAGCCCTCGGGCGCCGGCCTTGCGCTCGAGGGACAGCTCCGCGATCTGGCGCAGGGCGCCCTCGGTGAACCGCAGCTCCACCCCCTCCATCTCGAAGAGCTTCTGGTACTGCTTGACCAGGGCGTTGCGGGGCTCGGTGAGGATCCGCACGAGGTCGTCCGCGTCCAGCTCGCCGAGGGGGGCGAGCACCGGCACGCGGCCGATCAGCTCGGGGATGATCCCGAAGCGGACCAGGTCCTCGGACTCCACCTTCATCAGCAGCTCGTTGCGGCTGAGGGTCTCTCTGTGGCGCAGCGACTGGCCGAAGCCCATCTGCTGAGCGCCGAGCCGCGCGTCCACCACCTTGTCGAGGCCGACGAAGGCCCCGCCGATGATGAACAGGATGTTGGTGGTGTCGATCTTGAGGAATTCCTGGTGGGGGTGCTTGCGCCCACCCTTGGGGGGGACGTTGGCGATGGTCCCCTCGATGATCTTGAGGAGCGCCTGCTGCACGCCCTCGCCCGACACGTCGCGGGTGATGGACGGGTTCTCGGACTTCCGCGAGATCTTGTCGATCTCGTCGATGTAGATGATGCCCCTGGCCGCCTTGTCCGGGTCGTGATCGGCGGCCTGGTAGAGGGCCAGCACGATGTTCTCCACGTCCTCTCCGACGTAGCCCGCCTCGGTGAGGGAGGTGGCGTCGGCGATCGCGAAGGGCACGTCCAGATAGCGGGCCAGGGTCTCGGCGAGGAGGGTCTTGCCGGTGCCGGTGGGGCCGATCAGCATGACGTTGGACTTCTGCAGTTCGACGTCGTCCTGCCCGGCGCGGGCGTAGATCCGCTTGTAGTGGTTGTGGACCGCCACCGCGAGGATCCGCTTGGCGCGCTCCTGCCCGATGACGTATCGCTCAAGGTGATCGTAGATCTCCTTGGGGCGAGGCACCTTCCCCTGTGAGGCGACGTAGTCCGCCTTGGCGGCCTCCTTGGTGATGATCGCGTCACAGAGCTCCACACACTGGTCGCAGATGTAGACCCCAGGACCCGCGATCAGCTTGCGGGTGTCCGCCTGGGGCTTGCCACAGAAGGAGCAGTGGAGCTCCTTGGCTTCTCTCGACTTTCGCAAGAGCCCTCCACAGGCTGGTGTCAGCCCTGGGTGCTGCCGATGACCTCGTCGATCAGCCCGTACTCAAGGGCCTCGGCGGCGGTCATGATGTTGTCGCGCTCGGTGTCGTGGGCGATCTGCTCCACCGCCTTGCCGGTCTTCTCGGAGAGCACCCCGTTGAGGGTGGCCTTCCAGCGCAGGATCTCCCGCGCGTGGATCTCGATGTCGGTGGCCTGACCGCGGAAGCCGCCGAGGGGCTGGTGGATCAGCACCCTGGCGTGGGGCAGGGCCCGGCGCTTGCCCTTGGCGCCCGCGGCGAGGAGCACCGCGCCCATCGAGGCGGCCTGACCGATGCAGATGGTCGACACGTCGGGCTTGATGTAGTTCATGGTGTCGAAGATGGCCATGCCAGCGGTGATCACGCCGCCGGGGCTGTTGATGTAGAGGAAGATGTCCTTCTCGGGGTCCTGGGATTCCAGGAAGAGCAGCTGGGCGATGATCAGGTTCGCGACTTGATCGTCGACCTGGGTGCCCAAGAACACGATCCGGTCCACCAACAGGCGAGACCAGATGTCGTGACGGGTCTCACCGCGGTGGGTCTGCTCTACCACCATCGGCACAAAATAGTTGGAAGGGGTCATCCTGCCTCCGTGTAGTCCGTTCGCCCTGAGCTAACCGCAGCCTGCGGGATCGCCACCGATCCCCCCATAAAGACAGGGCCCGCGTACCAGACGCGGGCCCCGGTTCCGAACACCAGCGGGAGGGCTACTCCTCGGAGGTGGTCTCCTCGGCCACAGCGGCCTCCTCGGCCACAGCGGGGGCCTGGGTGAGGAGGGTGGCGTGCTCGAGCAGCCAGTCGAGGGTCTTCTCCTCGAGCATCCGGTCGCGCAGGTCCTCGACCGCGTCTTCCTTGACGAACCAGCCGCGGATGGCCTCGACGGTCTGGTTGCGCTCGTCGGCGAGCTCCAGGTACTTGGCGTCCATGTCCTCGTCGGTGACCTTCAGGTCCTCGTGGTTCGCGACCCACTCGAGGATGATCCCGCCCTTGGCGGCGAACTGAGCGCGGGAGCGCAGGTCGGCCATCTGGGCGTCGGTGTAGCGGAGGGTGCGGGGATCGCGGCCACGGTAGGCCTCCTGGAGCCGGAGCTCGTTGAGGAGGGCCTCAAGCTGCTCGTCGATCAGACCGGGGGGAACGTCGAACTCGTTGAGCTCGATCATCTTCTGGAGCAGGTTGGCGCGGGCCTGGTTGCGGGAGAGCTCCTCGCGCTCGGAGGTGAGGCGCGCCGCGAGGGCCATCTTCATCCCCTCGGCGCCGCCGTCGTAGCCGAGCTCCTCGGCCAGCTCGTCGGTCAGCTCGGGGACCTGCTCGGTCTGGATGGCGCTGACGGTCAGGGTGACGGACAGCTCCTTGCCCTTCACCGACTCGTTGCGGGCGTCCGCGGCGAAGGTGACGGTGGCGGTCTTCTCCTCGTTGAGGTTCATGCCGATCAGCTCGCCCTCGAGGCCCTTGTAGTAGGTCTCGCCCACCGTGGAGAGCATGGTGCCGAGCTCCTTGGCCACCTCAACCTCGCCGTCCAGCGCGGTGAGGGCCACGATGGCGCGGTCGCCGAGCTCGATGGGGCGGTCCTCGACCGGCACGAGGCGCTTCTCGTTGGCGAGGCGGGCGTCCACCATGCTGGCGAGCTCCTCCTCGGAGACCTCCACCTGGGGATACACGACCTCGACGCCCTTGAAGTGCTCGAGCACGATCTCGGGCTTGACCTCCACCGTGATGGTGAAGTCGAAGTCCATGCCCATCGCGAAGACGCCCGAGTTGACCTTGGGGCGGCTGACGGGCGCGATCGCGTTCTCGTCGAGGGCCTGGGTGTAACCCTTCTGGATCAGGTCGTTGGCCACGTCGGTCTGGACCTGCTTCCCGTAGCGCATCTCGAGCACCTTGCGCGGCGCCTTGCCGGGGCGGAAGCCCTGGAGGCGGACCTTCTTGGCCAGGTCGCGGTAGTAGGTGTCGATCTCCTGCTTCACCATCTCCGCGGAGACAGAGAACTGGATCTTCTTCTCGTAGCTACCAACTGAGACGATCTCGACCTTCATGCTCGCCCTCTTGATGCCGACCGCCGTGCGAGAAGGGGGACTTGAACCCCCACGGGATTCCCCACTGGATCCTAAGTCCAGCGCGTCTACCAATTCCGCCATTCTCGCGTTCGGATGCCGCGGATACGCTCGAAAACGAGCGCCGTGATACATAGACGCCCTCCGCGGAAGACCTTGGAGGGCGTAAAAACAACCTCTCGAGAGAGGAAAAAGTGGTGGGCCCACTAGGAATCGAACCTAGAACCTACGGATTAAGAGTCCGGTGCTCTGCCAATTGAGCTATAGGCCCATTATATGTAATGTATGGGGTGGGAGATGGGGCTTGAACCCACGACCCCTGGAACCACAATCCAGTGCTCTGCCAGCTGAGCTACACCCACCAGACACCGCTCTAGTTACCTGAACCGCCGAGGTTGACAAGGCATGCGTCGCATTTTTCTCAGGTTTTTGTTCTTCGGATCCGTCCTCGCGGGCGCCGGGTGCCCTCACCCGGCGCAGCGCTCGCCCAACGGGCCGGGACGGGCGCAGGTAGAGGTGGAGTTGTCGGACTTCACGCGGTACTGGCTCGGTCCCTCGCTGGTCGCGCCCCCCACCTTGGGCTCGCCGGAGGCAGAGGTCGAGGTGGGGGGACTGGAGGGGCTGGCGGCCTGGGTGTCGGTGGAGGACAGCGCGTGGAACCAGTGGCCCGGCTATGGGTCCAGGCTCTTCAATGGGCGACAATACCTGGTGTTTTCGGTCACGGTGCTGGGGGATCGGCCGCTGCGGTGGGTGCCTGAGCGCAGCAGGCTGGAGGTCAATGAGGCAGGCGCGGGGCTGGCTGCGGTGGCCCACCCCGACGAGCTGCTCACCCCGCTGATGGTGGGGGCGCTGGAGCAGCAGCGGTGGCACCTTGAGGGGGATCTCGCAGAGCGGGTGCGCGGGGCGGGCGCCCTGCGGGCCGCCTACCTCCCCACGGCGGAGCAGGGGGGCGCGCTCCACGGGCTGGTCGCCTTCCCGGCGCCGGCGGACGAGGCGCAGATCGCCGCGATGCGCCTCACGCTGCGGGTGATGTCCGGCGGGGTGCCCACCGATGTGGTGTGGTTGCTCGAGTAGGGCTGGGGAAGGTGGTGTGGGGTGGGCCCCGTGCCCTCGCAGGAGCGGGGTGAGGATCGCGCTACAGGCTCCGGGGGGCCGGGGGCGGCGCGGTCGCGGGATCCCCGGCGCCGCACAGGGGCCCCGCGGGCTGGGTACGCCGCTGCGCTCCGGAGGCGCTGATCGAGCGCCTCGGTCCCCGGCGGCGCGAGGGGCGCTGGGGCGCGAGGGCAGGGGGCGCCCCACTGCATGGTCGGTTCTCCTCCCTGGTGTGGCGCTGGGGCGCCAGGGCAGGGGGCGCTCCTCGGAGGGGGGGGAGCGCGCACCCCTGACGAGGCTCCGCGTGGGGTGCGCGGGCGCTGAGACCTCGGGGGCGCGACGCGGGGGCTGGTGCGGGGGCCCACCCCATCCAACCCCGCAGGATCGGCGCGCGCCGACCGGCCCGCTGTGGGCCTCGTCGGTCGGCCTTGACGGTGGAGGGGCTACGCCTGCGCCCTCCCTGTCGCACCGATCCGCGGGCCTCTCGACCCGTGTCTAGTTTGCTACGCTCGTCGCGTACAAAAGGGCGCTACCTCCCTAGGGAACGGCGGTTGCACCGCGGTATGCCTCGCGACTCGGTGCCCGCTTACCGACTGGATACCCCGACGGCAAATTTCATCTGGTGGTTCCTCTGGAAGGATGAAACAGGCGTCCTGTGAGCCGGTCCGGCTGATGGACCCGCGCCCTCCGGCCTTGATCCTCGTTGAAGGGAGCCGCTCCGCGGTAGCTGTCCCACTCCGCCACGCCCACCGCTGCCCTGGATCGCCGGCGATCAGGACGTGTGCTCCGTTCCTCCCTGATCTCCCGCCTCAGGGGCGCGGAGATCACGCCCAGCGCGGGCGAACGGCCTTGGCCGCGACCTCTGGGCTCGCCGCCCTCATCAAGACACCGTTGAGCCCCTCGTAGTAAGTCCCACCGCTGCGCTGCCCCTCCCAAGACGCGGGTCCGTCCGTAGCGCGTTGCGGCAAAAATCGGCGTTCACCCGTAGTGTTGGCGACCTTGCCACGCGCAGAGCGGGTTCTTACGAGTGGCTCACCTTTCCTTCGTGCCTGGATCTCCCCGGTCAGGTGGCGTGATCGTCCCCGAAGACTGCGGACCGCGACCACCCCCGGGCGCTATTTCCCCAGAGGGGCGAGCGTGGCCGGTTTGCCTTCCCGTTCAACCGCAGAAATGCCCGGCCGGCCGAAGCGCTCGGCCCCCGTGCGCGGTCAGGGCCTCTCCGCTGAGCGTTTCGCCCAAACGGGTCATGCGGGGGGGGGCCCTCCGGCACGGGGCTAGCGCCCGATCCCGCAGGGGGAGGAGGGGGCGGCGAGCCCCCAGCAGGGGGGGCTTGGGGGGTGACGCAGTCCCCGACCCCAACGGGGGCAACGCAGGAGGGCGAGGCCCCCCTTTGCGGCGGCCATCAGGCCGGCGTTCATTGGGAGGGGGTGACGCAGTTCCCGACCCCAACGGGGGCAACGCAGGAGGGCGAGGCCGCCCTTGGCGGCGGCCATCAGGCCGGCGGAAATTTGGCTCTCAGCGCGCTAGCAGTACCCTCTCCCTCCGCCAGCACGGCGAGCGGTGAGCAGCCCCTGGGCCAAAGGATGATCATGGCCGCGCCCTCCCTCCTGGCCCTCGATGCGCTCGCCGCACGCGCGCCACTGAGCCTCTCGACCTGGCGTGGATATCAGGGCTCGCTGCGCGCCACCTCTTGCTGCACGCAGAGCGCGCTGCCGCTCGGGAAGCAGTAGAACTCCGCGCTGCCCTCCAGCTCCACCTCGACCTTCAGCGCTCCCGCGGTGAGCGTGCAGGGGCCGGGGCTCAGGCCGAGGAGGCGCACAGAGCCCTGCCCCCGCGCGAACTCCGGCCCGCAGCGCACTTCAAAGGCCTGATCGGGGGGAGCGGTGAACAACACCTCGAAGCGCAGCGGCTCGGGCGGGGGGACCTCGGCGCTCTCGGAGTCCTCTGGCGCTTCGAGGGGGCCCCAGGGGGAGATGAATTCCTCCTCGGGGGGGGGCGGCAGCGCTGGCTCCTCCAGTGGGGACACGGGGGGGAGCTGGGGGCGCGCCGCCACCACCTCGGTCCGCGGCGGCAGCGGCTGCATCAGGGGCCGCTCCGGCTCGGGCTCTCGGGTGAGGCCCCAGCCCATCAAGAGCAGGGCCAGCAGGGCGAGCAGCGCGACGCCCAGGCCGAAGAGCGCGGCCCAGGCCCAGACCGAGGTGTCTCTGACCCGCCGGTGCCGCCGGCGGATCAGCGGGGTGAGGTTCCCCGAGTCCAGGAAATCGGGCGGCAGGCTGGCGCGGGGGCTCATCGCCTCAGGGGGGGGGCCGATGTAGACCGGGATGGCCCCAGGGGTCTCTGGGCGGGCGCCGTGGCGCGGCGGGCCTCCTCCGACCTCCTCAAGCACCGTCGCCTCTTTGGTCGCCTCGTCCACCGAGGCGTCGGTGTCCTCCTCCCCCATGGAGAGGCCCGCGTGGGGCAGGAAGGCGTGGTGGTGGGGCTCTTGGAGCAGATCCGCGACCCACACGTCCGCCCAGTCCGCGAGGTCCTCTCCCCCCGTGGCGTCCCCCGCCCGCCTCAGGCCCTCGGCCACCGCGTAGAGCGAGGGCCGCTCCTCTGGCTCCCAGGCGAGCATCCCCCGCAG
>JAFGVK010000188.1 GCA_016938035.1 Deltaproteobacteria bacterium | reverse complement strand
TTCGGGCTCCGCGGCAGCGGGCTCCTTCTGCTCCCGCCTGGGGAGGTCGGCGTTCGCGGGGAGGTCGGCGGGGGCGGTGCTGTGGGGTGGTCGGGGCCTCCCCCCTTGCTCCGGTGCCGCCTCGGGGGCCGCTGGCTGCTCCTGAGGCGCCTGAGCGGGGAGGTCGGCGGGGGCCGGCTCCTGCGCGGGCTGGGTCGCTGGCGCAACCTCGGGGCCCTCAGCGGGGGAGGTGGCGTCGGGATCGAACCAGCCCTTCACCCGCTCGATCAGGGCGTCGATCGCCGCAGAGACCGTCTCGCGGGCCTCCTCGATGATCTCGCGCACCTTGGCGGCGATACCGCCTAGACCCAGCAGGTTAGCGAGCAGGCCGATGGCGCCGGGGATCAGCCCGGCCAGGGCCCCCTCGATCGCTCCGGCCATCGCCTGAGTGTTGCCCTTCGCCACGTCGGCGACCGAGCCGATCACGCCGGAGACTAGGCTCATCATCCGGCCCGCGTTGTCGCGCACCCAGCTGATCACCTTCCAGACGGTCATCAGGGCCTGGACCAGCGCCCCCACCGGGTTGAACATGCTGGCGACCTTCACCACCGCCGCGACCACGATCTTCTCGGTGAGCCACTCCTGGATCCCGCCGATGACGGTAGACCACAGGTCGCCCAGCTCGGCCTCGATGTGGGACCACAGGCCCTCAATTCCCCCCCCGATCGCCGAGTCCAGGAAGCCCCACACGAATTCGAGCCGGTCCACCGACTCCTCGCCCAGGTGCTCCACCGCCTTCTCGCGCAGGCTGTCGGCGTCCACCCCGATCACCTGGGTCACCAGCGAGAACACCCCCGCGGCGTCAAAGGTCTCAGGCAGCGAGATGTCCCCCAGCGCGCCGGTGATCCACTCGACGAAGCCGCCCTGGAGGTGCTCCTCGAAGTGGTCGGAGAAGAGGGAGAAGCCGCTGTTGAACCCGTCGAGGATGTTGCCCAGGAAGGCGCCAGGGTCCTCGACGATGCTCTGCACCGTGGACTCGGCGCCGCCCACCATCCCATAGAATTCCTCTTTGGGGATGCCGACGATCTGCAGCGCGGCCTCCAGGGCCTTGGTGACAAAATCGCTCCAGTCGCCGGTGGCGAAGCCCTCTGCGACGGCTAGCGCCAGCTCCGCCGCTCCCTCGAAGACCTCGAGGATGGTGGTGAGGACGCCCGAGACCGTCTCTGCCAGGGCGAGGATGCCGTCGCGGGCCCAGGTCGCCAGCTGCTCGATGGCGGCCGTGGCGGTGCGGACCGCGATCTCTACGAAGCGGGTGAAGGCCTCCGCCAGCGGGGAGAGGATGTTGTCTCGCACGATCCTGATGATGGCGTTGATAGCGGCCTTGACGGAGTTGATCGTTGCCATCACGGCCTGGACCAGGTCGTCGATGATCGACTGAGCGAACTCCTTGGCCGCGCTGAGGATCACCTGGATGGCGCCGCGCACCGCGTCGAAGACCGCGGAGATGGCGCTCGCCAGTGCGTTGATCGCGGCAGCGACCCACGACGTCGCCTTCTCCCACCACGACCTGTTGGACGCCTCCCTCTCGGACTTGGCGCGCTTCTCGGCAGCCTCTCGCTCGCCTCGCTCGACCTCCGCCTGTGCCTGCGCCTCGGCGTTGGCGTAGGCCTGATCGATCTGGGCGTTGGCGCTCTGGACCTGGGAGCGGATCACCGCGTCCTGGCGCTGCTGCTCGCTGGCGATGGCGTCACGCATCTCGGCGACCTGGGCGCTCTGCGCGTCCAGGGTTCGCTGCTGCTCGGCCTGGATCGCCTGGCGCTGCTCTGCCACCACCTGGGTCTGCTCGGACTGCGCTTGAGTGAGCAGGCGGGTCTGCTCCCCGTCGGCGCGGCTGAGCTCGGACGCGCGCGCGGCGTCGCGCTCCGCCTCTGCCGACGCGAGCTGCCCCTGCGCCTCAGCCATGTGCGGCTGGAAGGCCGGCCCGTTGATGCTGTCGAAGGAGCCCTGCACCTCGGCGGGCAGGCCGAGGGCTAGGTAGCCCTCCATCCCAACCACCGGCGCCGGGGCCTGGAGCTGCGCGTCGGTCTGCCCCGCGAGCTCGAGCTGCTCGTCGATCGCCACGGGCTGCACCTGCTCCTGGGCGGGGGCGTCCGCGATCGCCTGGGCAGCCTCGGCGCGCAGCGCCTCGGTGAGGCCCATCCCCGACTCGGCCAGGTGCACCATCAGCGCCGGATCTGCGCTCCCGGTCAGTGGGATCGCGGGGCGGGGCCCCGGCGAGGTGGTGACCTCGCCATCGCTCGTCTGCACGCTGGAGAGGGCCTGCCCGACACGGGCGGCGTTCTCGCTGGTGTCCTCGCCGCCCTGCGCTGGCTCCTGCCAGCCGCCCAGGGCGCTCGCCGGGTCGGCGTCCCCCTCGAAGCTGCCGGGGTCCTGGGCGGGGGCGATGGCGGGGGCTTGGGCCGGCGCGCCGGTGCCCTCCTCTGGCTCCGCCGCCTGGGCGGGGGCCGCGATGTCCAAGGCGGGGGGGGAGGCCTCCTCGCCCTCAAGGTACACTGTGAACACGGGCAGATCGCTCTGGAACGCCCGCTCCTGCGCCGACGCCGCCTGGGCGATCGCCGGGCCCACCCCGGCCCATGACAGGGCCTGCTCGGTGGGTGGCAGCGCCTGGAGCTGCTGCATCACCTGGGCGGGGGACTCCCCGCCGAATTCCGCTGGGGCGCGCAGGGCAGGCGCCTGGGCTCCCGAGGCACCCCCTCCGAGCGCACCCTCCGCCGCAGGGGCGCCGCCGCCGCCTCCAGGGCGCACCGCCTCGGTCGGGCCTCCCTCGCTGGAACCCCCCGCGTCTGCTGGCGCAGGCGCGGCGCCCTCCCCGCCGCCGCCCTCCAGCGACTGCTCCATCGCCGCCGCGGCCTCGCCGCTGTCACCGGTGGGCTCGTCCTCTCCGCCTGGGGGCGCCGCGGTGGCCTGTCCCCCGTGTCCCAGGGCGCTCTCGCCCCCCTCAGCGCGCTCCTCTTCCTGCGCGGGCTGCTCCCTGGCCGGCGCGACCTCGCTCGCCGCGGCCTCCAGCAGGGGGGTCTGATCGCTGGCTGGGGCGGGGGGAGCGAGAGAGACCTCCACCTGGTTGCTCTGGTCCTGCTGTGCGGGGACGCTCGCGGGCGCCTCCACCTGCTGCTGGCGCGGGGACTTCGCGTGGTGGGACTTCATGGCGGCCTCTGCGGATCTTGAGGAGGAGATCGGGGCGACGCTCAAAGGATAGCACGGGGAGGGGCAGAGAAGGGGCCCTTTGGCTCAGGATAAAATGCTTGTAAATATCGATATTGGCTGATGAAGTCGTCGGCGTCGGCCACGGCGTCGCACTACTCCGCCTCCAGAGGGGGAGCGCCGGCCCTCGGTCTCTGCCTCTCGCGGTGGGTTCTCTGGGAGGGGGACGCGCCGGGGAGCGGGGCTCCGCGCTCGTGAGGGTGGCCGAGCGCGCACCGATCCTGTACTCAGGCGCGACGGAGGTGCCCTTGGCACGAGGCTACAAAGGACGAGACACCTACAGCCAGCAGGCCCATGACGACGGCTACGCCGCGCGGTCGGTGTACAAGCTGTCGGCGATCGACAAGCGGGTGAGGATCTTTCGTCAGGGGCAGCGGGTGGTGGACCTGGGGTGCTTTCCCGGCTCCTGGTCCCGCTACGCGCTGGAGCACATCGGACCCAGCGGTACGCTGGTGGGCTTGGATCTGGAGGTGCCCCGCCTGTCGGGGGGGATCTTCTTCGCGCGGTCCGTGTATGAGGTGCAGGCCTCAGAGCTGATCGCGCTGCTGGGGGGCCCCGCCGACGTGCTGCTGTCGGACATGGCGCAGAAGACGATGGGCGATCGCCACGTGGACCACTACGCGCAGATCGCGCTGGCCCGGACCGCGCTCGGGCTCGCGGCGCAGGTGCTCCGCCCAGGCGGGTCCTTTGTCTGCAAGGTGTTTGAGGGGGAGGAGTCCAGCGACTTCCAGAAGGAGGCGCAGGAGATCTTCAAGAAGGTCCGCAGGATGCGCCCTGACGCGGTGCGGAAGCAGAGCAGGGAGTGGTTCCTGGTGGCGGAGGACCGGCGGGAGGTCGAGGCCCTCGCCGACGGTGAGGGGCCCTGAGGGCTCCAGCGCGTTGGTCTGCGGGAGGGAGCACCGAGCGAGTACTCCCGGTCCGAGGTGCTTTGGGGGTTCTGGTGGACGGGGGCCACCGGCCGCGAGAACCGCTGGACCGCCAACTCGTTCAGGACGTTGAGCTGATCCCTGTAGGGGGTGCGTTCCCTGCGGCCCCGGTGATCCGGCACCTCCAGTAGCGTCGGCCAGAGCCTCGCGGATGATGACCCTCTTGTGGAAGCGGACCTTGTCCATCACCACCTGGGCCCGTGTCGGTGCGGCAGCTACCGCGCTGGGAGAGCGCGTCGATGGGCTGTGCGCGCCGGCCTCTGTCGCGTGGGGGTGCGCTGCCGCTGAGACAGTCCGCGCGCTGGCTGCCCTCGCGGCACCTCAGGGCCGCGGGGTGGCGATCGCAGGAGGGGAGGAGGTCGGCGCGGTGTCGCTCGTGAGCGCTCTGGGCCCAGTCCACCGGCGCCGCGGGCATAGGTGGGGCGCCCCCGCGTCGATGGAGCGCAGGGCGGGTTATAGGTGAGCCCTCCCAGGAGACCCCATGCCCAACCTACTGCTCGGTGTCACCGGCGGGATCGCAGCGTACAAGGCTGCAGACCTGTGCTCTCGCGCGATGAAGGCCGGCTACACCGTGCGGGTGGTGATGACCGAGGCGGCCACCCGCTTCGTCGCGCCGCTCACCTTCGAGGGGCTGGTTGGCCACCAGGTGATGGTGAACGTGCTCGATCCGGGCCACGGCTCCGAGGGGCTGAGCGCGGTCGAGCACGTAGAGTGGGCCAAGTGGGCAGACATCGCCTGTGTCGCGCCCCTCACCGCCTCCACCCTCGGCAAGCTGGCCTGTGGCATCGCCGACAACGCCCTCACCACCCTCTGGCTGGCGCTCCCCCCCGACCGCCCCTCGCTCCTCGCGCCGGCGATGAACACCGAGATGTGGTTGCAGCCGGTGGTGCAGCGCAACCTGCGCTGGCTGGAGGCGCTGGAGCGCCACACCTTGATCCCGCCGGTCTCCAAGCGCCTGGCCTGCGGAGATGTGGGTGTGGGCGGGCTCGCGGAGGTGGAGGACATCCTGGCGGCGATCGTACGCGCCACTCCCTGAACCCGGACCGCGTTGGGGCGCCCCGCCGCTGAGGTGCCCAACGCCGGGACCAGTGGCCGGTGAAGAGAGGCGGTTGATCGCGGATCTCCCCCTCGTGCTATCCTCGGGGGGCGAGGTGTCCGATGCTTCAGGTCACCGAGAGCGCCGCGCAGCGCATCCGTGCGCTGATGCGGGAGAGAGGCGGGCTAGAGCGGGTGCCGCGGGTGATCCTCCGCGGCTTCGGTTGAGGCTGGCCCCGGCTGGGGCTGGCCCTGGAAGGGCCCTCTCTCGACGACGCCCGCGAGCTGCACCACGACCTGCTGTTCGCGGTGGAGGCCCGCGTCATGCGCATCGCCGTGCAGCGGGGTCACGCGACGATCTGGGTGGACTATGACCCTCAGACAGGCAATTTTCCGGTGAGGCTCGGGGCGCGGAGGGCCTGCGGGGCCCCTGTGTGACGGTCGTGGTCGAGCCTGGCACAGAGCGCCCCGACCCCGGGGCATCGATGCGCTGGCCTCTCGACGCGTGGCCTTGTCCCTACGCCCGTCGCCTACAAGAGGACTCTTCCTCCCTAGGGAACGGCGGCCACGCGCCCCCATGGTTGGCGACTCGGTGCCCGTTGACACGCTCGAAGCTGCGCCTGGCAACTTCATCGGGTCGTTCGGTTGAAATGATGAAGCTCGTCCTGTGAGACGCTCTGGAGGATTGATCCGTGCCGCCCCTGGGGACGCTGTAGGGGGCCTCGTCGTCGCAGTCCTCGTCGGGGAGGACTCTGTCGGTGGGGGGCGATCCATCGTCCGGTCCAGAGGACGCGCAGCCCTCCGCTGTGGGCGCTGTCTCTCTATGGTTCAATGCCCGCTTTTCCCGACGCGGCCCTGACCTCCGGATCAGGACAGGCCGGCTCGCGCGTCACGCCCTGTCGGTGTCCACCGGTCAGCCGTCGAAGGCGCCGGCGTAGCCCCTCCCGCGGCGCGTCCGACGGGCGAAGTCCTCAGGGAGAGAGCCCGCGCCCCCCGACCCCTTGGGCTCGGGGTGGGGGGCCTGCCCTCCTCCCTGAGCGAGGTCCCTCGCCCCGCACCGGGGTCGGAACGGTGAGGCTCCGGCGCCTCAGAGCACCCCGTCCTGGAGGTTCCAGGTGATGTGCAGCTCTGGGATGGCCCCGATCACCTCTCGCTTCCAGGCCCCGTCCTTCCACCTGTAGCGGCGGAGCTGTCGCTGCTTGTCGGCGGCGACGTAGATCTCAAGTGCTCCGTCTCCGTCCAGGTCGGTGACGTGGGTCGCGTGCTCGTAGCCCCCAGAGTCCGCGTCGATCAGCTCGGGGGTCCAGGAGCCGTCCGCGCCGGGCTGAAAGACCCACAGGCCGCTCTTGTACCCCGCCGCCACCAGCTCGAGCTGCCCGTCCCCGTCCACGTCGCCGGGGACAAGGAAGCGGCACTGCTGGTCCTGGAGCACCCCCGCCACCTCCTGGCTCCAGCCGGCCTCGCTGGGGGTGTAGCGGTAGATCTGCACTGGCTCTACGATCTCCACCGCGCCCCCAGCCCCCTTGCGGGTGTGGGCCTCGCGCACCGCGAACAGGGCGTCCCGCCCGTCGACAGGGGTGACGAGGATCTCCTTGGCGTGGGACGCCTCCCAGTGGGCCACCTGGGAGCGGACGTAGGCGCCGTCCGTGTAGTCGTAGCGCACCACCCCGCCCGGCTGCGACTCCATGCTCGCCCTGTTGCGGGCGGAGGGGGTGGCGTAGAACTCCTCCCTGCCGTCCCCGTCCACGTCGCCGATCTCGATCTCGTGGACGAAGGTGTCGGCGGCCTGATCCATCTCCTGGAAGGTCCACACCCCGTCCACCTCGTCGCCCACCGCGACCACGCCCATGTCGTGGGTGGCGAGCACCAGCTCGTCCTGTCCGTCTCCGTCCACGTCGCCGATCTCCAGGTCGCGCAGCCGGTCGAACGGTCCGCCCCAGGAGCGCTCCCACAAGGTCTGGCTCCTCCAGCTCGCGCCGTCCCTGGTCCAGTACTTGAGCTTGGCCCCCATCGCCCCGATGGTGAGGAAGCCGTCGCGCCAGGCCATGGCCTTGTGGAACACGTTGCTCTCGGGGTCCTCCAGCAGCTCCTGGGACCAGCCCTCGGCGCCCTCGCGCCAGATCACCAGCTTGGCCGGGCCGGGGACGGTCTTCCCCGCCGCGTCCTTCACGAATTGCGCCTGCACCATCAGCAGGGCGGGGCCCACCACCGGGACCGCAGCGGGGGGGGCGAGCGCCGGCTCCACCGTCTCTGGGGCCGCTCCGCCACCACACCCCGTGAGCAGCGCCGCAAGCACCGCGAACCTTCCGAGCTTCATCGTACCTCCTCAGTCGGTGAGGGATGCCCCGCCGGGCGCGTCCCGTCAAGGTGCCCGCCGGCACCGATTCGCTGGCCCCTCGACGCGTGTCCTCGTCCCTGCGCTTGTCGCACACAAAAGCACGCTTCCTGCCAAGGGAACGGCGCCCACACGCCTAGCGACTCGGCGCCCGTCTGCAGTCTGGAAGATTCGAAGAGCAACTTCATCGGATTGTTCCTATGGAATGATGAAGCACCTCCTGTGAGACTGTCCGGCTGATCGACCGGTGCCCGCCCGTTCCTACGCGCGCGGGCAATTCGGGATAGCGGGAGGTCATGCGCGCGCTGCTGCCCACATCGCTCTGGCGGATCCTGCCCTGGGTCCAGTCCCTCGCCCTGGTGCTCCTGGCGGGGACTACCCTGGTGGCCATCCTCCATCAGCGGCTGCAGCTCCGCGCAGACGCCATCGCCGAGTACGAGGAGAGCCTGCAGCAGCGGGTGAGCCTGTGGGAGGGGGCGCTGATGGAGCGCCTCGACGCCTGGGTCGACCTGGTGGGCGGGGACCCGGAGCACGCGCCGCTGTACCAGGTGCAGCTCAGGCAGCGGGAGCCGTGGCTGGACAGCCTGTACCTGTGGGACAACCCCCGGACGGTGATGGTGAGGGGACGCCCCCGCACCCTCCCCGCCCACTTCCTCTTCCCCTCCGCGGTGCCGGAGGAGCCCACCCGGCAGCTGGACCACCAGCCCTGCCTCGCCAGGGCGCAGTTCCTGGGGCTCGCCAGCCCCTTCGACCGCGAGGCGGTGGTGGATGCCTACCTCATGGGCTGCGCCGAGGAGCCGCTGCCGGTCCGGCTGAAGGCGGCGGACGACGCCGCGCAGCTCCTGCTCGGAGAGGGGCAGCCTGGCGAGGCGCTGGCCGCCCTGGACGGGGCGGGGCTTGGCCCCCACCCCGCGCTGCAGACCGCCGCCAACCTGGGGCTGGCGCCCGAGCGGTTGGTCTTTCACCAGCTCCTCCGGGCTAGGGCCCTGCTCGCGCTCCAGCTCGACAAGGACGCGGTGGAGGTGCTCGCCCGGCTAGGGGGCGACATCTCCGCTCAGGACGCCCCCACCTTGGCCGCGGTGCTCCCCAGGATGGAGACCGAGCTGCTGCCGGCCCTGCGCAAGACCGGCGAGCTGGAGGCGGTGGCCTTCCTGGATCACGAGGTGCAGAGCGCCAAGAGGCGCATCCGCGCCTGGCGGGAGATCGACGAGCGGGTGCTCCCTTCCCCCGCCCTGGCCTCCGAGGGGCGGCGCTTCATCTTCGATCAGTACTCCTCCACCCCCTTCCTCCTCTACGTCGCCCCTCCCGAGGGGCAGGCCGCGGGGGTGGCGCTACAACTCGACCAGTCGATGCTTGTCGCCCACTTCCTCGCTTCGCAGCGGCGCCTGCAAGAGGACATCGTGGTGCAGGATCGGAGCGGCAGGGTGGTGGGCGGCGCCGCGCCCGACGGGCCCCTCGCGGTGCAGGTGGGCTTCGGTCGCTCCCTGTCGCACCTGACGGTGGGGATCACCGAGGCGGCGGTAGAGGAGCGGGTCGCCCAGGCCTCTGGGGGGCAGGTGGGGGTGATGGTGGTGGTGCTGCTCGCGGCGGTGTTGGGCCTGGCGGCGACCTCGTCGCAGGTCCGCAACGGCCGGCGTCAGCGGGAGCTGCTCCTGCGGCAGCAGGAATTCGCCACCAGGGTCACCCATGAGCTCAAGACCCCGCTGGCGGGCATCAGGGTGATGGCCGAGAACATCGAGCTGGGCGCCTACGAGACCCCCGAGGCGCTGGGGGCCGCGGCCCGCAGGGTGATCGAGGAGGCGGACCGTCTGACCGGACGGGTGGAGGAGATCCTGTCGGTGACCCGCGACCGTCGCATCCCCGCGCCAGAGCTGCTGGACCCCGAGGAGCCGGTGATGGAGGCGGTGGAGCACTGGGCTCCGCGCCTCGACCAGGCGGGGGTCCGGCTGCACGCCGACCTGGACGTGGCCCCGCAGGTGATGGGGGACGCGGCCTCGCTCCGGGACGCGGTGGGCTGCCTGCTCGACAACGCCCTCAAGTATCGCCGCGAGGAGCACGAGGCGCCGCAGGTGTGGTTGAGCCTCCGCGAGGACGGCAGCGACGTGGTGATCGAGGTGGCGGACAACGGGCTGGGGGTCCCTGAGACGATGCGCGCGTCGATCTTTGAGCGCTTCGTGAGGGTGGAGGGCGACCACCGCGGCAAGGCCGGCGGTCACGGCTTGGGCCTCGCGCAGGTGAGGGCCATCGCCGAGGCCCACGGGGGGAGGGTGCGCTGCGAGGAGGGGGTGGAGGGCGGGGCGCGCTTCGTGATGCGGCTGCCCGGCGCGGGCTGAGCACCCCCGGGGAGCCTCGCCCAGGACTGTCAGGAGATCCGGCCCATGCGTCCATCTCCTGCTCGCGTTAGCCGTCGAGTCGGCGGGTGAATCCTTTGCTATGGATGACATCGCGAACACCGTGACCGATCGCGAAGGTCGTGCTCAACGGAGTATCCGCCTCCATCGAGACAGAGGCTGCCGCATGACACCCCTCAGCCAGGAACCTCGGCCAAGAGCAGGCGTCTTCACATCGCAAACGACGGTAGGAGGCGGCTGCTCGTGGCGCCGACCGCCAGGGGGGCTTGATCCTTGTCCGCTGGCTCCCGGGATCGACATCGCCGCGTCGCCGTGATCTTCTAGG
>JAFGVK010000030.1 GCA_016938035.1 Deltaproteobacteria bacterium | reverse complement strand
GCCCCCTTGTCGGCGGATCTTCAGCTTCTCGCCGCCTTCCTCTATCTTCCCCTGCTGATGGAGGAGCATGAGCAGGATGGACGCCTCGGAATAGGGGTCAGGGATCCTGCTGCGATCCATGTCCTTGAAGGTGATCTTCGTGCGGCGTCGTGCGGCCATGAGCGCTCCCCATAGGGCGGTCGCTGGGGGTCCGAGGACCTGTCCACGACCCGCTACCCTCCGGGGGGACTCCTCAGGGGCTAGGACTTCTTCGCCGACGATCGCGCTGCCGGTGGTGGTTTGGTGGATCTGGCATGAGTGGGCATGCGGACCGCCAAGACGACAACAGCCAGCTCAAGCGCCACCACCGGGAGCGCTGCGGGGTGGCCGCGAGCCGCGCAGGGCCATATCCCACAGGCGGGGCGCACCGGCCCCCGCAACCCGCAGGATCGAGAGATGGACGCCGCAGAAGAGGCCGCCGCCCTTCACCGACAGCTCGACGACTACCTCGCCACAGAGGGGCTGCGCCGCACCACCCAGCGCCAGCAGATCCTCGACACCTTCATCGCTCACGGCGGTCACCTCACCGCCGAGCAGGTGGTGAGCCTGGTGCAGGACGAGTACGCCGGTATCGGCCAGGCGACCATCTACCGCACCCTCAAGCTGCTGGTCGACGCCGAGATCCTGGACTCCCATTTCCTCACCGACAGCGTCGCCCACTACGAGCTGCACCGACCTGGCGACCGCCACCACGACCACCTCGTCTGCCACACCTGCGGGCGGGTGATCGAGTTCTACGACCCCGACATCGAGGCCCGCCAGGAGGCGCTGGCCCGACTGCACGGCCTCCGCCTGGTGGGGCACACCCACGTCATCCACACCGAGTGCCTGGACCCAGAGCGCTGCCCCCACCGTCAAGGGGAGCGCTGAGCGCGCTCTCCGGCCCGGCAGCCGGGCCTCGAGGTAGTGGCGAGCGCGCTCAGCGGATCCGAGCTACTCCACCCCGAGCATGGTAGCGGCGAACAGGTCGGGGCGCATCCCCGCGGCGTCAGCCGCCGCGCGCAGGGTCCGGTCCAGATCGTCGGGCAGGCCCGCCCCCCGCAGGCGCCGGGCACAGTCCGCCTCCTCCCCGCCCAGGGCGAGACAGGAGGCCCGCAGCGGGCGCAGGCCGAGGCGCGCCCCCGAGAGCTGCGCCCGCACCTGGTCCAGGGTGAGCGGCCCGGAGAGGGCGGGCGACACCGGCACCAGAGGCAGGACCGGCGCCCAGGCCCCCGCGGGGGTGAGGCCCGCGGCCGCGCCGATGTCCCGCAGGGGGAGGCGGGGGTCCGGCACCGGGACACCCGCCGCCTCCAGGGCGCCGAGGGCCTCGTCAACCGGCACGTCCATCCGCTCCAGCACCACCACCAGCGGCAGCTCCTCGGCGTGGCCAAAGGGGGGCTCGGCCGCCCCGCCCTCGGCCCAGGACTCCGCCGCGAGCTCGGAGAGGTCCGACAGCCAGATCAGCGGTGGCAGCCCCCAGACCGCCGAGGCCACCAACCACAGGCCCAGCCCCAGCGACAGCCCGAGCTCCCAGCGCGGCTGGACGGCCCTGTCGACCCGCTGGCGGAGGTGTCGCACCAGGGGACGCCAGTTGAGGTACAGGTGCAGGGGCATCGCCGCGAGCATCGCCCACGACGAGAGGATGTGCAGGTCCCCCCACTGGTGCTTGTCCAGCCCCAGCAGCTGCCAGTCGGTCCAGTAGGCGACCCGCCCCTCGGGGAGGATCCACAGCACCAGGCCGCTGCCCCCCATCAGCAGCAGGGTGACCACCAGGGAGAGCGAGGTGAGGGCGCGTAGGGAGCGCATGGTCTGTCCTCCTCAGGACTCGAGGGTGAGGCCGAGGCGCAGGGCGCGCCCCATGCCGGGTGTGCCCGAGAGGTGGGACTTCCACCCCTGGTCGAGCAGGTTCTCCGCGCGCAGGCTCAGGTGCAGCACCCGCAGGCCGCCCTCCCCGTCGAGGGTCAGCCCCCCGCCCAGGTTGAGGAGCGCGTAGGCCTCAGAGGCCACCTCCTCCAGGGCGGGCCGCGACTGGGCCGCCGCGAGGGTGGTGTCGAGCTGCACGAAGCTGTCGAGCACCCCGCCTCCCCTGCCGCTCAGGCGCAGGGCAGCGCGGCTGGTGAGGGGCGGGATCTGCGGCAGGCGCTCCCGGTGGATCAGGTCCTCGCCGCGCACCCAGGAGGCGGTCACCCTGGGGCTGAGCACCAGGCGCTCCCCGCGCAGGGGAAGCCGCCACGCCGCGCGCCCCTCCGCTCCCACGATGCGGGCACTGGCGGTGTTCGTGTAGGTGTACTCGCAGCGCTCGTCCACCGTGCTCTGGCCGGTGCGCCCGGTGATGAGGTCCTCCACCCAGGCGCTGTGGGCGTAGGCCTCCAGCTCCCAGCGCCCGGGCCGCCCCTTGAGGCCGGCGTCGACGCTCCAGGCGCGCTCGGGGGAGAGCTCGGGGTCGCCGCAGGTGAGCCCCTTGCAGGTGGTGGTGATCAGGTACTGCTCCTCCAGGTCCGGCGCCCGGAAGGCGCGGCCCCCGTTGAGCACCAGGCGGGTGTCGGGCCCCAGGTGGACCGCTAGGCCCAGGTTGCCGCTGAGGGCGCGGCTGTCGCCTTCTCGTGGCGCCTCGGGCAGGCGTCCCTCGTCCGAGTGCACCTGATCCCCGCGAACCCCCGCGGTCAGGGAGAGCAGCCCCGGCAGCGCCCAGCGGTCCTGCGCGAAGATCCCCGCCGCCGTGCGGCTGGCCCCGAGGAACTGCTGCACCGGCTCCAGCGCCCTCAGCTCCCCGGAGGGCTGGGCGAGGGAGGAGCGCATCAGCAGGTCCGCCTCCCGCCGGTCCAGCTAAAGCCCCACCGTCAGCTCGTCGCGACGGTGGAGGGGAAGCAGCGCCCAGCCCGTGCCACCCAGGCCGTGGATGTCGGCCTCCTTCTCGGTGCGGGTCACCAGGGCGCTCATGTCCGAGGTGTGGATGTCGGCGATGTTTTGCCGGAAGGAGCGCTGCCGATACAGGGAGGCGTGGGCCTCCTGTCCCCTGCTCCCCTGCCAGGCCCAGCTGGCGGACCAGCGCCCCACCCGGTCCTCGGGGAGGTGGACCAGCCGGTGCAGCGCCGCGTCCTCGGCAGTCCGGGCCTTGCCCACGTCCTGTACGTCCACCGCGTGGTGGCGCAGGGTGAGGACGTGGTGCCCCAGGCGCAGGGCGGCGCTTCCGGCCAGGTTGTGGTCGCCGTAGTAGCTGTTGAGCACGACCTCGCCATCGCCGTCGCGGTAGTCCTCCGCCTCGCGCACCCGCCCCGAGAGGCTCAGGGCGAGGCGCTCCGAGGCCCAGCGCACCCCGCCGCCCAGGCTGGCCTCACCGTTGTTGGAGCCAGCGCGGGCCGAGAGCCTGCTGTGCAGTCCCCGCTCCTCGAAGGGGTCGCGCAGGCGCACGTTCACCACCCCGCCCAGGGCGTCGGTGCCGTACAGCACCGAGGAGGGGCCCCGCACCACCTCGATCTGGCGCACCGCCAGGGTGTCGAGCCAGAAGCCGGTGATCCCCATCGGCTTGTTGCCGGGGATGCGCTCCCCCTCCAGCAGCATCACCACCCGCCGCCCCGAGAGGCCACGCAGCACAGGGTTCCAGTAGTAGACGCCCCCCTCGTTGCGCGCCTCCACCCCCGGCACCTCGGCGAGGGCCTCGCTCACCGAGCGGGCCAGGCCCTCCCGCAGCTGACGGGCATCCACCACCCCGGTGGCAGGCGCCACATCGAGGGCGGAGCGGCTGTCGCGCGTCGCGGTGACCACCACCACGTCTCCCTCCTCATCGCCCTCATCGCGCTCCTCCTGGGACGGCTCGGGGTCCTCGGCGCCCAGGGCGAGACCCGGGGCGAGCAGCATCCACAGCGTCAGCTTGAGCACGGCCCTACTCCTGGGTCCGGAGGTTGCAGGAGTCCGCGTCCTCCTGGAGGTAGGCGAGCCAGCGGACCTCCCCCGCCTGGGCCGACAGGATCTCCACCTTGCCGTAGCGCCCCTCCGGGGTGCGCAGGGCGTAGACATTGCCACTCATCACGAAGCCGGTGGAGCCTTGCCCCCCCGCCTGCCAGTCGGTGTCGAAGGTGCCGCTGCGCACCCAGCCCTCGGCGGGGCCGAGGTCCACCTCGTGGAAGCCCACCGGGCCGAGGTTCACCACCTCGACCCCCTCCCCGAGAGAGATGGGCGGGACGGGCGGCGCCTTCTGCATCATCCAGGTGTAGGGCGCGTCCGCCTGGTAGCCCACCATCATCGCCTCCATGTCGACGAAGAACCAGGCCTCGTCGTGGAGGCTCGCCGACAGCTCGGTCGCGTGGCCGATGTCGGGCGCCGCCTCGTCCTGACAGGGGCTGTCCCCCGCCTCGGGGAGGACGCCGGTGTCCTCGACGGCGCTGTCCTCGTCGGACACACAGCCGGTGAGGAGCGACAGCAGGGAGAGGGTGAGCAGTGCGCGTTGCATCATGGAAGACTCCTTGTCTCGTGGGGGCGTGAGGCCCCGGGACCATCCCGGGACCGCGGTGGGAGCGAGCTGCCCGCGGGCAGCGGGGACGGCCTAGGAGCCGTCGGGCATCACCTCGGCGAGCCAGCGGTGGAGCCGCTCGTGCTCCTCGGGGCTGAGCCCCGCGGGACCGGCCATCGCCTCCAGGCGGGCGGGCCACTCGGCGGCGGAGAAGGCGCCCGGCGGCAGGGCCTCGTGACAGGTGCCGCAGCGGGCCCGGTACTGGGCCTCTGAGGTGACCACAACCGAGCGGATCGCCGCGGCGCCGCCCCCGGCACGGGGACAGCCCCACAGCAGCCCGAGCACCACGCCCAGGAGCAGCGGCCCTCCGAGGGGCGCCCGGCTCATGAGCCGAGGACCAGGGGCATGACCTCGCCCCCGACGGTGTCCGCCTGGGTGCGGAGGGCCTGCTGGGCAGCCTCGATCTCGTCGGAGCGCGCCGGGTCCAGCACCGCCTCGCGGGAGTGCTGCCCCTCGGCGGGCATGGCGAGGACCGCAGCGATGGCGCCGTCCACCTCCTCCAGCACCCGCTGGTCGAGCGCGGGGTCGAGGGTGGCCACCGTCGCTGAGAGCCCGCTGTCAGCGGGTCCGGAGAGGCCGCCGTGGTGCACGTGGGCCACCGAGCGCAGGTTGTCGGAGAAGTCCTGCACCGAGCTCCAGGAGAACTGGGACGCCACCAGGGCCACGTCCTGCGCGTCGAAGGGGTCCGCGATCTTGCCGTCGGCCACCTCGGCGCAGAGCGCTCCCCCGTGCCCCCGCGGGCTGGATGCCCCCACCCAGAACGTGGCCGACACCTCGTACATCTCGCGCTTGAGGCGGTTGCGCGCGGCGCCCGAGGTGCAGGCCGACAGCGCCACCCGCGGGCCGGGGACGCCGCGGTGATCCACCGCCAGCGGCACCCCGGGATCACCGATGCGTGCGGTCTCGAAGCGCTGCTGGCTGCCCTCGGCGATCCATCCCTCGGGCTCGGCGGTGATCTGCGCGCCGGCGGGCGCAGCGACCATGAGGGTCCACGGGGAGCTCATCTCCACCTCTTTCTGATTTTGATAATCAGTATCACTATCGTTAGTGGGCCACGCCTATCGGGAGGCTGACAGACCGTCAAGGCCGCGGCGCTCCCTCCACCCGCGACGGAGTGTCCAGGTCCGCCCTCCTGCTCCTCACCCCCTGCGCCGATCCCGAGGCCTGGCCCCTCCCGGTGGCGACACCACCGTCTTCGACGCCACCACCGACGCCTGGTCCCAGCCCGCGGCGGGCCTGGACGAGGCGCTGCTCGCCGAGCACCTCGCCGGCGACCTGGGCTTCGAGGCTGCCTTCGTCGCCTCGGGCGACGGGTCGAACGCCGGCCTCGGCCCGCTGTTCAACGCCGCCTCCTGCGAGCGCTGTCACCCCTCCGACGGCAGGTGGGGGAGGGCACGGTGGCCTCGATGCTCCTCCGCGTCAGCCAGCCCAGCGCCCCCCCGCTGACTGACGGGCCCCTCGCCTATCCGGAGCTGGGGACCCAGCTCCAGCACCACGCCCTGTTCGGGGTGGAGCCCAAGGCGGAGGTGCGCCTCAGCCGCCCGTCGCTCCCCGGACCGTACGGCGACGGCACCCCCTACCAGCGGCTCCGCCCCCTGTGCCCACGCGGTGGAGCTCACCCACCCCGAGGCCGCAGGAGACGGCCCCCGAGCCCCGCGCACCTCCCCCAGGCTCGCCCCTCCGGTCTTCGGGCGTGGGCTGCTAGGGGCGGTGCCCGAGGCGCCGCTCCTCGCGCTGGGCGAGCCCAAGGACCACGACGATGACGGGTTCTCCGGCAGGGTGCCCCGCGCCTCGGACCACAGCGCCAGGGCCCTCGCGGTGGGGCGCTCTGGCTGGAAGGGCAACACCCCCTCCCTGCTCCAACAGAACGCCGGCGCCTACCAGGAGGACATGGGGGGTGACGCCCCCCATGTTCCCCCCCGAGCGCGCCGCGGGACCCCCCAAGGACGACGGCCTCATCGACGAACCCGAGGTCTCCTGGGTGACCCTGGAGGGGGTCACCCTCTACACCGCCACCCTAGCGGTGGCGGCCCGGCGCGCGAGCTTCGCGCCCGAGGTCCTAGAGCGTGAGGCCCTGTTCGCCGACCTGGGCTGCGCCGCCTGCCCCACCCCCGAGCTGGAGACCGGTGAGCCCCCCGACGGCAACGCGGTGCTGAAGCACCAGCGCATCCCCCCTACACCGACATGCTCCGCCACGATCTGGTCCCCGAGCTGGCCGACGGGCGGCCCGAGGGCGACACCTCGGGCACCGAGTGACGCACACCACCAGGTAGCGACAAGCCAGGTCTCAACGAGAACAACTGTGAACGGCTCGTCCGCACCGGACGCATGGGGCGATGCATCCAGGCGGGGCACGAGGGGTAGCAGGGGTGAAGACACGGAGGGTCTGAAGCGGGAGCAGGTTGATGAGCACGAGGATCAGGGGTTGCAGCTCCTGGCCCTCATCTCAGGGAAGGAAGGCGACGATAACCTCCCGCGGGTGTCCCTGGGCCGTCCGTTCGGCCCGCTGGCCCCGATCGGACGGGTCAGACCGTTGGGTGCTCCTATCTCGCGGGGATGGGCGGGTCCCGGCCAAACGATGCATCGTCCGCTCCACGGGCATCGCCGGAGGCGCGACACCCGGGACATCCGCGCGCTTGAGGCGCTGTCCCCTGCGGCCACGGGGATCCCGCACCCGTCGAAGGCAATGGTTCCGTTCCCCAAGCTCACCCGTCGACACCGTCCATCACCTGACGAGGGCAGGAGAATCGGCCTGGGTGCGTAGATCCCAAGGGACCATCGGTGTCGGCCCCTTCCACCGACCGCTAGCGGACCTCGCGATCACCCTAGCGTCCCCCCCTAGCAATCCCTGGCAGCGCGTTGTAAGGTTCTGTCGTTGTATGACAACCGGAATACTCTGGAGGCACTATGCGGATCACGACAGCGACCCTCGTCGCTCTCTCGCTCACTCTCGTCGGCTGCGGCGCAGACGGCGTGGACGGCACCAACGGCGTGGACGGCACCAACGGCGTGGACGGCACCAACGGCGTGGACGGCACCAACGGCGCGGATGGCGTGGACGGTCTCTGCGCCGACGCCGTCCCCCTCGAGATCACCGGCCTGAGCGGCCTGTCCAGCGACCCTCTGGACGCCTTCTTCCCCTCGGAGACGGTGACGGTGCTCCACAACGGCGACGCGGCAGACATCGACTTTGCGGTGGCTGGCTTCGGCATTGATTACGCCTGGAACGGCGACTCCTTCGTGATGACCCCCTCTACTGAGATGGTCAGCTCCCAGGTGATCGTCGCCACCGACGGGTGCAGCACCGCCACCTATGAGTTCTCGGTGCAGGCCATCGAGGGCGAGGTCCACATCAACGTGGTCAACGTGGGCAGCCCGCTGAACGGGTTCCGGATGGGGGTGAGCGGCGAGGACGAGGACGACTACTGGACCAACGACCTGCCCCTCCAGGAGCAGTCCGGCTACGACTCGAACGTCGCCGGGGTGTACAGCTTCGACCTGTGGGTGGACGGCGTGGTAGAGGCCACCACCCCGACCTTCGAGCTGCGGCCCGAGCGCTTCTACACCCTCGCCGTCTACGATGACGGCGGAGCGGTGGCCTATCTGCTGCTAGAGGACGATCTCACCGAGCCAACCGACGGGATGGCCACCACCAGGTTCATCAACCTGCACAGCGTCTATCCCGTCTTTGACGTGCTGGAAGACGGGGCCCCGCTCGCGTCCAACCTGATCTACGGCACCGCCTCTGCGTACACCGAGCTCGCTGTAGATGACCTCCACAGCTTCGGCCTGGACACGGACGGCGATCTGACCGCTGAGTTCAGCTTCGACGACATCGACATCGACCTCGGCTACTACAATTATCCCGCCAACGTCTTCTTCACCGGCGGTGAGATCTCCACCTCGATGCTGTTCACCTACCCCAACGAGGACTACGAGTCCTTCGTCAGGCTGCTGGACATCCCGGAGCCCGCAACCTCGGTGCAGGCCACCAGCGCCCCCGCGCTGCTGATCCCCGACAGTGACACCACCGGCATCTCGGACACGATCGCCATCACCGGCTGCACCACGGTGGGCGGTCTGACGGTGGCCCTCGACATCAGCCACACCTGGCGAGGAGACCTTGAGGTAGAGATCACCTCACCGGATGGGACGACGGTGATGCTCAGCGACAACGAGGGAGGTTCCACCGACGACATCGTCGGCGACTTCAAGCTGGACGGATCAGGCTCCCTGACCTCCTACGAGGACATGCTCGCCCTCTACGGCGACACGGCGAACGGCGACTGGACCCTCACGGTGCGGGACAACAGCTCCTGGGCCGACGGCACCCTCAACAGCTGGACCCTCGACGTCGGCTGCCAGTAGCCCCCGAGAGGGCCCCCCTCACACCGCGACCCCCGGGGCGCGCTCGTGGCGCCCCGGGGGTCTCTCTCTCTTCGCCCACCCGATCTCGCCGCGCCCCGCGGGGCGAGCTCCGGATGAGAGTCTCTCCCCCACCCGACCGGGGACTCCTCGCGCCTGGCGGCGGCGAGGGGCCGTCGGTGCGCCCAGCGATGCCCCCCGGCGAGGCCACCTGTGGTCGGCGTCAGATCGCCCGCAGGCGCCCCCCGTCCACGGGGAGGCTCACCCCGCGCAAATAGCCCGCCGCGGGAGAGGCGAGGAAGGCGACCGCCGACGCCACCTCCTCCGCCCGCCCCAGGCGCCCCTCGGGGATCGCGCTGACCCACCCCCCGCGGACCTCCTCAACCGTCCGTCCGGTGGCCCCCGCCAGCGCCTGGGACAGGGCCACCAGCCGCTCTGTGTCGGTGTAGCCCGGCAGCACGCTGTTCACCGTCACCCCCGGCGGAAGCTCCGCAGCCAGGCTCTTGGCCCACGAGGCCATCGCCCCCCGCACCGTGTTGGACACCCCCAGGTTCGGGATGGGCTCCCGCACCGAGAGGGAGATCACGTTGACGATCCGCCCGTAGCCCGCGGCGATCATCCCGGGGAGCACCAGCCGGGTGAGCAGGTGGGCGGCGAGCACGTGGCGGCTGAAGGCGCTCAGGAAGGCCCCCTCGTCGGCCTGGAGCAGCGGCCCGACGGGTGGGCCCCCGGTGTTGTTGATCAACACCTGGATCGCCCCGTGCTCGCTGAGGTGATCGCGGAGCCGCGCCTCCAGCCTCACCCTGTCGTCGAGATCGGCCACCAGGGCCCGCGCCCTGGGCGCACCGGCCTCGCGCAGCGCGGGGAGCAGCGCGTCGAGCAGCGCGGCGCGCCTGGCGAGCACCGTCACCTCCGCCCCCTGCCACGCGAGGGCGAGCGCCACCGCGCGCCCTATCCCCGCGCTCGCCCCGCACAGCCTGCCGTCCGCCAAGCTCCACCCGACCCTCTGCGCTCCATGAGGACCTCCTGTCCGAGGGGCCCTATCCCCTGGCGCGCGAGGGCGCCCCGGCGCAGCGCGCTCCGCCGCTCGGTCCCCCACACGCAGCCGCCCTGTAGATCCGCGCCTCCTGTGGCGTCGCGCTCCCCATGGCACCGCAGGGGCGCTCACAACACGGCCTGCACCGCCCCGCGGACACGACGGTCGCCCCCCTGCCAGCGCTCCACAAGGTCCACGTCCGCCGGCCAGACGGCGCCGGGCCCCCTCAGCGGCCCCCCGAGGTGGAGCAGTACCGCCCGGTCCCCTGCTGGTCCGGCGCAGAGCTCCCTCTCCAGACCTCAAGGCCCCTCCCGGAGGCCGCGCCCCATGCCACGCCTGGGTGAGGAGGTGATCAAGGCCCTGTTGGGATTCGGCCCATCCCGATGGCACTTGCTTCGAGCCTTCAGCGCGCTAACCTGGGTCCCTCGGAGGTTCTCATGCGCACGCTCTCGCTCTTCTCGCTCCTCGCCCTCTCGCTGCTGGCCTGCCGCAAGGAGGAGCCCGTCGATCTGGACAACGACGGCTCCACCGCCGACCTGGACTGCGACGACCTGGACGCCAGCTCCCACCCTGGCGCCGAGGAGGTCTGTGACGGGGTCGACAACGACTGCGACGGGGAGATCGACAACGGCGCGGTGGACGCGGGGACCTTCTACGCTGACGCCGATGAGGACGGCTACGGGGACGCCGGCGCGGCGGTCGAGGCCTGTGACCAGCCCGCGGGCTACGTCGCGACCTCCTCGGACTGCGATGACACCGACGCCGCCTTCCACCCCGGCGCCGCGGAGGCCGACTGCGCCGACCCCGCCGACTACAACTGCGACGGCAGCGTGGGCTACGCCGACGCCGACGCCGACGGCTTCCCCGCCTGTGAGGAGTGCGACGACAGCAGGGCCGACGTGCACCCCGGCGCGGACGAGGTCTGCGACGAGGCCGACAACGACTGCGACGGCACCGCCGACGAGGACGCCACCGACGCCCCCACCTGGTACGACGACGCAGACGGAGACGGCTACGGCAACCAGGCCAGACCCGCCACCTCCTGTCTGGCCCCCGCCGGCTACGTGAGCGACGCCACAGACTGCGACGACCTCGCGCCCACCGCACACCCGGGAGGGACCGAGGTCTGCGACGGCCATGACAACGACTGCGACGGCTCCGTAGACCTGGGCGCCACCGACGCCCCCACCTGGTACGCCGACGCAGACGGAGACCACTACGGCGATCCAGACCAGACCACCGTGGCCTGCGAGGCGCCCGCTGGCGCGGTGGCCAACGGCACGGACTGCGACGACGCGGCCCCCAGCGCACACCCCGGAGGCACCGAGCTGTGCGACGGGCTGGACAATGACTGCGACGGCCAGGTGGATGTGGGCGCCTCGGACGCGCCGACCTGGTACGCGGACGGGGACTCAGACGGCTACGGTGACCCGGCCACCAGCGCCAGAGACTGCGCCCAGCCCGAGGGCTTCGTGCTGGACAGCAGGGACTGCGACGACGGGGAGGGCACGGCGCACCCTGGCGCGGCAGAGACCTGCGCCGACGCCATCGACAACGACTGCGATGGGGAGATCAACGAGGCGAGCGCGGTGGACGCGGGGAGCTGGCACCTGGACGCGGACCGGGACGGCTTCGGGCGGCCAGGGATCGGGGTGCGGGGCTGCGAGGCGCCGGACGGGTACGTGGTGAGCGTCAACGACTGCGACGACCTGGACGCCACCGTGTTCCCCGGCGCCCCTCAGCGCTGCGATGGCCTCGCCAATGACTGCGACGCGGGGCTGCCCGCCGATGAGGCCGACGCGGACGGCGACGGCTACCTGGCCTGCGACGGCGACTGCGACGACGGCGCCGCGGCGGTGCACCCTGGCGCCAACGAGCACTGCGACGGGGTGGACGAGGACTGCGACGGCTCGACCGACGAGGGCGCGGTGGACCAGACCACCTGGCACCTCGACCAGGACGGCGACGGCTACGGGCACCGCTACATCACCCGCACCCAGTGCGAGGCTCCCGCCGACTTTGTGGCCGACGGGACCGACTGCGACGACGCCAGCGCCGAGGTCAACCCCGGCGTCGAGGAGATCCCCGGCAACGATCGGGACGACACCTGTGACGGGGTCGACCTGCCCCTCTACGTCTACGCGGTCGAGCGCGACCTGGGCGTGCTGCTGGCCCTCGACTACTTCACCGGCGAGGAGCTGTGGCGGGCCGAGGGCCTGGGGCCCATGATCGACGTGGCGATGGCCCCAGACGGCAGCCTGTACGCCTCGCGGTACGACACCGGCCTGCTCCACATCTCCGCCGATGGCACCTCCTCCAGCGCGGTGGCGACCGGCTACACCAGCGTGGCGGGGGTATGGTACGACCTCACCAGCGACACGGTGCTGTTCACCGACATCGCCGGCACCATCGCAGAGTACGACCCGAGCACCGGCGCGACCGTCGACCTGGTGACCGGGCTCAATCAGCCGCTGCACACCATCCGCCGCGGCGGGTCGGACGAGCTGATCACCAGCTTCATCGAGGACAAGAAGGTGGCGGTCTACGACCCCGTCGCGGGCCTCTGGCGGGACCTCGCCTCGGTGGGCACCTCGGCCTACACCCTCTCGCCCACCGAGGACGGGGGGCTGTGGGTCGGGGGCGCCGAACGGGTGATGCACCTGGACCGGCGGGGTGTGATGGACCAGAGCTGGAACCCTGGACACAACGTCCACGGGATCTGCCCCGATCCCCTAGACCCCAGCGACCTGATCTCGGGGAGCTACGGCGCCGAGGTCTACTACCTGTCGCCCGCGCTGGCGCTCAGCGAGCCGCTGGCCGAGGGCTACACCCGGATCTGGGGCTGTGAGACCAACGGCCAGCGCGACCTGGACGGGGACGGCTACGACGGGATGGTCTACGGCGGGCTCGACTGCGACGACCTCGACCCCGCGGTGTCCCCCTCCGCCGCTGACCCCTACGGCGACCAGCTGGACCAGAACTGCGATTTCTCCGACGGCACCGACGCCGACGGGGACGGCATCCCTGTCGATCACGACACCGCCGACTGCCAGGACCAGGACGACGCCGACCCCGCGGTGGGGGCCCTCCCCACCTGCGTCCAGGCCACCTGCCTGGCGACCCTGGAGGCCCGTGGGGGGCTTGGGGCGCTCGCCGACGGCCTCTACACCATCGACCCGGACGATGACGGCGATCTGAGCGACGCCATCGAGGTCTACTGCGACATGACCCGGGACGGGGGCGGCTGGACCCGCCTGTTCAGCTCGCACTACCCCACCTGGTGGACCACCGCCAACTGGCAGTCCGCTGGCACCGCGAGCGACAACGACTACTCCATCCTGGGAAGGCGCGACCTCTTCGCGGTCGACGGCACCTACACCTTCCGCCTAGAGGTGGGAAACAGCGGCACCTGGCGCGACGCGGCCGCTAGCCGCGCCCACTACACCGTCTGGACCCAGGCCCACGACCCCTTCACCGCCACCACCAACGGGTCGGACTACGGCTACATCGAGGGGCTGGAGCCCACCACCTGCGGCGGCTTCAACGGCCTGCACAACAAGTACCACGACCTCTGCATGACCTCCGATCCCGACGCTGGGGACGGCGTAGGGTGCTGGTGGATGCAGATCGTGCCCACCGGCCAGTACTCCAGCCCCAGCACCTACCCTGGCTACCTGGAGGGCTACGAGGGACAGAACGTCCACAGGTGGCAGACCCTCTGGGCGCGCTGAGGGGCGCCGTCGAGCGGGCGGTGCTGCGCCGCCCTCCCCGCGGGGGCGGGCCGGACAGCAGCCGAGCGTCATCCCCCGGGCGAGCGCCCTGCGGTGCGTCCCGCCCAAGGGTTCCGGATCGCTGGCCGCAGGACACCGAGGGCGTCGTCGGCCGCCTGTGCTCGGCTGCGGCCGTCGCGGAGGAGCGTTCGCGTCCTCCGAGGCCTCGACGCCATGGACCTCTGCGCTCCACCGGCTCCTAGGCACCGCATCCAACGGGGTGTTTTGCAGGTGGCTGTGCCAGGTGGACCGGGAGACCAGGCCCTCTCACCGGACGGACCTCCTGGCTCGCAGGGGCGAGGAGGTGCCGGCGAGGAGGCGGCCGGTCCCGCAGCGCCAGAAAGACAACCCGTGCCCATGGGGTGACGCTCCTGATCGCGCGGGTCCCGTGGGCCGGGCGTGAGGGCCCCACTGGCCCGCCTCGCCAGGCATGTCGCTCGCCCACCGTGACCCCGCCAACCCCGGAGGGAGCCGACCGGCGCCAGCCCCCACGAGCGGCCCGCCGCGGGGCCGGAGGAGCACCGCCCCAGGGCACCCACCTGCCGGCGCGAAGCGGGAACCCGGGGCGGACCCCAGGTCGAACCTGCGCGCTGGATCCCATACCTCGCCGTTCCATGCTCCCAACAGATATACTGCCCGGCACGATCCAAGGAGACGCCCATGACCATCCTGCGAACCCTCTCGCTGCTCGCCGCTGCCGCCGCCCTCACCGCCTGCAATGGCGGCAGGGACCCCGCCGACACCGGCGACGATCCCGTGATCACCGACGCAGACGGGGACGGCTTCAACGCCCCCGACGACTGCAACGACAACAGCGTCGCCGTCTACCCAGGCGCCGCCGAGGTGTGCGACGGCGTCGACCAGGACTGCGACGGCGAGATCGACGAGGGCACCGACTGCTTCGACGCGGATGGCGACGGACACATGGCCGCGGTGGACTGCGACGACGGCGACGCCAGCACCTACCCCGGCGCCCCCGAGTCTTGCGACGGCGCCGACAACGACTGTGACGGCACGGTCGACGAGGGCACCGAGTGCTACGACGACGATTTCGACGGCGAAACCGAACAGGACGGCGACTGCAACGACGCGAACGCCAACACCTACTCCACCGCCCCCGAGGTCTGCGACGGCCTGGACAACGACTGCGACGGCGAGCTGGACGAGGGCATCGACTGCTCCGGCGACGGCGATGGCGACGGCTTCACCGTCGATCAGGGCGACTGCGACGACACCAACGCGGCGGTCAAGCCCACCGGCGTTGAGGTCTGCGACAGCTTGGACAACGACTGCGACGGGAAGATCGACGAGGGCACCGAGTGCTACGACGACGACGGCGACGGCCAGACCGAGGAGGACGGGGACTGCGACGACACCGACCGGGCCACCTGGACCGGCGCCCTGGAGATCTGCGACGACACCGACAACAACTGCGACGGCGCCCCCGACGAGGGCATCGACTGCTCCGGCGACGGCGACCTGGACGGCTACACCGTCGCGCAGGGCGACTGCGACGACACCAATTCCACCGTGCACCCCGGCGCTCGCGAGATCTGCGACACCATCGACCAGGACTGCGACGGAACCGCGGACGAGGACACCGAGTGCTCTGACGACGACGGCGACGGCTTCAACGAGCGGGACACCCCCCAGGACTGCGACGACACCAACGCCGCCATCCGCCCCGGCGCCGTGGAGGTCACCGACAGCCTCGACAACGACTGCGACGGGCTGGTAGACGAGAACGACGTCGCCACCTCCACCTGCGACACCACCGAGCTGGAGCCCAACAACAGCACCTCCGTGGCCGACGCCATCGACCTCTCTGACGGCATCGCGCTCGCCTGCGGCGTCATCGGCACCGCGGGGGACGTGGACACCTTCTCGGTGGCGCTCACCGACACCTGGGTGGAGCTCACCCTCGACATCGAGGCAGAGGCCAACGGCTCCCCCCTCGACAGCGTCCTGTACCTCTACGACAGCGACGGGGTGGAGATCGCCCAGAACGACGACGCCAACGCCACTGAGAACTACGACTCGAAGCTCGTCATGCTCCTGCCCGAGGCAGGCACCTACTATGTGCAGGTCAGGGACTTCCATGGCGCGGGGAGCGCCGACCACGTCTATGAGCTCTACGCCCTGTCCGAGCCGGTCTGCGACCACGAGGAGGTAGAGCCCAACGGCGACGCGGGGCTGGCGGACGCCTTCACCGCGGGCGAGAGCGTCTGCGGCGTCGTCGACAGCTGGAGCGACAAGGACTGGTTCAAGTTCACCGTATCCGCCGACTCCTTCGTGGACTTCGACGTGGAAGCCCTGTCGATGGGCACCGGCTTGCAGTCCCAGCTCACCCTCTACGGCACCGATGGAGCCACCGAGCTGCACCAGGTCGAGGGCGACAGCACCACCGATCCCTTCTTCACTTGGTACTTCGCCACCGCCGGAACCTACTACGTCGTGGTGGAGTCTGACCTCTGGCTGACCCGGGACGACGGCCCCTACCTCCTCAAGACGAGCACCTGGTAGGCTCCGCGGGCGCCGCCCCGCAGGCTGATGCTCCGGCGGAGCGCAGCTCCCGGGGGAGCGCAGCGCAAGAGCGCGCCTCTTTCCCCTCCAACGCACCTCGGCCCGCCCAGCGGGTCGGGGCCGCTGGCGCGTGCGTCGAGGGACGAGAACACCAGGGTCCTCCTATGGGAGACCGTCCGCATCCCCTGACGGTGTCGTCAACGGATCGGTGAGCTCGGCGAGCGCAGGGGGGGTGATCCATGCCCCGGTCACGGCGTGGAACCCGATGGACCCTCGTCTGCCGAGGGACAGGCCCACGACGACCGGCCAACGCCTACACCCGTCGGCCCTTCGGCGCCCCGGTGGGGACTCCCTGCGGCAGGCCCCCTGTCTCCCTGATCGGGCTGTGATTCACACCCAGCGCAGGTGGGCAGAGCGGCCCGCGTTCGGCGGGAGTGGCGAGGGGGAGCCCTCCCTCAGCAGCCCTGACGGATCAACCCACGCGGCGAGCGCCCCGACGCCCGCCCCCAGGCGCGTGTCAGCGGCCTACCGCCGCGCCCGCCCCAGGATCCCGCCGGGGTCGCAGGCCTCCCGCAGGGCACCCGTCAGCCTGAGGGCGAGGGGGCCCCTCCCCTCCGCAGCCCTGACGGATCAACCCACGCGCCGAGCACCCCGACGCCCGCCCCCAGGCGCGTGTCAGCGCTCTACCGCCGCACCCGCCCCAGGATCCCGCCGGGGTCGCAGGCCTCCCGCAGGGCACCCGTCAGCCCGAAGGCGAGG
>JAFGVK010000029.1 GCA_016938035.1 Deltaproteobacteria bacterium | reverse complement strand
TGCGCGGGGACCCAGCGGGGGCGCGAGGACCTGCCGGTCGTGGAGCCACCCCGCACCCCTCCCGCCCGGCCTTCGCGCCGCTCCCATGCGAGATCCCAAGCGAAGCGCGCTGCGGCGCGCGGGGCGGCGAACGCCTCGGAGACGAGGCGGGGAGGGGCTGCGTAGGCCCCACCAGGTCACACCGACCCGCGGTGCCCCCGGGGCGCGCGCGCGCGATCCGAGCTGCGATCAGCCCGCTACTCCGCCCCGCCCTTCCCGCGGAACATCTCCAGCTGCTCCACCGCGCCCCGCTCCTCCAGCAGGGGGCTGGGGCCACCCAGACAGGCGGTGCACCACCCGGCGCTGTGGTCGGCCAGCGCCCTGTCCAGCTCCGCCCCTGGGAGGAAGGCCAGAGAGTCCACCCCGAGCACCTCAGGATCTGGGGTGGCGGGCGCGAGGGGTGGGAAGCGCACCCCCAGGGCGCACCGGGCACGGAGGGGCGGGCTGCACACCCGTAGGTGAACCGCTGCCGCCCCCCCAGCGCGGAGCGCCCGCGCCAGGCGCTGGACCCCCTCCTCTGCGGCCAAGTGATCGAGGACCAGCGCCACCACCTTCCCCTTCAGCCACGCGGACAGCGGCCGCAGGGCGGCCCGCGCCTCCAGGTTCAGATCCTCCAGGCCCTCCGCCAGCGCGGCGGCACCTGGATCCTCGCAGCCCAGCGCGGGGAGCAGGGCGCTGCGCCCCCCCTCGGCGAAGCCCAGACCGCAGGCCTCGGCCCCCCTGGGGGCCACGACCCCTTCCAGGCCAGGCACCGGCGAGAGCGCGGCCAGCCTGATCCCCAGCGCGCGGCGGAGCACCACGTCCGCAGCGTCGGAGCGCCCCAGGCTCAGGGACTCCAGCGCGCACTTGGCCCTGGCCCTGGGCGGGAAGGGGCGCAGCGCGGTGACCTGGTCGCGCTCGACCAGCACCAATTCCCCCGGCCCCACCTCTCGGAGCACCTCGCCCCCCATCGCCTCGATCGCCAGCCCCTCTGAGGCCAGCGCCAGCGTCCCCTCCACCCGCCCCACCACCAGCGGCACCAGGCCCCTGGGGTCGCGGAAGGCCAGCAGCTGCCCCCCCGACAGCACGATCCCCGCGAAGCTCCCCTGCCCCTTCAGGAGCGCCTCCACCACCCTCCCGGCCAGAGATCGCTGAGAGGAGCGCGCCATCATGTGGAGCACTAGCGCCGCGTCGCCCGCGGGGAGCACCCCGCCCTCTCGCCGCAGCTCCGCCCGCAGCGCCTCGGCGGCGGTGAGGCGCCCCAGCAGCGCGACCGCCACCTCCCCGTCTCGGGTCAGGCCCCCGGCCAGGAGCGAGGGGGCACCGGCGCAGCCGACCACCGCGGCGCTCTCTCCCGACGCGAGCCCCACAGCGTCCCCCGCGCCGCGGAGCAGCTCCTTGCCGCGCGCCAGCGCCAGCATCCCTGCCGCGGGGCCCCTGTGCGACAGCCCGTGCAGGCCCAGCGCCACCCTGCGGGCGGCGTCACTCCTGGGACCCAGCGCGACCAGTCCTCCCTCTGCTGCAACGCGAACCATCGGGACTCCGTGACGCGCGTCGCCCGCACCGCCTGGGCGGTGCTCTGCGCGCGCGGTGGCCGGATAACCGCCTGGACAACGCACCACACCCCAGCGCGGCCCCTATCGACCGGGGCGCGCGAGGAGGGCGGTGACGGCCTGTGCGCACCTCCCAGGAGGACGGTGTCACCCGTGGAGCGGCGGGGTGAACCGGTCAGGGGACGCGGCCTCTGGCAGCTCCCGCGGGGGCGCCGCTCCGGGCGCCCAAGCGGTCGCGACGCAACACGCAAGAAACCAGTTGATACCGCGATCCTTGCTCTGGTAGCTGAGGCGCTTTAGCGAGCCTCCGCCGCCATCGCCTCGTCGTAGGCGCGCACCTCCTCGGACCGCATCAGGATCAGCACCACGCCGCCGACGATGGCGCTCACCAGCCCCCCGAGCAGCAGGCTCGCCAGTTCCAGATAGGCCACGTACGTCGGGATGCGGTGGGTGCCGGAGACCCGAGCGATGGTGAGGATCCCCGCCACGATCTCCAGGACCCCCACCAGGATGAGCGCCATCGGCGGGATCCCACAGGCCACGCCGATGGGGCACGCCCCCAGCGTGACGCACCCAGTCACCGCCCCACCCAGCACCGCCAGCCCCATGGAGGCGACGTACCAGAGGGCGATGACGTTGAGGATGCCGGACACAAGCTGCAGGATCGCTGCGGTCTGAAGCTGACTAGGGATCGCGTTCACATGACCTCCAAGACGCACTGCCACGTAGTCTAGAGATCGCGCCCCCACACCGCAAGCCGCACCCGCTACTCAGCGGCCGCCCGGTCCGAGCGCCAGCCGCGCCGCATCCGCTGCGCCTTGCCCCGCGACGCGCCGCCGAAGCGATAGGACAGGTCAACCGCTCCAGTGGCCCACATCCAAGGAATCGCCGAGACCCCACCCCCGATCCTGGCCTCAAGGTGGCGCCAGGTGGACTGCCAGGCCAGGGTCAGGGAGTAGGCGCTCAGGGGGTCCACCCACCCGCCGTAGGCCGCGATCAGATCGATATCACCGGGGATCGCGTCGGTCTCCACGCTCACCCCAGCGCGGGCCACCGCGTACAGCTGCGCCTCACCCATCAGCAGCAGGGCGTCGCGCCGGTTGAAGCGGTAGTCCGTCACCAGCTTGGCCGAGAACAGCTCGCCGCGCACTGTGGGGACCAGCGCGCTCTCGCCCAGGTCCTGCCCCGGGAGGAGGAATTCGGGCAGCGATCCCAGGTCCAGCAGCCCCCGCACGTCCATCCGCCGGTAGTTGACGTTGGCGTGGGCCGACCAGGGCTCGGCGAGCCGAAGCGAGAGCCTCGCGCCCACCTTGGTGTAGAGCAGGGAGTCGACCACGTCGGCCTCCGCCAGGTCAAAGCGGGCCAGCACGTCCCCCAGAGGCACCCAGCCCGCGTCTCCCACCAGCGCCAGCTCCGCGGGCCCCTCGCGGAGCAGGTTGAGCTTGAGCTGCCCGTTGTAGATCCCCAGCGCGTCGAGCGCCACCCCGGTCCCCAGCTGCACCCTGGGAGCCACCCCCACCGAGAGGCTCTCCAGCCCCACCCTGGTCTCGCCCCACTCGAGGGTGTAGGCGGTGTAGGCGGTGTTGGCGCGCGGGTTCTGCGGGAGCAGGCGCTGCGACGGCCTCATGCGGTCGATGTCCTGGCGCGACGGCGCCTCCAACGGGATCGGCGCGCCAGCCGCGGCGAAGAGGTGCTGGAGGGGGTCCACGGGGCGCACCTCCACCTTGTGGCCCTGTCGCACCGCGAAGCTGCGCAGGTCCTCGACCTGCACCCAGGTGGCGTCAGGGGTGGGGGCGAGCACCAGGGGTCCGCTCCCCGCCGACGACACCTCCCGCCTGAGGGCGGCCTGCTCCGACACCGTGCCGACCCCCACCGCGATCACCCGGCCGACCGGCGCGACAGGCGCCACCCGCTGCTGGAGCGGCGGGAGCCCCGCACCCGGAGCGACGATCCCCGAGTACTGCACCGCGCCCCCCGCCCCCACCACCTGCACCAGGGAGGGCCGCTCCACCGGCAGGCTCCCCGCCCTCCTGCCGTCCACCCACAGCGCGACCCCCTCGGGGAGTGGCTCCCTCCGCCAGCTCCCCCTCCCCTGCCCCGCCGCGTCCCAGTGGAGGGTGAGGCGGTTGGGAGGCGCGCCCAGCCAGCCCGGCCCCTGCCGCTCGGGGTACAGCTCGCGCGACCCGCGAAACCACTGCGTCCCGTCCACCCCCCTCAGCTCGGCCTCAAGCCCCGCCAGGGCGTGAAAGGTCCACGCGTCCTCGGCCGTCACCAGCCCCCCGAGGCAGGAGAGGTCCTCCACGAGGCCGGCGTAGCCGGTCTTGAAGTGGGACACGTTGCGTGCCACCGCGAAGGCGTCCACCTCGGCCAGCGCGGCCTCCCACTGGGCCACGGTCACCTGCTGCGGGCACGCCCACCCGGTCAACGCCAAGGACAGCCACAGCAGCAAGCGCACCTCCCGCGCCTCCATCGGCCCCCCTACCAGCGGCTGAAGTCAGATCGCGTATGCCTCCCCACCTGCCACCCGGCCCTTGCAGCGTTAGGTTGGCCGGCTACCGTCACGGCGACACTGGTGGTGTCAGCCTAGCCGAGGTCCTGTTGTCAGAGCCCGTGGTACAGGTCGAACAGCTCTCTCGTCGCTTCGGCAAGCGGTGGGCCCTGGCCCGGGTCGACCTGACCCTCTACGCGGGGGAGCGCCTGCTCATCATGGGGCAGAACGGCAGCGGAAAGACAACCTTCCTGCGCATCCTCGCGACCCTCACCCAGCCGACCCTGGGCACGGTGCGCCTGTTCGGGGCCGACCCAGTCAGGGACCCCTGGTCCGCCAGGGCGCGCTTGGCCCTCCTGAGCCACCAGCCGTCCGTGTACGAGGACCTGTCGGCGAGGGACAACCTACGGATCCTGGCGCGGCTGCGGGGCATCCCCGACCAGACCGCCTCCTGGCTGGAGCGGGTTGGGCTGGAGGACCGCCCGGAGCCGGTCCACACCTACTCCGCGGGGATGCGCAAGCGCCTGTCCTTCGCGCGGGTGCTGGCGCAGGAGCCCCAGCTGGTGATGATCGACGAGCCCTACGGGCAGCTTGATCCCGGCGGCTTCGCGCTGGTGGACGGGCTGATCCGCGAGATCTCGGAGCGGGGCGCCACCGTCATCCTCGCCTCGCACCTGGTGGAGCGCGCCTCCCGCCTGACCGAGCGCGCCCTGCTGCTCCACAGGGGTCAGCCGCGCTGGACCGGGGAGGCCTCGCGCGCCCCCCTCGCCTGGCAGACCCTGCACGAGGAGGCGCGATGACCCACTTCTTCGTGCTGCTGCAGAAGGACCTGCTGGTGGGGTGGAGGGGCCGCTCGCGCCTGGTGGGCCTGGTCACCTACGGCACCTCGCTGCTGCTCCTGTTCTCGTTCGCCCTCGGCGCCGACTCAGCGGTGCTGCGGGAGCACGCCGCGGCCTACCTGTGGGTGGCGCTGCTGTCCGCGTCCACCCTGCTGCTGGCTCAGTCCTTCCAGCACGAGACCGAGGCGGGCGCCCTGGAGGGCCTGCTGCTGGTGCCGGTGAGCCCTATGGCCCTCTACTACGCCAAGGCCACCGCCAACCTGGTGCTGCTCCTGTTCCTGGCGGTGGCCCTCTTCCCGCTGACCGCCGTGTTGTTCGACCTGCAGGGGGGGATCAGCCCGCTCCGCTTGGCGGCGGTGGTCACCCTGGGCAGCGCCGGCCTGGTGGGGCCTGGCACCCTCTACGCCGCCCTCACCGCCCGGCTCGCCTCCAAGCAGGTGATGCTCCCGGTGCTGCTCTTCCCTCTGGTCATCCCCCCAGTGGTCGCCTCTGTGAAGGGGACCCAGCTCGCCCTCACCGGCGACCCCATGGGGCAGCTCGTCTCCTGGCTGAGCCTGCTGCTGATCTTCGACCTCCTCTACTGGAGCCTGGGCGGAATCCTGCTCGGCAAGGTGCTCGACGAATGAACAAGACACTGCTCCTCGGCGCCCTCGGAGTGCTGGTCATGCTGGTTGGCCACGGCATCGGCCTGTTCTACGCCCCCCCCGAGGCGTACATGGGCGACACCGGGCGCATCCTCTATGTCCACGTCCCCACCGCGTGGGTTGGGATGCTCGCCCTCACCGCGGCCTTCGCGATGGCGGTGGGCGCCCTGTGGAACGGCAAGGCGATCTGGGACTCCTACATGGAGGCCAGCATCGAGGTTGGCGTGGTGTTCTCGGCCATGCTGCTGGCGCAGGGCTCGATCTGGGCCAAGCCGACGTGGAACACCTGGTGGACCTGGGACCCCCGCCTCACCACTTCCGCGATCATGGTGGTGGCCTTCATCGGGGTGCTGCTGCTGCGGGGGGCGGTCCACTCACCCTCCCGGCGGATGGCCTTCTCCGCGGTGGCGACCATCATCGCCTTTGTGGACGTGCCGGTGGTCTACTTCTCGGTGGAGTGGTGGGAGACGACCCACCAGGGCTTCTCCGGGCGCGACAACGTCGACGCGGTGATGCGCTTCCCCCTCCTCGTCTCGCTGGCCGGCACCACCCTGCTGGGCCTGGCCTTCATCAAGGCACGCCAGCGCATCGCCTGGGCCCGTCACCTGGAGGAGGAGCGCGCTCCCGACCTGCCAGAGACCCCCGCCCCCCTCTCCCTGCCCGACCCCTCCAATCAGAAGGAGAACCTCGGATGAACGGCGTCATCGAGAACGGCTGGACCTGGGCCGCAGCCGCCTATGCGCTCTCCTGGACGGTGTGGATCCTCTACGGGCTGAGCCTGTACCTCCGGTCCCGGAGGGTGGCATGAGCCCCGAGCAGAAGCGGCGCGGGGCCCTGCTCCTGTCGCTGATGGTGGGAGCTGCCGCGCTCGGCTTCCTGATGTTCGGGAGCCTGGGCGACAACCTCGTCTACTACTGGTCTCCCACCGAGCTGATCGACGCCGGCACCAAGGCGCAGGGGGCGAGCATCCGCCTGGGCGGGATGGTCGTCCCCGGCAGCGTGGTGTGGGACGAGGGCGGAAAGTCCCTCACCTTCCAGGTCACCGACAACGAGAACACCGTCACGGTCCACAACAGGGGCGTGCCCCCCGAGATGTTCCGCGAGGGCATCGGGACGGTGGTGGAGGGGACAATTGATCGCGCGGGGGTCTTTCAGGCCACCAGGCTGCTGGTGAGCCACAACAACGAATATCGCGCTCCTGACCAGGAAGATGGACACATGGACGATCCCTTCAAGTCGGTGGAGGGCCTGTGATCTCCACCCTCGGGCAGCTCCTCATCCACGCGGCGCTCATCGCCTCTGCGGCGGGCATCGTCGTGAGCGGCGTCGCCGCGGTGAGGGACTCTGCGCAGGCCCACGCCCTCGCCCGGCGCCTCGCCTACGCGGCGGCCGCAGCCCTGACCCTCGCCACCGGCGCGATGGAGTGGGCGCTGATCACCCACGACTTCTCGGTGTCCTACGTGGCCGAGGTCGGGAGCCTCGCCACCCCGCCGATCATCTCGGTGGTGTCGCTCTGGTCGTCTCTCGACGGCTCGATCCTGTTCTGGGCCTTGGTGCTGGCGCTCTACCAGGCGGCCTTCGCCTGGCGGACCCGCGACGCCCAGCCGCGCATCGCCTCGTGGGCCCTGGTGATGCTCCAGATCACGCTGGTGTTCTTCACCGGCCTGGTGGTGAGCGTCGCGACCCCCTTCGCGCCCCTCAGCCCGGCGCCGCTTGACGGCCCGGGCCCCAACGCGCTGCTGCAGAACCACCTGCTGATGGCGATCCACCCCCCCACCCTGTACCTGGGCTACGTCGGGATGGCGGTGCCCTTCGCGATGGCGATGGCGGCCCTGCTCACCGGGCGGCTTGACGCCCACTGGATGCGCTCGATGCGTGCGTGGTCCCTGTGGGTGTGGTCCTTCCTCACCCTGGGGATCCTGCTCGGCGGCTGGTGGTCCTACGAGGTGCTGGGCTGGGGCGGCTACTGGGCCTGGGACCCCGTGGAGAACGCCTCACTGCTCCCCTGGCTGACCCTCACCGCGGCGATGCACTCGCTGGTGGTGACCTCGCGCAGGCGGCGCTTCCGCTCCTGGACCCTGTCGCTGATCATCGTCAGCTTCCTGCTGACGCTCCTCGGCACCTTCATGACCAGGTCCGGGGTGTTCAACTCGGTGCACTCGTTCACTCAGTCGCCGATCGGGCCGCTGTTCCTGAGCTTCATCGCCATCGTGCTGGTGGGATCGCTGGCGGTGGTGGCCCTGCGCCTGGACAAGGTAGAGGTGGGCGACCCGCCCAGCTACCAGCCGGTGAGCCGCGAGGTGATGTTCCTCCTCAACAACCTGCTGCTCTCCACCTTCGCCTTCACCGTGCTGTACGGGTCGGTCTACCCCCTGGTGAACCAGGCGATCTTCGGGAGCCAGATCTCGGTGGGAGGCCCCTACTTCGAGCGCTTCGCCGCGCCCCTCTCCATCGGGCTGCTGGCGCTGCTGGGGGTGGGCCCCTCCCTCTCCTGGGGCCGCACCGGCCCAGGCACCGCCGCGCGTCAGCTCGCGGCGCCGGTGGCGCTCGGGCTGGTGGCGGGGGTGGGCACCGCGCTCGCCGGCGTCTCTGGCTGGGGTGTCCCCCTCGCGGCGGGTCTGGCGGCCTTCATCGTCACGGTCTCGCTCCGGGAGATGGCCGCGCCGGTGATGGCGGCGCTCCGCAAGGAAGGCGGCACCACCGCGGCGCAGGTGGCCAGGGCTTGGCTGCGCTCACGCAGGCGGCAGGGCGCTCACATCGCCCACATCGGCACCGCCATCGCCGCCCTGGCGATCACCGCGTCCTCCTCCCACAAGGTGGAGGGTGAGATCACGATCGAGCCGCAGCAGACCGTCTCCTGGGAGGGCTATGACTTCACCTTCACCGGCGACGAGCAGGTGCGACAGTCCTACCGCATCAACCACCGCGCCAACCTCATCGTCCGCAGGGCCGCCGCTGAGCTGGGCGCGATGGAGCCCTCGATGAACTACTACGCCACCATGTCCCAGCCCCTCGGCACCCCCGCGGTGATGAACCGGGTGAGCGAGGACCTGTACCTCTCGGTGGTGCGCCTAGTGCCCGAGGGATCGGTCACCGTCCGCGCGTACCGCCAGCCGCTGGTGGTCTGGCTGTGGATCGGCGGGATGCTGATGGTGCTAGGGGCGGCCCTGGGCGCCTGGCCCAAGCGGGACGCCAGACCATGAGGCGCAAGCTCCTGATCCTGATCCCCGGCCTGGTCCTCATCGCGGCGCTGATCGCGGTGCTCGCGGCGGGGTTTGGCCACGATCCGCACGCCCTGCCCTCGATGCTCGACGGGAAGCCTGCCCCCGGCTTCTCGCTCCAGTCCCTCCAGGGCGAGACCTACACCCTGTCCGAGCTCAAGGGCCGCAAGGTGCTGCTCAACTTCTGGTCCACCTGGTGCCAGCCGTGCAAGATCGAGCAGCCGATGCTCGACTACTACGCCGCACAGCAGGGGCCAGACGGGGTGGTGTTCCTGGGGGTGCTCTACGGCGACGAGCCGGAGCCCGCCAAGGCCTTCCTCCGCCGCAAGGGGGGCGAGGCCTACCCCAACCTGTACGACCCAACCGGCAGGATCATCGTCGACTACGGGGTGGGCGGCGTCCCAGAGACCTACTTCATCAATGAGGAGGGGGTGGTGACGCAGAAGTTCGCCGGCCTGCTGCCCGCCAAGGACCTCGAAGCCTTCCTGGAGAACACCCCATGAGGACCCTCCTCCTCGCCCTCACGCTCTGGGCCGGCGCCGCGGGCGCGGCCCCCCTCACCGGGATGACGGTAGAGCCCGCCAACCCGCCCCCCACCGACGAGGCCGCGATCCAGACCCGCTCCATCGCCCTCGCCAAGGGCCTGCGCTGCCCGGTGTGCCAGGGGCTGTCGTCGGCGGACTCACAGGCCGAGTCTGCGGTGGCGATCCGGGTGCGCGCAGAGGAGCTGGTCCGGGCCGGCTACACCGACGCGCAGATCACCGACTACTTCATCGACCGCTACGGCGAGTGGGTGCTGCTCGCGCCCCCCACCTCGGGGCACCACCTGATGGTCTGGCTTGCGCCCGGCCTCGCCCTGCTGCTGGGCGGCGGCGCGATCGGCGGCATGGCCTGGGCCGCGAGGGGCAAGGCGGCGCCGGCCGAGGTCTCCGCAGCGACGTCGGACGATCCCTACCGCAAGCGCGTCCTCGACGAGCTGGAGGGCTGAGATGGATTTTTCATCGATGATCCCCGCGATTGTCTCGGTGGCGCTAGGCCTGATCGTGGGCGGAGGGATGGCGGTGGGCCTCCTCGCCAAGGACGAGGCGCAGGGGGCCACGGGCAAGGCCGCCGTGCTCTCTGGGCGCAAGGCGGCGCTGCTGGAGCAGATCCGCGACGTGGACTCGGACAGGGTGCGCCTCGGCGACGCCGCGTGGCAGACCGAGCGCGAGCTGCTGATCACCGAGGCCTCGGAGGTGCTGAAGGAGCTGGACGCCCTCGCCGGCGCGAGCGCGGTGCGCCCCTCCAACCCCCTGGTGCCGCCGATCGCCTTCGGCCTGGTGGTCGCGATCTTCTCGGTGTGGGCCGTCGTCTCGTGGCCCTCGGAGACAGATGGCCGGGTCGAGGAGCCCCCACCCAGGCAAATGGCGGGAGGCATGCCCCACGGAGAGGGGAGTGGGATGGCCCTCCCCGAGGATCTGGTCACCCTGAACGCGATGACCTGGCAGGCGATGGGGGAGGGCAACCTCGCGGTGGCGATGCGGGCCAACGAGAAGGCGCGCCAGGTCGCACCGGACGACCCCGTCGCCCTCACCCACCGGCAGGCGCTGCGCATCACGGTGGGCATGAACGAGCAGGCCAAGGAAGGGCTCGACGAGGTGCTCTCGCGCTTCCCTGACCACCCCCACGCCCTGTTCTGGGCCGGGCTGGTCCGGGCCGAGCTGGGGCAGCGCGAGGACGCGGAGATGCTCTTCCGGCGCATCCAGCAGGTGGCCCCCGACGCGCAGGAGTGGGCCATGGCGCAGGAGATCATGGAGCAGATGAAGGCTGGGGCGGCGATGGCAGCGGAGGAACAGGCCGCGGAGCCCGCCGCGCCCTGAGGCGCGGTGCCCTCCAGCGCGCTGCGGGCAGGCCAGCGCTGGCTAGCGCACGAACCGGCCGAGAGGGGCTCCAAACCAGTTACATCCTACTCTCTCATTGACGCCCTGGTGAGGTTCTGCTAGGCTCTGCTCCTTCGCATGGGAGCTCTCATGAACCTGTCTCGCCTCACGTTCCTCCTCGCGCTCGCCGCCTGCCGCACGCAGGTTGAGCCGGCCCTCGACCTGGACCACGACGGCTACACCGACGACGTGGACTGCGACGACACCGACGCCAGCGTCCACCCCGACGCCGACGAGAGCTGCGACGGGCTCGACAACGACTGCGACGCAGCGATCGACGAGGACCCGGTAGACGCAGACACCTACTTCGCTGACGTCGACGGGGACGGGTACGGAGACGGAGCGCACACGGTCCAGGCCTGCGCCCTCCCCTCCGGCTACGTGACCCGCGACGGCGACTGCGACGACACCAAACCCGCCTTCCACCCAGGGGCGGCGGAGGTGGACTGCGCCGACCCCAACGACTACAACTGCGACGGCTCCGTGGGCTTCACCGACGCGGATGCGGACGGCTTCGCCGCCTGCGAGGAGTGCGACGACAGCAGCGCCGCCCGCTTCCCGGGAAACACAGAGATCTGCGACGACCTCGACAACGACTGCGACAACCTCGTAGACAACGACCCCACCGACGCGCAGACCTTCTACGCTGATCTGGACGGGGACGGCCACGGGGACCACACGAGCCCCACCACCGCCTGCGAGGCCCCAGAGGGCTGGGTCATCGCCGCGGATGACTGCGACGATCTGAACGCCAACGCCTTCCCGGGGAACGACGAGGTCTGCGACGGCGAGGACAACAACTGCGACGGAGACACGGACGGGGACGCGATCGACGTGCGCGCCTGGTATCGAGACGCCGACGGGGACCACTACGGCGACTACCAGACGGACACCACCGCCTGCGAGGCCCCAGAGGGCTACGTCGCCGACGGGACCGACTGCGACGACGCCCACCCCTCCGCACACCCAGGAGGCACCGAGGTCTGCGACGCGCTCGACAACGACTGCGACGGCTCCGCCGACGAGGGCGCGGTGGACGCCAGGACCTGGTACGCGGACGCGGACGGGGACGGCCACGGCGACCCGGCGACCGGCCAGACCACCTGCACCCCAGCGGAGGGCGCTATCCTGGACCGTTCGGACTGCGACGACAGCAGCGCCGAGCGCTTCCCGGGAAACACCGAGGTCTGTGACGGGCTCGACAACGACTGCGACGGGACCCCCGACGACAACCCGGTGGACGCCTCCACCTGGTACACCGACGAGGACGGGGATGGCTACGGTCTGGACAGCGGGGCGTTGCGCCGCTGTGCCCAGCCCGCCGGCACAGCCCCCCGCGGAGGCGACTGCGATGACAGCAGCGCCGCCCGCTTCCCGGGAAACGCCGAGCTTTGCGACGGGCTCGACAACGACTGCGACGGGACCCCCGACGACAACGCCACCGACGCGGGGATCTGGTTCACCGACGGGGACCACGACGGCTGGGGGCTAGACGGCTCCTTCACCCGCGCCTGCGCCCAGCCCCCTGACACCGCCACCCGATCCGGCGACTGCGACGACGGCAGCGCCGCCCGCTTCCCGGGAAACCCAGAGATCTGTGACAGCCTCGACAACGACTGCGACGGCACGGTGGACGACAACCCCAGCGGTGCCCCCACCTGGTACCGCGACCTGGATCACGACGGCTACGCTGGAGATCTCGTCACCTTCACCGCCTGCGCGATCCCCGCGGGGCTGGACTGGCACGCCATCGCAGAGGACTGCGACGACGTGGACCGGGCGGTCCACCCCGCCGCCAGCGAGCACTGCAACGGCTACGACGACGACTGCGACGGAGCGGTGGACGAGGACAGCGCCACCGACGCCCCCCTTTGGCACGTTGACAGCGACCTGGACGGCTTTGGGCAGGCGGACAGCTACGCCCCGGCCTGTGTGGTGCGGGCCGGGCTCTCCGCCGACGGGACCGACTGCGACGACACCGCCGCGGACGTGTTCCCCGGCGCCCCCACGGTCTGCGACGACGTGGACCACGACTGCGACGGCGGGATAGATTTCGACGTGGACGGTGACGGCTGGTCCGACCTCGCCTGCGGCGGATCGGACTGCGACGACGCGGACCCCTCCACCTACCCAGCGGCTCCGCAGGCCTGCGATGACGTGGACCACGACTGTGACGAGGTGGTGGACTTCGACGTGGACGGCGACGGCTGGTCCGACCTCGCCTGCGGCGGATCGGACTGCGACGACGCGGCCTCCGACACCTTCCCCGGCGCGCCCGAGGTCTGCGACGACGTAGATCACAACTGTGACGGCGCCATCGACTTCGACGCCGATGGCGACGGGCAGGCAGACCAGGGCTGTGGGGGCTCTGACTGCGACGACGGCGCGGCCGACACCTACCTGGGCGCCCCCCAGGCCTGCGACGACGACGATCACGACTGCGACGGCGCAATCGACTTTGACGCCGATGGCGACGGGTGGGCCGACGAGGCCTGCGGCGGGTCCGACTGCGACGACGCAGACGGAGGCTTCTCACCCGACGCGGCCGAGGTGTGCGACGGGCTCGACAACGACTGCGACGGCCTGCGCGACAACGATCTGCTCGGGTCCGAGAGCGTATGCGCCGGCGACTCCTGCCTGGAGATCCACGCCTCCAGCCCCAGCGCGCCCAGCGGCAGCTACTGGATCGACCCCGCCCACGCGACGCCCTTCCAGGCCTGGTGCGACATGAGCTCGGACGGCGGGGGCTACTCCCTCCTCAAGGTCGACTACGGCTCGGCGGTAGGGGCCGCCACCGCGGAGTCCGACTGCGCGACCAGGGGGATGCAGCTGTTCATCCCGCGCTCCCAGGCCCACCTGAGGGCGGCCTACGCGGTGTCCTACAACGCCGCCATCGGACCCTCCGCTGGCAACTACCTGTACATTATGGGCGTCTACCCCAACTACAACGGGGCGACCTGCACCACCAAGGCGCTGCGCACCGGCAGCTCCGGGTGCAATTGGCGCGCCGGTGACGGGCACGCGTTCTGGGTGTCCAACCTGACCACCATCACCGAGCCCAACGGCGACAACTGCACCACCTGCTCGATGTACTACGCCTTCAACAGCTCTGGCGACGTGACCTGGTACAACGACGTCTCCGCAGGCTACACCTCGCGGTACTACATCTGCCAGGTGGGCGACAAGTACTGATCGGCGGGGCGCTGAGAGGCCGGCCACACCGGCCTCTCAGCGAGGATCAGGCGTCCAGCACCAGCCCGTCGATGAGGCCCTGCGCGCGGGCCGCATCGACGAACCACACCACCTCCTCGCAGCGGCGCCAGCCCGCCGGAGCGTCGGCGCAGTTCGCCACCGCGAACAGCACCAGGAGGCGGACGTCGGTGACCCGCTTCAGGCGGCGCCAGGACGCGGGCAGCGGGGGCTCAGCGCGCATGGCGGAGGCGTGCCAGCGCTCGGCGGTGTCGTAGTGGCGGATGAGCGAGAGGAAGAGCGGGTCCTCTACCCCGCAGTCCTCCAGCACCTCCAGCGACTGCTCTGGGTGGGCCATGCCGGTGATCTTCCCCACGTCATGGGCCAGCCCGACGTTCACCAGCAGTGTGCTGAGCGCTGGGTCGAGCCGGTTCGCCGCCGCGAGCGCCGCGGCCCGCTGCCCCACCGCGAGGCAGTGGGAGCGGGCGTCTGGCACCGCGTGGCGCGCGACGGGCGCAGGCACCTGGTCCATGCGCTCAAAAATCAGTCGAAATCGCTTGTTCTCCATCAGGTCGCGCATGGGCATCTCATCGCATGGGGCGGGACAGGGGGGGGGAGCCTCCCCCTCTATTCCCGATCCGCCTCAGCCGCCCCTCAGGCGCGCCACCGCCTCCTCCTCCGAGAGCCGCCTGCCGTGCTCCTCGTAGGGGAGCCTGAACGTACACCCCCGGCGCCAGCGGTCACAGCCCCAGGCGCTGCGCCCCGCCATCACCCTGCCCTCGCCGCACACCGGGCAGGGCAGGCCCACAGGCCCCAGAGGGGGCGACGCGGCCGGGGGAGACGCGGCCGGGGGAGACGCGGCCGGGGGAGACGCGGCCGGGGGAGACGCGGCCGGGGGAGACGCGGCCGGGGGAGACGCAGGGGCAGCCACCTCACCCCCGCCAGCGCCCGCGAACCAGAGCTGCACCCGCCCCTCGGCGCTCAGCTCCAGCCCCGCTTCGAAGGACTTGCCCTGTCTGCTGGTGAAGCCCTTGTAGGTCTGCGAGGTGCGCCCATCCCTCAGCAGGGTCCGCGCCATCTCCTCCGAGATGGCGTGCCCCGCGATGTTCTTGAAGATCACGAAGGTGCAGTCCCGGCCCTTGGCGCACGAGAAGGCCCCAGGGCCCTCGCGGACCGGCTCGCCGCACACCGGGCAGGGCCCCAGCTCCGCGGGAGCCGGGGCGGGCTTCCCGTCCGCGGGAGGGCGGTCGCCGAACCACAGCTGCACCTTCCCCTCGGCGCTCAGCTCCAGCCCCGCCTCGAAGGCCTTGCCCTTCTTGGACCTGAAGCCCTTGTAGGTGCGCGAGGTCCGCCCATCCTTCAGCAGGGACCTGGCCATCGCCACCGAGACGTCGCGCCCCGCGATCTTCTTGAAGATCACGAAGCTGCACTCCCGCCCCTTGTCGCAGGTGTAGGCGCCACGCCCCTCTCGGACCGGCTCGCCGCACACCGGGCAGCTCCCCAGCGGGGCCTCGGCCCGCGCGGCGGCCGGGGCCACCTCGGGGGTCGCGGAGGCCAGCGCCTCCACCACCCGCCGGGTGTAGATCCGGACGTCCGCCATGAAGCCCTCCGCCAGCCCCCCCTGCGGCCGCTCCGCCATCTCGGACAGGCGGGCCTCCCAGCGGCCGGTCAGCTCGGCGCTCTTCAGCTCGTCGATGGGCACGGCGTCGATCAGGGAGCGCCCCTTGTCGGTCGCGCGCAGCTCCCGCCCCCTGCGCACCACCACCTCGCGGGCGAGCAGGGTCTTGATCACCTCAGCCCTGGTGGCCGGCGTGCCCAGGCCCGCCGAGCGCATCGCGCGCTTGAGCTCCCGGTCGTCCAGGTCGCGCCCAGCGGTCTCCATGCTCTTGAGTAGACTCGCGTCGTTGTAGGGGCTGGGGGGCCTGGTCTTGCCCTCGTGGATCGAGGTCTCCATCGCGTGGACCGGGATGCCCTCCTGCACCAGGGGCAGGGTGCTGTCGCCGCGCTTGCTGGTGGGCGGGTCCACCGCGCGCCAGCCCTCCCTGGCGATGACGGTGCCCCTGGCTCGGAACCTAGCGGGGCTGCTGAGGCCCTCGGGGAGCCCCTGCTCCACCGGGATGGCCACCACCAGCAGGGTCTTCTCCAGCACCGCGTCGGGCGACAGCACCGCGAGGAGGCGCCTGGCCACGAGGTCGTAGATCCGCTTCTCATCCGGCGACAGCCGCATCCCCGCCGCAGCCTTGTGGGTAGGGAGCAGCGCGTGGTGGTCCCCTACTTCGGCCGCGTTCACCACCCTGCGCCCCGGCGCGATCTCCCCGGCTAGGATGGCCTCAGCGAAGGGGCGGTAGGGGGGGACCGAGGTGAGCGCCTCGACCACCCCGCGCAGCTCCGGCACCTGATCGGGGGTGAGGTGCCTGGCGTCGGTGCGCGGGTAGGTGATCAGCTTGTGCTGCTCGTACAGCGCCTGGGCGAGAGCGAGGGTCTGGTCGGCGGTGAAGCCGTATCGCTGGTTGGCGCGCCGCTGAAGGGCGGTCAGGTCATAGAGCAGCGGCGAGGGCTCCTCCTTGCTCACGCGCTCCGCCCGCTCCACCACCCCTGTCCGACCGCGCACCGCGGCGGCCAGCCCCCTGGCGGTGGCCTCGTCGGGGAGCCGCTCCCCCTCTGGGACCTGCTCCTCCTCGCCCTTCTTGCGGACCTCATCCTCCCGCTGGAACCAGGTGCCCTGCCAGCCCCCGCCCTCTGCCGCCAGCTCCGCCTTCACCTGCCAGAACGCGGTGGGGACAAAGGCGTCGATCGCCCGATCGCGCCCTACGATCATCGCCAGAGTGGGCGTCTGCACCCTCCCCACAGAGAACAGGGTGTCCCCCCCCTGCCCGCGCGCCGCCAAGGTGAGCGCCCTGGTGGCGTTCAGGCCCACCAGCCAGTCCGCCTCAGAGCGGCAGCGCGCCGCGTCCGCCAGCCCATCGTAGCGCTCGCCGGGGCGGAGGGAGCGCCACGCCCCCAGCAGCGCCTCACGGGTCATCGACGACACCCACAGGCGCCACACCGGCAGCCGGCAGCCGGCCAGATCGTAGCAGTTGCGGAAGATCAGCTCGCCCTCGCGCCCGGCGTCGCAGGCGTTCACCACCTCGTCCACCTCGCGGGACTTGAGGAGGTCGCGGACCACCTTCCACTGGTCCTTGGCCCCCGTGCGGGGCCGCAGCGCGAAGCGCTCGGGGAGCATCGGCAGGGTGTCAAAGCTCCAGCGCTTCCATGCGGGGTCGTAGGCGACGGGGTCCTCCAGCTCCACCAGGTGCCCCACGCACCAGGTGATGATCAGCCCGTCACCGCGCAGGTGGCCCTCTCTCTTGTCGGTGACGCCCAGCACCTTGGCCAGGTCTCGCGCTACGGACGGCTTCTCTGCGACCACTAGGCGCATAGCAGCACCTCCCGCTCCCTATTTCGCCCCCGCCACCCCCACACGCAAGCGCCTACCGCCACTGCCCGGTCCAGATTTCCTCCCCCAGCCCCTGGAGCGGCCCCCTACCGTGCCAGCTCCAGCCAGATCTCCCTGCCGGGCTCTGGGTAGCCGGGCAGGGTCACAGACTGGCTGTCCAGCAGGTTGGAGGCCCTCAGGCGCCAGGTCCACCCCCCCCGCTGCCGCACCGCGGCGGAGGCTTCAAAGACTGCGCTGCTCCCCAAGGTGCCCCACACCAGCGTGTCGCGATCCAGGTAGCGCTGCGGGCCGAGGGCACGGACCGCGCCCCACAGGGTGAGCTGCCGCCAGGGCGCCGCGCTGACCTCTGCCACCGCCTGCCAGGCCGGGCGGAGCGAGAGCGGGTAGCTGGCCCACACCCCAGAGCGCTGCCAGGTGCGGAGCGCCCCCGCGGACCCGCGCAGCTCCAGCCCCGGCGTGGGGAGGTACAACGCGCTCAGCTCCCCACCGATCAGCTCGGCGCGGCCCAGGTTCTGAAGCTGCTCCACGCCCTCCCCAAGGGGCACCGCCTCGATGAGGTCCGCGACCTCCGAGCCGTAGACAGAGGCCCGCAGCACCGCCGCGTCGCCGATCCGCCAGTCTGCGTCAGCCCCCAGGTGCCAGGCCCGCTCCGGCCCCAGGGACAGGTTGGGCAGGCGCAACCCCAGCCCGTCCGAGTAGCGCTCCTTGAGCGCGGGGTGGCGGGCCCTGCGCGCGATCCCCAGCGACACCCCCCCAGGCCCCCAGCGCCGGGACAGGGCCAGTGACGGCCCCAAGACTGGCGGGAGCGGGCTCAGCGAGCCTGCGGGGAGCTCCGCGTCCACCTCCACCCCCAGAAAGGCGCGCGCCCCGCCCCACACCGCCGCCTCGGCCAGCGCGCCGCCAGACCACAGGGTGGTGACCAGGCGGTCGCCCCCCTCATCCTCCCGGTGGCGCTGGTGATCGACCAGGCTCCAGGCCCCCGCTGAGGCGCCTCCGCCCAGGGATCTGCGCACCCTCAGCGCCCCCCCCACCCGCTGGTCGCGGAACACCGAGCGCCACCCGTCCGGCCCCCGTTGGGTCTGACGCGAGGCGTCGTCGAAGCTGTCGAGGACGCTGGTGTCAGCGCTCAGATAGACCGTATCCACCACCTCGGTGGCCCCCCGCCTCCCCGCCCGGTGGGTGACGGAGGCAGCGACCCGCTCCAGCGAGGTGAAGCGCCAGTACCTCGGCCGGGCGTCGGTGAGCCCGGTGGGCACCTCCACCTCACCCTGTGCGACCGAGAGGCGCCCCTCCACCGGCCCCAGATCCGCGGCGAGGCTGAGCCCCTGGTGGCGTAGGGAGGAGGCGTCCCTGAGCCCCCCGTCCTCGCGAGGCCCGGGCACAAAGCCGCGGGGCAGCGGGCTCCCGGGCGAGCCCCGCAGGTCCACCCCAACCGCCACCTTCGCCGCCCCCACCGGGCCGCCACCCCAGCCCGAGAGCTCCGCCGCCCCGTGGGCCGCGCACCGAGCCAGCACCGCCGACTCCGCCTGCTCGGGCGGGGGCCTGCTGCGGATCTGCACCGCCCCCCCCAGGCCGCCGGCACCCAGCAGGCCCGCCCCGGCCCCGCTCATCACCTCGATCGAGGCCACCTGCCCCGCCGCCAGTCTGGAGAGATCGAGCTGCCCATCGAAGGGCACCGCCGCGGGCACCCCGTCCACCGACACCGCCAGCTGCCGCTGATCGAAGCCGCGCAGGCTGAGGATGCGCTCCCCGCGCGGCCCGGTCGCGCCGGTGATCCCCACCTCCCACGCCAGGGCGTCCGCCACCGAGCGGTCCCCCCTGCGGTCCACATCCCCCGCGTCCACCTGAGGCGCGCCGCCCCCCTCGGCGCTCACCACGATCACCTCGTCCGGAGCGTCCTCAGCCAGCGCCCCCACCGCCAGCCCCCACATCCAGACCATCATCGCAGGGCGCGGACCTCGATCGTCGCCACGCCGTTCACGAAGTGGCAGCCGAAGACCGCGGCGCCGTCCTCCCACACCAGGTTAGCGGTGGCGGGGTAGAGGTATCCGCGCTCGATCTCGGCGTACCCGACCGGATCGCAGCCGTGGGCCTCGGCCGAGAAGCCATCGGTGGCGACGAAGTTATAGCGCATGGACTCCCAGCTCAGGCCGAGCTGGCTGGCCTCCAGCACGCGGATCAGGGGCACCGCCTGCTCCTCTCCCAGGGGCGCCAGCGCCAGCCCGCCGAGCCCCACCTGAGCCTGCCCCTCCCCGGCGCGAACGGTCACGACCAGCCCCTCCAGCTCCTGCGGGCTGGTGTCGGTGCTGACCTGCTGATCGCAGGCGCTCAGCGCGAAGAACAGAGCGAGGGACAGGCGCATCTGCGGCTCCTCCGGGGGGTGGGGCAGAGCCTATCCGCAACAGCGTTGCATCTGCAAGCGCCCAGGTCCCCTTTCCCACCGGATGCCGCGCGAATACAGGGCGCATCCGCCCTAGACGCCGGAGCCCCGATGATCGTCCTCCTCAGCCTGCTCGCCTGCACCCACACGCCCCCCGCAGCCACTGAGGCTGACGACAACCTCGCCGCTGCCGCCTTCCTCACCGCCCACGAGGCGGCGCTGGCCCCCACGGAGCGGGCCATGAACATCGCCTACTGGGAGGCCACCACCCTGGGGAGCGAGGAGGCCTATCAGCGCGCTGCGGCGCTGGAGCTGGACCTGCGCCGGCTCTACAGTGACCCCGCCACCTACCAGCAGCTGGTGGGTTGGCAGCGCGCCGGACTGGCCGATCCCCTGGCGGCACGGCAGGTGGAGCTGCTCCGGCTGGACTTCGAGGAGAACCAGGGCGACCCCGCGCTGCTGACGAGGATGGTCGAGCTGTCCAGCAAGATCGACCGCTCGTACAACGTCTTCCGCGGCCTTGTCGGCGGGGCGGAGGTGAACACCAACGCCATCTCCGAGGTGCTGGCCTCATCCGACGACAGCGCGGTGCGCCAGGCCCACTGGGAGGCATCCAAGCAGGTAGGCCCGGTGGTGGCGGAGGACCTGCGGGAGCTGGTGCGCGTGCGCAACACCCTCGCCCAGCGCCTCGGCTACCCCGACTACTACCACATGCGCCTGCTCCAGGGCGAGCAGGACCCCGCACAGCTCCAGGCTGTGCTCGCGGAGCTCGACACCCTGAGCGCCGCCCCCTGGGCCCAGGTGAAGGGCGCCCTGGACGACGAGCTGAGCGTCCGCTTCGGCCTGAGCGCCGAGCAGCTCCGCCCCTGGCACTACGCCGACCCCTTCTTCCAGGAGGCTCCCGTCACCGCGGCCCTGGACCTGGATGGGTACCTGGCGGATCAGGACATCCTCGACCTGTCCACCCGCTACTTCAGCGCGGCGGGGCTGGACGTGAGCGAGGTGCTCGCCCGCTCCGATCTCTACCCCCGCGACGGCAAGCAGCCCTCGGCCTTCTGCCTGGACGTGGACCGGGCGGGGGACATCCGGGTGCTCGCGAACATCGAGAACAACGAGTACTGGATGGCCACCATGCTCCACGAGCTGGGCCACGCCATGTACGACCGGTACGCGGATCCCGCGCTGCCCTACCTGCTGCGGGACCCGGCCCACCCCTTCACCACAGAGGCGGTGGCCATGATCTTCGGCCGCCAGACCAAGCAGCCGGGCTGGATCGCCCAGTGGACTGGCCACGCCCCCTCCCCCGAGGAGGCCGCGCTGATCCGGGACACCGCCCAGCTGCAACAGCTGGTCTTTGTGCGCTGGGCGCTGGTGATGGCAGATTTCGAGCGCGGGATGTACGCCGACCCCGAGCAGGACCTCCAGGCCCTCTGGTGGGACAGGGTCGAACACTACCAGGGCCTCACCAGGCCAGCGGGCCGCGAGGGCCAGGCGGACTGGGCCACCAAGATCCACCTGATCTCAGCCCCGGTGTACTACCACAACTACGTGCTGGGCGAGATGATGGCCTCTCAGATGCAGGCCGCCATCGCCCGCGATGTGTACGGCGACACCGATCTGGTAGAGGTGGACCTGGCCAAGCCCGCGGTGGGGGAGTGGTTCAAGACCCGCATCTTCACCCAGGGGACCCGCCAGCCGTGGAGCGCCCTGGTGGAGCAGGCCACCGGCGAGCCCCTCACCGCGCGGTACTTCGTCGAGGAATTCCTCAGCGAGGGTTGATCCAGCGCTCGGGCACGCGCAGGTGGAAGAAGAGCACCCGCTCGTGCCCCTCGATGTCGCTGGTCAGCACCTCGTCGATCCAGCGCCCGCCCAGCTCCCCCAGCGCAGACCGCACCGCGCGCAGGCCCATCAGGTTGAGGACCAGCCGCTCCTCGCGGGCGCAGAGCACCACCAGCGGCGAGTCGGCGGACTCACCGTCCCCTGAGCTGAGCACCGCCTTGAGCAGCCCGTTGGCGATAGCGCGCTCGATGTTCGCCTCGCGCCGGTCCCCAGAGCCAGCCAGGGCCTGCGCGCGCCACAGGCGCAGCTCCACCGCGAGGGGATGGGTCTCCAGCAGCTCGTCCGCCAGGTCCAGGGCGCCGTCCCAGTCCTTGGTGGCGAGGCGCATGTGCAGCTCCTCGAAGGCCTCCTCGTCCCACACCGCACGCTCCGGCCCGTCTCGCTCCAGCCACGCCTCGCGCAGGGCGGTGAAATCGGTCCGAGATGGGTCCAGCACAGCGTCCAAGAGCAGATCGTCGAAGCTCAAGCACCCTCCAGAAGGGCATGGGGTTGTCGGTCGGTCCGCGCGAGAGCGCCGCCGACGCCCTACTCCGGGGCCCTGATCCCTACGATGGTGGTCCCCGCGACCACCATGTCGTCCAGCCCTACCTCAACCGTGCTGTCCGCGCGCTCCATCTCGGCAGAGCCGCGCCGCACCACATAGGTGGGACAGCGGGGGTGCAGTGGCGTGAGGGACATGTAGCTGCCGTTGAGCACCAGCGAGGCCTGGCGCCGCCCGGCGAGAGCCCTGTCGAGGGTGAAGCCCCCGGTCCTGGCCCTGGCAGCCCTGGGCCCCGAGCACCACGAGAGGTTCTCCTGGCCGCGCCGGTCTGGGAAGGCCAGCCCCGGGTGGTTGGGCTCGCGGCCGAGCTCGGCGGTCTGCCCCTCGTTGACCCCAAGCCGCATCCTGGTGTCCGCGATGACCATCCCCGCGTAGCCGTGGTTGGACTGCAGGAAGGTGTGGACGCCCTGCGGGGTGGCGATGCGGGCGCCGTGGACCAGCTTGACCTTGTCGCCAGAGGGCACCGCGTGGCCGTTGATGGTCACCCCTGTGGCCAGCGCGAGCAGGGTCACCCCCTCGCTGCTGACCTCGATCCGCAGCACCGAGCGATCCGAGCGGTTCACCCACCGCCCGTCGGGGAGGATGTCGTAGGAGTAGGCTGAGATCACGCTGGAGAGCGGCACGGCGGGGAGCGCCAGGCCGCACATGACCAACTCGACGTCGGCGGAGCTGCCCATGTCCAGGACGATGGTGTCGGTCCCCGTGGTGCGGGAGACCGCCTTGAGGGTGTCCTGCACCGCGGCCTCTATTGCCTCTGGCGTGCCCACCACCACCCCGCGGCCCATGTTGAGCCACTCCTGCCGGTCCGAGGTGGAGATGTTGTAGGCGGCGAGGTAGATCGAGGCGGGGTTGATGACCGGCAGGGCGTCCACCGCGGCGGTGAGGGCCTTGGAGCCAGGCACGAAGCCCTCTAGCAGCACCACGGGGTCCGGGGGGAGCAGGGGCAGGCGCGCCCCGCGCCGGATGCGGACCAGGTTATTCGCCTTGACCGCGGTGGTCACCGCCTCGGGCAGCCACGCCTTGTGCCTGGGAACCGCGCGGAAGGCCTCCTGCTCGGTGGGGAGCCCCTTGAGCCGGAAGCGCCCCACGCTCTCCCACGGGATCTCGGACTGGTTCATCGAGATGTTCGTGCCCAGCGCGAACCAGACCTCCCCGGCGGGGGTCTTGGAGAGGATGCGGGCCGCGAGGTTGACCGACTCCCCGAAGGCGTCGCCATCGAGCTCCTCGACGTCTCCTGTGGCCATCGCGAGGCGAATCGAGATGCCGCCCGCGGTGGTGACGAATTCCTGGATGTCGAGGGACGCGCGCAGGGCGTCGGTGGCCGCGGGGAACAGGCACATGAACGAGTCGCCGATGTTCTTGACCACGCGACCCCGATACTTCTCGACGATCGGGGTGACGGTGTCCTCGTGCTCGCGCAGGATCCGGCGCAGCCCCTCGCGATCTGTGCCAGAGACCGTGGCCGTGTAGTTGGCCAGGTCTGTAAACACGACTGTACGGGTGTTGGTAGGCAAGCTGTCTCCACGGCGATGGGCAGGCCATCCCTTACGGCTACCGCGGGCCTAGCCTACCTCGTCACGGCTCCTCCCGTCGACCCATAGCGTCACCGGTGTTAGTTCCCCCGGCCCATTGGAGCGCCCATGTCCCGCACCTTCCTCTCGGTCAACGTGAACAAATACGCCCTGGTTCGGAATTCCCGAGGGCACAACGCCCCCGATTTGCTGTGGTCCGTGGCGACCGCGCTGGAGGCGGGAGCGCACGGGATCACGGTGCATCCGCGCAGGGATCAGCGCCACGTGCGCTTCGACGACGTGCCCGCGGTGCGGGACTTCCTCCGCGCCAAGTACCCAGGCGTGGAGTTCAACATCGAATTCGAGAATTCCCCCGAGCTCGTGGAGCTGGTGCTGGCCAACGCCCCGGAGCAGGCCACCCTGGTCCCGGTGGATGACGGCGAGGTCACCTCCTCGCACGGCTGGGATCTGGCGCGCCACGGCGCGGCCCTGGAGCCCACGGTGCGCCGCCTCAAGGATGCGGGGATCCGGGTGAGCCTGTTCATGGACCCCGTCGCCTCGCTGATGCAGGGCGCCGCCGACATCGGCGCGGACCGGGTGGAGCTCTACACCGGCCCCTACGCCTGGGCCTGGGGCACCCCCGAGCAGGAGGCGCAGACCGCCGCCCTGTGGGAGGCGGGCGCCGCCGCGGTGGCCGCCGGGATGACCCTCAACGCGGGCCACGACCTGGACAGCGACAACCTGGCGGGCGTGGTAGGGATGCCGGGCCTCAAGGAGGTCAGCATCGGCCACGCGCAGATCGTCCGCGCGCTGGAGGTGGGCACCACCCAGAGCGTCACCGAACTGCTCCGCGCCCTGGGGTGGTGAGATGAAGGTCAACGCCTACTCGGAGCGGTGGCTGCAGCGCGACTTCCCCTGGGTCTACCCCAAGGAGGTGGTCGGCAAGCGGGAGCGCGGCGGCTCCCAGGTGATCCTGGAGGGGCCGTCAGGAGCGAAGCTGGGGAGGGCGATCGCCGATGACGGCTGGATCGCGGCGCGGGTCTACCGGCAGGACGGCGGCCCGCTGAGCCAGGCGTGGATGGACGAGGTGCTCGACGCCGCGCTGGAGCACCGGCAGCGGGTGGTCGGCGGCGACACCACCGGCTACCGCCTGGTCCACGGGGAGAACGACGGGCTCCCCGGCCTGAGGATCGACTGGTGGAGCCACTACGCGGTGCTCATCGCCGACACCCCCGCGGTGGGCCCCCTGCTGCCACTGGTCACCGACTGGCTGATCCGCAGGCTGACGCCGAGGGGGATCTACCTCTCGTACCGGCCTGACCCCCGCGACGACCGGGACGCCTCCCGCTTTCAGCCCCCCGCCGGACTGCTCTACGGCAAGGCGCCCCCCGCCGACGTGCGCGTCACCGAGCGGGGGATGGGGATGCTGGTGCGCCCCCACGAGGGGCCCGACGTTGGCGTCTACGCCGACATGCGCGAGGTGCGCGCCTGGCTGGAGCCGTACTGGGGTGGCACCTCAGTGCTCAACACCTTCGCGTACACCGGGGCCTTCTCGGTGGCCGCCGCGCTGGGGGGAGCCGCGGAGATCACCACGGTGGACCTCTCGCCCCACTACCTGGAGCGAGCCGAGGCCAACTTCCGCACCAACGAGCTGGATCCCACGCCCCACACCTTCCTGGCGATGGACACCTTCAAGGCCCTGGACCGATTCCGCAGGAAGGGCGATCGCTTCGACCGGGTGGTCCTCGATCCTCCGTCCTTCTCCCACAGCGGCGAGGGCCGCTGGTCGGCCAAGCAGGACTACCCTCGCCTGGTGAGCGCCGCCGCGAAGGTGGTGGCCCCAGGGGGCTGGCTGATCGCGGCCACCAACCAGGGCGACATGTCCCCCAAGGTCTTCCGCGGGCTGGTGATCGACGGGCTGCGCAAGGAGGGGCGGGTGGCACAGGAGCTGCTCTGGGCCCACGAGTCCCCCGATTTTCCCGCCCTCGTCAGCTTCCCCGAGGGGCGCTACCTCAAGGTGGGGGTGTGGAGGCTGCGGTGAGGTACCCCTGGCCGCTGGTGGAGGCGACCCTCACCAGGCGGTACAAGCGCTTCCTCTGCGACGGGCTGTTCGATGACGGCGCGCCCTTCACCGCCCACTGCGCCAACCCCGGCAGGATGACCTCCGCCTTCGCGGAGGGCGCCCGCGCCAGGCTCTCGCTCCGCGACGACCCCAAGCGCAAGCTCAGGTGGACGGTGGAGCAGATCCGCATCGGCGAGGCGTGGGTGATGGTGAACACCGCCCTCGCCAACCAGGTGGTCGCGGAGGGGATCTCAGCGGGGCTGGTGCCTGAGCTGGGCGGCTACGAGCACCTGCTCACCGAGCAGCGCTACGGCGAGCGCTCGAGGGTGGACCTGCTGCTGCTCCGGGGTGGCGCCCTCCCCCCAGGCGCTCCCCCGCGCCGGGGCGCGACCACCGCAACCGCCGCGGCCTATGTGGAGGTGAAGAGCGTCACCCTGCGCGAGGGCGCGCGGGCCCTGTTCCCCGACGCCGTCACCGCGCGCGGGGCGCGCCACATGGAGGAGCTGGCGGGGATGGTCCGGGCTGGGCACAGGGCGGTGGTCTTCTTCCTGGTCTCGCGAGACGATGTCTCACAGGCGGGGGTGGCCGACGCGATCGACCCAGCCTATGGCGCGGCCCTCCGGGCTGCGGTGGCCGAGGGGGTGGAGGTGCTCGCCTGGCAGAGCGAGGTGGCCGCGGAGGGGCTGTCGCTGGGGCGGTCACTCCCCTTTGTGCTGCCCCCCTGACAGGGGGCCTCTCCGCGCCTCGCGGTGGGTTATCCTCCCTCCCGAGGAGGTCACGATGGTCACCAGAGCCGTGCTGCTGCTCACCCTGACGCTGGGCGCCTGCGCCTCCTGGAGCGACTACGCGTGCACCTGCGAGGGGTCCGACGTCGCCTCCCAGGACGACTGGTGGACCACCGACGAGTGCCTGCACGGCGCCGACATCTCTGTTGACGAGGGCGCGGATCAGACCCCCGAGGCCTACGCGGCGGAGCTGTGCTGCACCCCCGAGGCCGCGGACTGCGCCTGCACCTGTCGAGAGCGCTAGCGCTCCGAGAGCACCGAACGGGTCCTCCGGGCCGAACACATCGGACCAGGATCGTCCGTGGAGGCCGGAGGGCCAAGCCCTGTTCCAGAGGGGGGGGGGAGGCGCGCAGCAACAGGTGACGGACGGCGAGCGGGCGCCACGGGCGAGAGCGCCTGCTGGGGGACGGGCGTGGAGACCGGTTCGCCGCCCCGACCGGGGGCCGCTAGCGCCTCTGGTAGTCCGGAGAGGGGCCCCAACCAAACCGAAGCGAGCCAGTGGAGCGCGCTAGCTCTCTACCTCAACCGAGTGCGGCACCTGGGCGCCCCTGGCGACGGTCACCTCTAGCACCCCGTCGCGGAGCACCGCGCGGACCTGATCGGTGTCCGCGTCGGGAGGCAGCTCGAATTCACGGGAGAAGGCGCCCCCACCGCGCTCCTGGGAGCGGACCCTGCTGCCCTCGGGGCGGATCAGGGGCTTGGTGCCCCGGATGATCAGGCGCTGCCCCTCGATCCGCACGTCCACCTGGTCCCGCTTGAGGCCGGGCAGCTCCACCTGGATCAGCCAGCTGGCTGAGGTGAGGATCACGTCGGCGGCGGGAGAGAAGCCCCTGGTGGGGCGAGCGTTCCCCCACAGATCGCGGAGGAAGGGGTTGCCCTCCATCAGCGCCTCGAGCTTGTCGAGGGCAACATCGGCGGGATTGTGCATCCCCACCTCCTAGAAGACCGACCGACGGATGATGACCTGATCCTCGGGGTGGAGGACGAAGTCCGCCAGCTCCCCACGAGACACCTTGCGGAGGTTGACCCTGACCTTCTCTCCGTTCGCGCGGAGCACATAGGCCCGGGACAGGCCCGCGAAATCGGTGGGGCCCCCCGCCATGGAGAGCGCCTCGGTGACGGTCATCCCCTCGCGGAACGGGACCGTTCCCTGTCGGTTGACCTCGCCGCTGAGGTACACGTTCAGGGGCTCCAGCAGGACGATGCGGTCGCCGGCGTCCACCAGGATCGGGGTGGACATGGTGTCGAGATCGGGGAGGTAGTACTGCTCCACCTGCTGCCCCTCACCGCGGATGACCCGGACCTGGAGCACGTTGGGGCTGGCCGGCCCCCCTGCCTTGGCGATGGCCTGCGAGAGGGAGGTGGGGCCAGCGATCGCGGTAGCGCCGGGGTTCTTGACCTGCCCCGCCACCTCGATGACGTGGCTGCCGTACTTCACCACGTCGACCACCACGTAGGGATTGACCAGGTAGCCGTTGGTGCGGAGCCCGTTGCCGATCGCCTGGGCGACCTCGGAAGAGGTCTTTCCGCAGACCTCCACCGGCCCGAGGAAATGCACGTCCACGGTGCAGGTGCGCGTGATGAGCGCGGTGCGCGAGATGTCGCTCTCGCCGTGCACCAAGATCTCGATCTCGTCGTCCACACCCAGCTGATAGTCTGTCGCTGTCGCTGCACCTGCCCAAGAGAGGCCGAGCAGGAAGAGCAGTCCGCGCATGCGTCACCCCCGCTGAGCTAACCTAACATCGGTTTCGCTCAGTCCGCTGCCGAATGTGCGCCCTTGGCGCTTGACAGTGAGTCCGCCCACAGCAGCTCGCCCCCCCGCTCGATGCGGAGCGCGTCGGGCTCCCACCTCTGGTACCGGCAAAGGCGCCAGATCAGCAGGTCCTGCTCCCGGTAGTCGAGGCAGACCGCGCCTGGGGTCGGGCCCTCGGCCCGGATCGCGCTGCCGGGGGGCAGCGCCGCCCAGATCGCCCCGTCGGTCCGCCAGGCGGAGGGCAACGGGTGCGCGCCGAGCCCAGCGCTGGAGCTGGTGAGGGAGAGTGGGCTCAGGTCTCCCACCCACCCCTCTGGCGCCAGGGTCCGCACCGACCTCGCGGGGAGCTGCACCGTCCGCTCACCCACCCTCAGCGCCAGCGGGCCCAGGGTGAAGCTGCCGCCGCTGGTGACCCGGAACACCCACTCCAGGCGCCGGCGCCCGTCTGATCGCTGGGTCTCCTGCCCGCCCAGGCAGCGCAGGGGCGCCATCACCCGCGGCGCGGTGACCGCCACCACCTGACCGGGGTCCGCGTCCAGCTCCACCGCCAGGACCCACAGCCCGCCCACAAAGAGCGGCCCCGGAGACAGCTCGGTCCGAACGTCCAGCACGTCATCGGGGAGGAAGGCGAAGGAGGGGTCGTCCAGCACCGCCGCGAAATCCGGATCCTCCAGCACCTCGCCGGGGCGCAGGCCCCCGTCCTCCAGGGCCCGCTCCAGCTCCAGCGCCGACTCCTCCAGCCGCTCGGTGTGGGCCAGGATCGCGGCCCTGTTGTAGCGCGCCTGATAGAAGTCCGGGTTCTGCCGGACGACCTGAGTGAGCAGGTCCAGCGCCTCCTCTTCCCTCCCGCTGCGGGCCAGGGCGGAGGCCTCCCACGCGGCCAACACCGGCCCCCCCTGCCGCTCGGCCGCCGCGGTGAGGTCCGCGAGGCCCAGGTCCCCGCTCCGCTGGGCGAGCTGTTGGCTGCCCCGCTCCCACAGGTCCAGCACCTCGCGCTGCTGAGCAAGCTCTGGGTCTGGGGAGGCGCCACACCCCGCGAGGAGCGCCAGCAGGCTCACCCACACAGCGCCACCACGCCTGCCTGCCGCCCCGCGGCGGCGCCGTCCCGGCGATAGGACCAGAGCGAGGGGTCCTGCAGGGTGCAGCGCCCCACCTCCTCCACCACCAGGACGCCGCTCTGGGCGAGCTGATAGCGGATCGCGGCCGCTAGGTCCGCGTGGGGCCTCGCGCCAGGTCGGCACACCACCTCCCGCGGGAGCCCCGCCGCGACCAGGGCCGCGATGACGGCCTCGCCCACCTCGTACACCTCGGCCTGGATGTGGGGCCCCACCGCCGCCCTCACCTGCGCTGGGGGGTCCCCCGTCGCCTCGCACAGGGCACGCACCGCCGCGGGCACGATCGCCTGCGCGGTGCCCCTCCAGCCCGAGTGGACCGCCGCCACCCCCCGCGGCGTGGCCAGGAGCACCGGCACGCAGTCCGCAACCCGCACCGCCACCGCCACCCCGGGCACGGTGCAGATCGCCGCGTCCGCGTCCCCGATCAGCCGGTGGACCCCAGGTCCCGCTGCGACCCGCAGCACCGCCGCCCCGTGGACCTGGTTCATCAGCGCCACCTCCCGCGCGCCGATGGCGTCCAGCACCATCCGCCAGTTCTCCGCCAGGTGCTCAGGGCGCTCCCCCGCGAGGTGCCCCAGGTTGAGCCCGGCGAGGTCGCCCTGCGAGACGCCCCCCTCGCGGGTGGTGAAGGCACCGCAGACCGGCAGCGACGCGAACAGTGACGGGCGGATCAGGGAGAGGCTGGGCATGGACCGATCCTGACAGGGGTGGCACGGGCGGGCAAGGCCGGAAGCGAACCATCCGCCGGACGGTTCGCGGGGCGAGCCCCCACAGGCCAGAGGACTAATCGGCTGGGGTCGCGCGTCGAACCGCCCTGCGCGCAAACTACGCCGAGCCCAGCGGCATGACCGCTTGTGACCGTCGCTCCCAGCGGGTGCGGCGGCGCGATCGGGGCGCGGTGCGATCGAGCGCCCAGCGAGGCGGGAGGGCCATGATCATCGCCTGGCCCGAGGCCCACTCACCGCCTGCCGTGCTGGCGGAGGGAGGAGGTGCTGCCAGCGCGCTGAGATCCTTATTTCCGACGGCCATAGGGCTGCCAAGGGCGGCTCCGCCCTCCTTCGTCTCCCCCGTTGGGGTAGGGGACTGCGTCCCCCCCAGTCTCCCCATGCTGGGGGCTTGCCGCCCGCTCTCCCCCTGGAAGATCGGGCGCAAACCTCCGTGGCGGAGTCCCCCCGCATGACCCGCCTGGGCGAAACGATGATCAAGGCCTAGAAGCGCCCCTCGGGGCAGCACGAGGCGAAGGCGCCAGCGGGAGGGGGCAGATCCACCCACTCCACCGGCGAGGGCTCCTGGCCCAGGAAGATCGCCCCGGTCTGCCCGAAGCGCTCCACATGGTCCGTGACCTGAAAGACGCGGGCACCCTGGCCGGGCTGCGGCCCCAGCGCCTGGAGCAGGGCGGCGGCCGTCTCGGTGGCGGAGTCCACCAGCCGCACCCCTGGGAGCGCCCGCTGGATCACCTCCTTGAGGAGCGGGTAGTGGGTGCAGCCCAGGATCGCGGTGTCGATCTGCCCGACCAGATCGCTCAAGTAGCGGCTCGCCACCAGCTCGGGCACCTCACCGCTCAGCCAGCCCTCCTCGGCCAGGGGGACAAAGAGCGGGCAGGCCCTCCCCACCACCTCCAGCCCCGGCCGAGCCTGCACCAGGGCCCGCTGGTAGGCGCCCCCCCGCACCGTGCCCTCTGTGCCGAGCACCGCGATGGCGCCCCGCTCGTGGACCCGGAGCGCCGCGGTGACACCGGGCTCGATCACCCCGAAGACGCGCACCCCGGCCTCCGCCCCCGCGCGCTGCAGGGCGGGGAGCGCGTGGGTGGTGGCGGTGTTGCAGGCGACCACCAGGGCGTCGACCCCCTGCCCCGCCAGGAAGGAGCCCAGGCCCAGCGAGTAGCGGATTACGGTGCGCGGCGATCGGGTCCCGTAGGGGACCCGCGCGGTGTCTCCCAGGTAGATCAGGTCCAGCCCGGGCATCGCCTCGGCGACCGCCCGCAGCACCGTCAGCCCTCCCACTCCCGAGTCGAAGATCCCCACTCTCACCGCGCGCTCCTCGCAGCCCGGCGGTGGGAGTTGGGCTCCCTTCGGGCTATGACCCCGCGACTAACCCACTTCAACAGAGAGCGTCAGGATGCGGGTCGCGGTCTACGGTGGCTCCTTCAACCCCCCCCACGTAGGACACGCGATGGTTGCGGCTTGGCTGAGCTGGGCCGACCAGGTCGACGAGGTCTGGCTGACCCCCACCTTCTCACACGCCTTCGGGAAGGAGCTGGCCCCCTTCGCCGACAGGGTGGCGATGTGCGAGGCGCTGGCTGCCGCGGTAGGCCCCTGGGTGAGGGTCTGTCCGATCGAGGCAGCGCTCCCCTCCCCCTCCTACACCATCGACACCCTGGAGGCCCTGTCCCTGCGCCACCCGGAGCACCTGTTTCGGCTGGTGGTGGGCGCGGACGTGCTGCCGCAGACGGCCAAGTGGCGGGCCTGGGCGCGCATTGAGGCCGGCTACAGGCCCATCGCGGTGGGCAGGGTGGGCTACCCCGAGGTGCCCGACGCGCCTTCCTTCCCCGGCGTCTCCTCCACCGAGGCGCGGGACCGCATGCGGGCAGGGCTGCCGGTGGGGCACCTGCTCCCCGCGGGGGTGGCGCGGATCGCGCGCGACCTGTGGCGCTAGGGCGCGCGGCGGGTCGTAGGCGCGCGGGGCCTGTCGCCCGCAGGTGGCCCCTCCTCACGGGCCCCGACGACTCGGCGCCCGGTGACGGTCTGGGAGATTTGACGAGCCACTTCGCCTGATGGTCCCTTTGGAAGGATGAAGCGCTTCCTGTGAGACCGTCCGGCCGATGGAGCCGTGCCAGGACAGCGGGACCGCCTCGCACCCGTGTCAGGATCGTTGCGCCTCCGGGATCAACCGTCTCGCGCCGCTCGATTTTCGGATGAACGCCGGGCGCGGAACCGCGAAACACCAGGTTTATTCATCTGTCTGACCTATTTCGAGCGTGTCCTCTGTCCGCCGGGGAAGGCCGCGCTCCCCTCGGAGCGTTCGTGCCGGCGGATCGGCCTCGCGGCGGGACCTGGCGCGGCGTAAGCTAGGCGCGATCCCGCCGTTCCCGGCTGAAGGAGGTCCTATGTTCCCCCTCTTCGTCGCGCTGCTCGCCGCGTGTGCCACCGGACCGCAGCTGTCTACCCTGATCGTCGGCCCAGACAGGGTCGCCTGCGTCGGCATGGGCCCCATGGAGTGCCTGGAGACCGAGACGCCGACCGGCGAGCGCTCCCTCGCCTATGACCCCATCGTGGGCTTTGAGCACCAGCTGGGGCAGCGGGCGACCCTGGAGGTGAAGATCACCGAGGTCCCCGATCCGCCCGCGGACGGCTCCTCGCGGCGCACCGAGCTGGTGCGGGTGGTGGCGACTGAGCGGGCCTACGCCGACGGCCCGTGCGCCGGCGCGCCGGTGACCGCGGAGCCCAACAGGTCCTCCGACGGGGCGGTGCGCACCCTGGGCCTGCGGCTGACCTTCTGCGACGGGACCGCGCGCGACCTCGTGATCTCCGAGGGCCCGGAGGCCTGGGTGATCCCGTCCGATCCGCTGCGCGCCCCCCTCGACCCGGAGGGAGCAGCGGCGGGCGCGGTGCTGTCCATGCGGAGCCGGCTGGGGGGGCAGGAGCGGATGGTGCGGGTGCTCCCCGTCCCAGAGGGCCTGTCGGTGGTCCAGGGGGTCCGCCCCCTCACCACTGCTGAGGACGGTCCTGTCCCGGTGGGCGCCCTGGAGACCGCCGAGGTGATGGCCATCGCCCTGCCTCCAGGGGCGACCCTGGTGAGGGTGGAGCCGCCCGCGGTGGAGTAGGGCGCACGCGCCACACGGCTCGTGTCGCCCCCCGGGCCGGCGTCCCCTTGGGGTCACGCCAGCGCGCGCGCCGATGGGCTCGCGCCGGTGCTCCCGCCTGCATCGCGCCTCCGGTCACGCCAGCGCGCGCGCCGATGGGCTCCTCGGTCCGGCGCTTCGCAGGTAGGGCCGCGCCTCCCCCCCCGCGCCGTCGAGGCGCCCGCGAACGGCCCGGACGCGCCCCGCGCCAGGCCCAGCCGCCCGGCGGCCCCTACACCTCCGCGGCGATCGCCTCGCTGCGCTCCCACAGGCGCGTGGCGAGGCCCAGATCCCTCCCATAGGCGGACGAGCCCTTGAGGTTGCAGTCCGCCCAGTACTCGCCGCTCACCGAGGCAGCGTCAGGGTGCACCGCGACGTAGACCTGCGTGGCGGCCCCCTCGGGGATGCTCTTCATGAACAGGGGGTTCGCCACCGCCATGCCCACGTTCATCAGGGGGTTCATGTGCCGGCCCAGGTTGGTGGCGATCACCCCCGGATGCACGGCGTTAGCGGTCTTTCCGCTGCCCTCCAGCCTGCGGGACAGCTCCCGCGCGAACAGCAGGTTGGACAGCTTGGCCTGCCCGTAGGCCCGCCAGCCGGTGTAGGCCCGCTCGCCCGAGAGGTTTTCGAACTCGATCCCGCCCTGTGGGGCCATCTGGTGTGCGGCGCTCGAGAGCATCACCACCCTGGCGCCGTCCCGAAGGTGACCGAGCAGCCCGGTGACAAGGAGGAAGTGGCCGATGTGGTTGGTGAAGAACTGCAGCTCGTAGCCGTGCGCCTGCTGGAGCTTGGGCAGGGCCATGATCCCTGCGTTGGCGATGATCCCGTCGAGGGTGTCGCCCTCCAGCACCGTCCCCACCGCCGCGCGGACCGAGGCGGGATCGGCGAGCTCGCAGGCCACCCCCACCGCCTCGTGGCCCAGCGAGGCCACCGCCGCGTCGGCCTTCTCTTGGCTGCGGGCCAGGCCCACCACCGTCGCCCCGCGCAGGGCGAGCACCCGCGCGGTCTCCGCCCCCAGGCCGGAGCTGACGCCGGTGACCAGATAGCGCTTCCCGGACAGGTCCAGCCCCTCGGTCACCTGTTCAGCGGTGGATCCGTAGCCAAAACCGGTGGGGCCCTTGCCCTTGAGCGAAGAGAGCAGCGACATGATGTATCTCCCAAATTGGATGAAGCAGGCCTAACCCACCCGATCAGCCGGAGGGATGATTTCCCCGTATGCGTGGGCTGGACCGCACACATCGGCGCGGCTAATCCGTGCTCCACATCGGAGAGACCCATGAGTCAGAGCATCTACGTCACCTCGGCCAACCGAGGGAGCGGCAAGACCACCCTCGCCCTGGGACTGGTGAGCGCCCTCGACGCGATCCTGGGGAAGGTCGCCTACTTCAAGCCCATCGCGTCCCCGCGCTCCCTGGACAGCGCCGAGCGCCTGCGGGAGTCCCTCGGGCTGGCCTGGCAGGTGACCGACATGATGCCGGTCACCTCGGCGGAGGTGGTGGAGTCCATCGCCAACAACACCTTCGACGCGGTGCTGGACCGCATCATGGAGGCCTACAGCACCCTCTCGCGGGAGGCCGACTTCGTGGTGATCGAGGGCTCGGACTACACCGGCGCGATGTCCACCTTCGCCTTCAACATCAACGCGGAGATCGCCAAGAACCTCGGCGCGCCCACCCTGCTGGTGGCGGACGCCATCGACTGCTTCGAGACCTCGGTGGTGGGCAAGGTCCGCGACCCCGCCGCGGTGGACCGCATGTTCCGCAACATCCGGATGGTGACCGAGAGCCTGCGCGAGCAGGGCGCCGACCTGCTCGGGGTGGTCATCAACCGGGCCACGCCACAGGCGGCGGACGCCATCCAGGAGCTGGCCAAGGCCACCCTGGGCGAGGCGGGGATCAACCTCCTGGGGACGCTCCCCCGCTGCAGCACCCTCGCCCACCCCACCCTGGCTGAGGTCTCGGACCGCACCTACGCGCTGGTCAGCTCCGGGCAGACGCGCCTCGATGTGACCATCCAGGGCGTGATCATCGGGGCGATGAGCCTGAACAGCGTGCTGGGCAGGGTGACCCCCGGGGCGCTGGTGATCGTCCCCGGTGACCGGGACGACGTGATCATCGGCCTGGCGTCCACCTACCACTCCAAGGCGCTCGCCACCCCGTGCGGGCTGGTGCTCACCGGCGCCCTCAAGCCTGGGATCAACACCCGGCGCCTGCTCCAGGACATCTCTCACGGCGAGATGCCCATCCTCGAGGTCCGCACCGACACCTACGAGACGGCGCTCCGCATCTCCGAGCTGGAGCGGGGCCTGGACCCCGCGCAGCCGCACAGGGTGGACGCGATGCGCGGGCTGCTGGAGCGCTTCCTCAACCTCGCGGCGCTCGCGGAATTGGCGGGGGGGCCGACCCACCGGGCGGGGCAGACCCCCAAGCAGTTCCTGTACGGGGTCATCGAGAAGGCGCGGGCCGACCGCAAGCACATCGTGCTCCCGGAGGGCACCGAGGAGCGCATCCTCCGCGCCGCCTCGGCCCTGCTGGTGCGCGGGGTGGTGGACCTGACCCTGCTGGGGGACGAGGACGAGATCGCCAGGAAGCGCGACGCGCTGGGCCTGCGGATGGAGGGCGCCCGCCTGATCAACCCCAAGACCCACCCCTGGCGCGAGCGCTTCGCCCGCGAGTACCAGCGCCTGCGGGCCCACAAGAACCCGCTCTTCGACCACGCCTGGGACCTGATGGGCGAGTCCACCTACTTCGGCACGATGATGGTGCAGATGGGCCACGCCGACGGGCTGGTCTCCGGGGCGGTCCACACCACCGCGGACACCCTGCGCCCGGCGCTGGAATTCGTGAAGACCTCCCCCGGCTACTCCATTGCCTCCAGCGTGTTCTTCATGTGCCTCCCGGACCAGGTGCTGGTCTACGGCGACTGCGCGGTGAACCCCAACCCCACCGCGCCTCAGCTCGCGGACATCGCCCTGGCGAGCGCCCACACCGCGGCGGCCTTCGGGATCGACCCCAAGGTGGCGATGCTCTCGTACTCCACCGGCGCCTCCGGTCACGGCGATGACGTCAACGACGTGCGCGAGGCCACCAGGCTGTTCCGCGAGCGCTCCTCCATCCCGGTGGAGGGCCCCATCCAGTACGACGCTGCCATCGACGCGGACGTGGCCCACACCAAGCTGCCCCACTCCGAGGTGGCAGGAAAGGCCAACATCTTCATCTTCCCCGACCTCGACGCGGGCAACACCACCTACAAGGCGGTGCAGCGGGCCGCGAAGGCGATCGCCGTGGGGCCCGTCATGCAGGGCCTTCGGAAGCCGGTCAACGACCTGAGCCGCGGCTGCAGCGTCGCCGACATCATCAACACCGTCGCCATCACCGCGGTCCAGGCCCAGCAGGCCCAGGCCGCAAAGGAGTCGTGATGAGGGTCCTGGTACTCAACAGCGGCAGCTCTTCGATCAAGTTCCAGCTCTACCGCATGCCCGAGGAGGTGGTGGAGGTGCGCGGGATGGTCGAGCGCATCGGCGAGCCCGACGCCTCGCTGCGGGTCCGTGCGGAGGGGGTGGACGAGCGGCTCAAGCGCCTTGTCCCTGACCACGCCGCGGGGCTCCACCATGTCCTAGAGGCCCTGGCCAGGCTCGGGGTGCCGCTCGACACCCTGGGGGCGGTGGGGCACAGGGTGGTCCACGGCGGCGAGGACTTCGCCCACACCGTCCTGATCGACGAGGCGGTGGAGGCCGCGGTGGAGCGGAACAGCGCCCTGGCGCCGCTCCACAACCCGCCCAACCTGCTGGGGATCCGGGTGGCCCGCGAGGTGCTGCCAGGGGTGCCCCAGGTGGCGGTCTTCGACACCGCCTTCCACCAGACGATGCCCGAGGCCGCGTGGCGCTACGCGCTGCCTGAGGCGCTCTACACCGAGCACGGGGTGCGCCGCTACGGCTTCCACGGCACCTCTCACCGGTACGTCACCGAGCGCGCCGCGGCGATGCTCGGCCTCGCGGTCGACCAGGTGAACCTGATCACCTGTCATCTGGGCAACGGCGCCTCAGTCGCGGCGGTCCGGGGTGGGCGCTCGGTAGACACCACCATGGGCCTCACCCCGCTGGAGGGGCTGGTGATGGGCACCAGATCCGGCGATCTGGACCCGGCCATCCCTCTCTTCCTCCAGTCCACCCTGGGGATGAGCGCGGCGCAGGTCGACAAGCTGCTCAACAAGGAGAGCGGCCTGCTGGGCCTGTCGGGGCTGTCAAACGACGCCCGCGCTGTGGAGGAGGCAGCAGCAGCCGGTCACGAGCGCGCGCGCCTGGCGCTAGAGGTGCAGGCCTACCGCCTCCGCAAGGTGATCGGCGCCTACACCGCGGTGCTAGGGCAGGTGCACGCGGTGGTGTTCACCGCCGGCATCGGCGAGAACTCCGACGTGGCCCGCGCGATGGCGATGGAGGGCCTGCAGCCCATGGGCTACTGGCTCGACGAGGCCAAGAACGCCGGCCTGCGCGGGCGCGAGGCGGACATCGCCCACCTCGACAGCCTGTCGCGGATCCTGGTCATCCCCACGGACGAGGAGCTGGTCATCGCGCGAGACACCTACGAGCTCGCCGCCGGCTGAGGCCCCCCCGTCAGCCCTGGTCCACGGGGCTGACGGGCGCCCGTCAGGATCGGGCGACCCTCGCGACAGGGCTCGCGCGACCTCCACGGACACGCCAGGGGCGCTCCCCTGACGAGGGCGCCCCGAGGGCCCCCGACGGGGGCGGCGCGGCGCTCAGCGCCTCCGACGCGCCAGCGCCAGCAGTCCCAGGGCCCACCCCAGCGCGCCCGCCGGCGCCACAGGCACCGTGGAGCAGCCGCCCTTCTGCTGATCCTCCTCGATCACGTAGGCCTGGCAGTCGGCGGTCCAGCCCACCGCGCCTGGCCACGCGGTGGGATCGGTGTCGTCGCAGTCCCTGTCGGCGGGGTAGCCGTCGAGGTCCTGGTCGTCGTCGTTGCCGTCGCAGTCCTGATCCACGCCGTCGTACCACACCTCCTCGGCGCCGGGCGCGACCGATGGGTCGCCGTCGTCGCAGTCGAGGCCGCCGAAGGCCAGGGCGTCCTCGCCGTCCCCGTCCGCGTCGTAGTCGGAGCCGCCGCCGCAGTCGCCGTCCACGCCGTCGTAGTAGACCTCCGCTGCGCCGGGGTAGACGTCCGCGTCCAGGTCGTCGCAGTCTGCGGGGCTGTCGGCGCCGTCCCCGTCCTGGTCGTAATCGGAGCCGCCGTCGCAGTCCTGATCTGCGCCGTCGTACCAGACCTCGTCAGCGAGGGGGTTCACCGAGGCGTCGCCGTCGTCGCAGTCCCCCGCCCGCAGCACGGCCCCCAGCACCAGCGCGCAGGACTCGGAGACCGCCCCCGCGTCGCCAAAGCCGTCGCCGTCCGCGTCGGTGTACCAGGTGAGCGGTGACAGCGCCTCGTCAACCTGCCCGTCGCAGTCGTTGTCCGCCGCGTCGCAGAGCTCCGGGGCGCCGGGGAAGGTGAAGGCGTCGAGGTCGTCGCAGTCGTCCACCGTGGCCACGAAGGACGCCGGGGCCTCGCAGGCCACCTGAGTCAGGCGGCCTCCGCCGTGGCCGTCCCCGTCCAGATCTACGTACCAGGTGGTGGCGTCGGTGGCGTCCTCGTCGATCTGACCGTCGCAGTCCTGGTCCACCCCGTCACAGGTCTCGGGGGCCCCGGGATACACCGCGGACGCGGCGTCGTCACAGTCGCCAGGGGTGGCGCTCGCACCCGCCGGGAGGGCGCAGGCGACCACCACGGCGGCGCCGTAGCCGTCTGCGTCCCCGTCGGTGTACCAGGGGGACGCGGTCGACAGGTCGAGGTCTCCGTCCGCGTCGTCGGTCAGGCCGTCGCAGTCGTTGTCCGCGCCGTCACACACCTCTGGGGCGCCCACGAAGCTGTGGGGGTCCAGATCATCGCAGTCCCCGGTGGAGGCGGCGTAGCCCTCGGGGGCCTCGCAGTCCAGGGCTGAGAAGCGGCCGCCACCCTGCCCGTCGCCGTCCAGGTCCATGTACCACCTGGTGCGGTCGATGGCGTCGCGATCGGTGACGCCGTCGCAGTCGTTGTCGACGCCGTCGCAGCGCTCGGCCGCGTCAGGGTTCACCGCGGGGTTGGTGTCGTCGCAGTCGTCGCCGCCGTAGGAGGTGTCCAGGTACCCGTCGCCGTCCCGGTCCACCAGCTCGATCACCGCGCCGCGCAGGCCCGCGACCCCCGTGGCCTCGTCCACCACCGTCAGGAGGAAGCGCCCGGCGGGGAGGAGCCCTGTCAGGTCGGCAGCGCCGTCCTCAGCGACCGACAGGTCCGCCACCACGCCGTCCCGGTCCGAGACGATCAGGCGGACCGGGCCGCCAGAGCGCACGCTCGCCGAGGTGGGGCTGGCCGAGGTGATGACCGGACCCTCCCAGGTGGTCGCCAGCAGGCCGGTGGGGCCCGGATCCAGCGCGGGAGGCGAGGCGCCGTCCACCCGCAGGCGCCCCTCCCCTCCCGAGCCAGAGGTGTAGTAGGAGGCGCCAGCGGTGCGCCCACCCACGCCGCCCGCGAGCGAGAGCCAGGTGTCTGAGAGCCCGGTGATGACCGGGGCGGCGAGGAGCACCCCGCCACCCGAGCCGCCCGCACCCGCGGTGGAGGAGCCGGGGTTCGTGCCCGAGGTGTCCCCTCCCCTGCCGCCCTCGGCCAGCACCGCCGAGTCAGGCCCCAGGTGCAGCTCGCCCGCGATCAGCGCCAGCGTGCCGCCGCCGCCGCCGCCGCCCGCCCCGTCGCCGCTCCCGGCGCCACACTCACCTCCCGCGCCACCAGAGCCGCCCGCCAGCGGCACGAGGGTGGGGTGGCCGTTGGCGTAGCCGGCGCCTCCCGTGCCTGACCCCAGGGGGTCGCCGCCCACCGTCCCCACCCCGTTCTGCCCGTCGGTGCCGAAGCCACCTCCCCCAGCGCCCCAGTAGGTCGCGTCCGAGTGCCCCGCGCCGCCACCGCCGCCGAGCCCGCCCCAGCCAGCGGGGTGATAGGCGAGCGACCCGCCGCCGCCGGTGCCCCACGGTGAGCCGGTGCCACCGCCCGCGGCGCCCGCGTAGCCCAGCGCCCCGTTCTGCACCTCGGTGAAGACCCCCTCGCCGCCGTGCTCGCCGTCAGGGCCCGCGACCACCCCCACCCCGCCCGGCACCGCCTCCATCCCCGCGCCGGTGCCGTCCACGACCATGCCACCGCCCCCGGTGAAGCCGTCTCCGGCGGGCCCCGCAGGGGACCACGCGTAATTCGAACCCACCGCGCCGCCGCCGCCGCCCGGACCGCCCGCGCCGCCCTCAGAGGCGGCGGGGTTCGCGTAGCCACCAGCCTGGCCGGAGACGTCGATCCAGCCCAGGAGATCGACGCGCCCGGCCACCAGCACCACCGCCGGGAGGTAGGCCTCGTTGCCCGGGGTCGCTGGGGAGGGGTCCGTGGCGTCGAAGACCATCGCCACCCCGTCGGGGACCGTGAGGCTGTCGAGGACCAGCACCCCGGCGGGGGAGCGGACCGCAGAGGACACGGTGATGACGCCGTCCTCGGCCCCGTCAGCGTCCGCGGGGCCGCCGTCGTAGACGCCGACCACCGGCGCCACGACGTGCAGCCTGTTGTCGAGGGCCACGGTCAGGGGCGCCAGCTCCACGCCGTCCACGTAGACCGCGCAGCTGCCGAGCGGGGCGTCGTCCGCCACCGAGAGCAGGGCGCTGATCACCGCCCCCGCCAGCGGCGCCTCGGGGTCCGCGCCGCGATCGAGCGCCACCGAGGGCCCGAAGCTGACCCCCACGCAGTCCGACGAGAGCTGCTCGCCGCCGGTGAGGCCCCCCTCCTCCCGCAGCAGGTTCACCGACACCGTCATCCCCGGTGCTGCGGCGTCGATTTGGAGGAAATCCGCCGCCGCGGCGGTCGGCATGAGCAGGGACAGGATCAACATGGGCCCTCCGGCTTGAAGGCCCACACTATATCAGCGCGGTGGCGGAAGGCACCGACGCGCGGGCCTCTCGACGGGTGGCCTTGTCCCCGCGCTCGTCGGCTACGGACCTAGGGGGGCCACGGCGGCCACACGCTGAGGTGTCCATCGGCACGGCGTCCGAACCCTGGCCGCGAAGCGTCGGCGGGCCGTGCACCGATTCGCTGGCCTCTCGACGCGGGGCCTTGTTCCTGCGGCCGTCGCGCGCAAAAGCAAGCCTCCTACCCATGAAACAGCAACCACAGGCCAAAGCGCCTTGCGGGTCGGCGCCCGCGTACACGCTGGAGGATTCGACGAGCAACTTCATCGGATGGTTCCTGTGGAAGGATGAAGCGCGTCCTGCGAGATGGTCCGGCGGATTGACCGGTGCCGCGGGCCGTCTGGTCGGACCACGCCCTCTGCACAGGGGCCCTCGCCAAGCGAGGCCGCCCCATCGACGGCTCCGCGCTGCTCCGTGGGTCCTCCGCGACCTGGACCGCTTGGGGGAGGACACGGTCCACCGCCGGCGCCTGCGGCTGGGCCGCCTGCCCCGCGGCTAGGCCGCTCCGCCTGCGGCGGTGATAGCCCTGTCAGGCCGACAACACCGGGCTGACAGCGCCTTCACACCTGCCCGGCGAGGATATGGGCGAGGGCCACGCTGGCCGCGGCGGCCTTGGCCGACCTCTTCTGGGAGGAGGCAGTCTCGCCAGGATGGACCGAGCCGTCAGGGAGGACCACCGTGCAGCGGAAGATCGGCGCGTGGTCTGGCCCGCCCTCGCGCTCGAAGGTCCAGTCGCCCTTGGTCAGGTTCCTTCGCCAGCGCCGCTGCACGGCCTCGTTGAGGCGGGAGGTGACGTCCTTGTCCGACGCGGTGTCGCCGTCGGGGAGCTCGGCAGGGTAGGCGTCGCCCATCAGCCGGTCGATCAGCGCCTCAGCGCCCGGCCAGCCGCCGGAGAGGAAGGCCGCGGCCACCAGGGCCTCGACGTGGTCAGAGAGGGCGCCCTCGCGGTCCACCTGACCCTCCTGCGCCTCCCCTGCCCCCATCTGGACCGCGTCCAGCAGGTGGAACCTGCGAGCGACCTCAGCCAGCGGGGCTTCACTGACCAGTGCGGAGTAGGCGCGGGTCATGGGGCCCGGATCGGCGTGGGAGAAGCGGCGCCACAGCTCCTGCGCCACCACCGCGCCCAGGACCCTGTCTCCCAGCCACTCCAGCGGCTCGTGGTGCGGTGAGTCCTTCCGCCCGCTCTCCTGGTTCCACGCCTTGCGGGTCATCGCGACCTCAAACAGGTGGCGGGCGTCTGGGTTGGTCCAGTGGTGGGCGAGGCTCTCGAAGAGATCGGACACGGGTGGTCGGAGCGGCATGAGAGCCTCCTTGCGCGGCGAGAGCGCAAAGGACAATAGCGCTCACCACCCCCCGCAGCAAGCAGAGCACCGCCCGACCGCCGCCCCCCTAAGGGTAGCGGCCAAGGCCGACAGCCCCCGCCGGAGGCCACTGTCAGGCCTGGCGCTCAGCGCGCCGCTGATCCACCGCTGACGGGTCTGCGCCGTCAGCGGTGGATCGCCTAGCGCGGGAGGATCCAGGCGCGGACCTGGTGGCCCTCCACCTCCCACTCGCGGAGCTCACCGGGCTCGTGGGGGAGCGTACCGACGCGCATCTCAGCGGCCAGGGTCTCGTGGGCGAGGTGCGCGCCGTAGTGGAGCAGGGCCTCGGTGACCAGATCGTCGCTGTCGATCACCAGTGAGATGCGCTGGGTGTAGCCCAGGTCGAGCTCCTTGCGGGTGCTCTGGACCCTGTTGGTCAGCTCGCGCACCAGCCCCTCGGCCAGCAAGGCCTCGGTGAGGGTGGCGGAGATGGCCACCACCGCCTCGGGCGCGGCAGCGGACTGCCACTCCCCCTTGGGGGTGACGCTCACCACCAGCTCGTCGGCGGTGACAACCACCTGGCGGTCGCCCAGGTCGACGGTGTAGCCGCCCGCGTCGAGGGCGGCCTTGACCTTGGCCCCGTCCTCCCCCGCCAGCAGCCCGGCGAGGCGCTTCACGTCCTTGCCCAGCTTGGGCCCGAGCTTCTTGAAGTCAGGCTTGAGTTTGTACTCGACGAAGGTGGAGGCGTCCTGCGCCAGCACGATGCGGTGGACGTTCAGCTCGTCTGCGATCATCGCGGCGTGGCGCTCGATCGCGGCGGTGCCAGCGGCGTCTGCGAGGACCACGGTGGCCTCCTCCAGGGGCTGACGCACCTTGATCTTGGACTGAGCGCGGGCGGCGAGGCCCAGTGACGCGACCGCTCGGGCGAGGCGCATCTCCTCGGCAAGGGCGGGGTCCAGCAGGCCCTCATCCACCTGCGGCCAGCCGGCGAGGTGCACGGAGACCTCGTCCGATCCCACCAGCGAACCGTACATGGCCTCGGCGGTGAACGGGACGAAGGGCGCGATGAGGAGCGAGGTCTGGAGCAGCACCTCGTAGAGGGTCCACAGGGCGTCCTGCGCGTCGGCGTCCTCGGACCAGAAGCGGGCGCGAGACCGGCGGACATACCAGTTGGAGAGGTCGTCCACGAAGCTCAGCAGGGCGCGCGAGGCCTCGTAGAGGCGGTAGCCCTCCAGGTGTCCAGTCACCTCGCGGGTGGTTGCGTGGAGCTGGTGGAGCACCCAGCGGTCCAGCTCAGCCCGCTGCGCCGGAGGCCGTGGCGCCCCAGCGGCGAGGTCCATGTAGCCCTTCTCCACCGCGATGTCGGCGTAGATAGTGAAGAACTGGTGGATGTTCCGCAGGCGGATGAGGAATTCGCGCTGCCCCTCGCGGATCGCCCGCAGCGAGAGGCGGGTGTTGTTCCAGGGGGGGTTCGAGGCACAGAACAGCCAGCGGAAGGCGTCAGCGCCGGGGGGCTGCTCGTGCATGTGGAAGCAGACCTTCTCGCCAGTGCCCACGCCGAGCGCAGCGGCGTCGTCGGGGTGGAGGTGGACGACCTCCTTGCCCTTCACCTTCGCCCGGACCGGGCTGAGGCTGAGGCCGGTGTCCTCGCCGACAGGGCTCACCTCGATGAGGGTGTCCTTGGGCAGATCAAGCGACATGAGCTGCTCCTTGAGCATCCCCATCGTCCCCCGCGCGAGCCCGTCGTCGAGCACCACGCCCACCTTGGCCTTGCCCCGCAGGACCAGGTTGGGGCTGGTGTAGTTGCCCTTGGACTTGGACTCCTTCTTGCCGTTCTTGTCGGTGACGTGCCCGAGGACGACGCAGTTCTTGTAGGGCCTGGGGAAGCCGACCGCGTCGAGGCCGTACTCCTCGCAGGTCTGGTCATCGAAGAGCAGGGTCGAGATCATCAACAGGGAGTAGAACCAGCCGCGGGTCTGGTCCACCGCCTCGGAGATGTAGTCGGCGGGGAAGCTCTGGGCGAAGCGCTGCTGGTTCTTGTGGGGGAAGCCGTGCTGCGCGAAGGGCATGCAGCCGGAGTCGAACCAGCAGTCGATGACCTCAGGGACGCGGTGCATGGTGCCGCCGCACTTCTCGCACTTGAAGCTGAGCTTGTCGACCCAGGGGCGGTGGACCTGGAGATCGGGGTCGATGTCCGGGTCGTAGCCCTCGGGATCGCGATCGAGGATGTCCTGGAGGCTGGTGGGGGCGACCCGGTGGTCGCAGTCGTCGCACACCCAGATGTTGAGGGGCGTGCCCCAGAAGCGCTCGCGCGAGAGGGCCCAGTCCACGTTGTTGCGGAGGAAGTCGCCGAAGCGCCCGTCCTTGATGTGACCCGGCAGCCAGTTGACCGCCTGGTTGTTCTCGAGGGCCTGATCCACCCCCGAGGTGGTGCGGATGAACCAGCCGGGCCGCGCGTACTGGATGAGGGGGTCCTGGTCTGCGCGCCAGCAGAAGGGGTAGTCGTGGCGCACAGAGTCCCGCTGGAAGAGCACGCCGCGCGCCTCGAGGTCGGCGATGATGCCCTTGTCGGCGTCCTTGCAGAACTGCCCCTCCAGGGCGCCGGTGCCGGGGACGAAGCGCCCGGCGGGGTCGATCCACTGGAGGATGCCCAGCCCGTGCTTCTTGGCGACGACCATGTCGTCCTCGCCGAAGGCGGGGGCGGTGTGGACGATGCCGGTGCCGGCCGAGGTGGTGACGTGGTCCGCGGTGACGATCACCATCGCGTCGCCGCCCTCGGCGGGGCCGAAGTCGAAGATCGGGGTGTAGCGCCTGCCGACCAGGTCGCGTCCCTTCACCGTGCGGCTGGGGTTGAGGCCGAAGCTGGCGGCGAGCGCCACGGCGACCACCACCTCGCCCTCACCAGAGGGATCGGGGCAGTAGGCGTACTCCACCTCGTCACCCACCGCGAGGGCGACGTTGGAGGGGAGGGTCCACGGGGTGGTGGTCCAGGCGAGGTAGGAGACGGAGGGGTCCTCGACGTCGCGGAAGCGCACGGTGATGGCGGGGTCGGTGACCTCCTTGTAGCCGAGGCCCACCTCGCCCGCGGAGAGGGCGGTGCCCCCCTGCGGCCACCACCACACCACCTTGTGGCCCTGGTAGAGCAAGCCCTTGTCGTGCAGCCTGGCGAGCGCCCACCACACCGACTCCACGTAGGACTTGTGGTAGGTGACGTAGGCCTCGTCCAGATCGACCCAGAAGCCGATCTGGGTGGTGAGCTCCTCCCACTCCTTGACGTAGGTGAAGACCGAGTCGACGCACGCGCGAGCGAAGGGCTCCAGGCCGTATTCCTTGATCTCCTCTCGCCCCGAGAGGCCCAGCGCCTTCTCAACCTCGACCTCGACCGGGAGGCCGTGGGTGTCCCAGCCGGCCTTCCGGTCGACGTGGAAGCCCTGCATGGTCTTGAAGCGCGGGAAGACGTCCTTCATCACCCGGGTGAGGACGTGGCCGTTGTGGGGCGTGCCGTTGGCGGTGGGCGGCCCCTCGTAGAAGACCCAGCGGGGGCGCCCCTTGGACTGCTCCAGGGAGCGCTCAAAGACCTGCTTCTCCTTCCAGAAGCGAAGGACCTCTTCCTCTAGGGCGACGGGGGACGCAAGGCGCTTGAACATGGAACCTCCGATACGGGCCGCGCTTATCACGGGAGGGCCGGGCGGGCTTCCCCGGGGGACCACGAGGAGGGGCGCACCAGCGCCGCGCGCCGCTGACGGCGGAGGGGTGTCGGCTGACAGCGGGCTGACAGGACCAGCAACGGACAAACGTACGGTTTCGTCTGGCACGGTGCTCGCTTCTGGAGCGGTAGGAGGTGCTCGTGGACGAAGACCCCAGACCGCCCCGGCGGATGGACCGCCTGCGCCGAGAGATCCGCCGACGAGGGTACAGCCCCCGCACCGAGGAGAGCTACGCGCGCTGGGTGGTCGCGTTCCTGCGCTTCCACAAGATGCGGCACCCCGATGAGATGGGCACCGCCGAGGTGAGCGCGTTCCTGACGGATCTGGCGGTGAGGAGGAAGGTGGCGCCCTCCACCCAGAACCAGGCGCACGCGGCGCTGAGGTTCCTGTTCCAGGAGCTGCTGGGACGCGCGCTGGTCGAGGAGGTGCCGCGGGCCCGCCAGGGGTCCCACCTGCCGACGGTCCTGACGCGGGCGGAGGTGACGGCGGTACTGACGCGAATGCGCGGGGTCCACGAGCTGCAGGCGCGGCTGATCTACGGGTCGGGGCTCCGCCTGATGGAGTGCTGTCAGCTCCGGGTGAAGGATCTGGACCTAGCTCGGGGGGAGGTAATGGTGCGGCAAGGCAAGGGACGCAAGGATCGGGTGACGGTGCTGCCCATGACCCTGAAGCTCCCGCTGCGCGATCAGCTCGCGCGGGCGAGGGAGCAGCACGAGGCGGACCGGAAGGGGGGCGCCGGGTATGTGGCGCTGCCAGGTCGCCTGCGGGAGAAGCTGGGGAACGCGGCCCGTTCGTGGCCCTGGCAGTGGGTGTTCCCGGCGACTCGCATCTACACGGACCGCGAGACGGGAGAGCGGCGCCGCCACTTCCTGCATGAGTCGACGCTGCAGCGGGCCTTTCACCATGCGACGCTGGAGGCGGGCCTGACCAAGCGCGCGTCGGTGCACACGCTGCGCCACTCCTTCGCGACGCACCTGCTGGAGGACGGGGTG
>JAFGVK010000187.1 GCA_016938035.1 Deltaproteobacteria bacterium | reverse complement strand
GGCTGGGAGCTCCACCACCGTCAGGAAATCCGGTCCGAGCCCACGACGTCGTGGAACCACCCGCTTGTCCGAGGCTCGGCATGACCCTGCGGCCGACCCGGAGCGCGCGGAACGCCTCGATAACGGTCGTTCGTTCCTGATAGCACCCTGCCGGGACCCTCCAGGGGCGTGGCGGGGACTGCAAGGGGCTGCTGAGCCCGAGCCGATCGGTCACGACGATCACGACGTCGTCCATAACACAGAATCTACCTGGCGACTCAGCGGCTACCGTGAGCAGGAGACGGACGCAGGGGCCGGACCTCCTGACTGGGCCTGCCCCAGCGCGCGGGGGCGCCCCCACCAGGGGTGGAGCGGGACTCAGCCCCACGCGTCGCCGACCTCCCCCGGTCGCGCCACGCCACAGCGCCCGCGCGCCACCAGACGACCTCGCTACAGGTCCGATCGCCCAACTTGATCGGTGGCGCGAGAAAGGGTGCAGGAGCCGCCAGACCAACACCATGCGGTCTCGCGCAACGCGGCATCAGCATGAACGCCCTCACCTGTACCCGCGCGGACGCGACGGCCCATCGATCCCCGCTCGCCCTCCGCCGCCGCCTGTGCTCTACTGTCCCAAGCGCGGAGGGGTCATGAGAGCAGCTGGCGCGGCCTCGGTGGACATCACCCCCAGGGTGGGCCTCCCTCTGGCGGGCTTCAGCCTGATCGGACAGCCTCGAGCGGTGGGGGTGAGGGGGCGGCTCTTCGCGACGGTGCTCGCCCTGCGCGAGGGAGAGGTCGAGCTGGCGCTGGTGACGGTGGACCTGGTCGCGGGGATGGAGGACCTCCACCACGCGGTGCGCTCCCACCTGCGCGCGGCGGGGGTGCCCTGGGCGCGGGGGCAGCTCTACCTGATGGCCTCCCACACCCACGCGGGCCCGGGCGGGATGTTCGAGGCCCCGTTCTACAACCGCAACGCCTCCAATTCCGGCGGACACTTTCCCGAGCTGGCCGACGCGATGGGGGCGCGGATCGCCCACGCCATCCTGCGAGCCCGCGCCGAGGCGGTGGAGGCCGAGGTCCACCACCGGAGCGTGAGCGCCTGGGGCCTACACGCCAACAAGAGCCTCAAGGCGCTGGACCCGTCGGATCTGGCCGCCCTCCACGCCCGCTTCCCCCCTCCCCCCGGGACCGACCCCGAGGAGGGCGCGGTGGACCCGCGGGTGCGCGTGATCTGGGCCTCCCGCCCCGGCGAGGCCACTCCCATCGGTGTGATCGCGGTGTTCGGCGCACACCCCTGCGCGATCGACCCTCTCAAGGGGCTGATGAGCAGCGACTCCTTCGGCTGCGCCGCCCGCGCGGTGCGCGACGCCCTGTGGGAGCGACACCGGGCGGTGGTGCCGGTGGGGCTGGCGGTGGGAACCCACGCCGACGTCAACCTGCAGCTCCCCGGGCGGATCCGGGACGCGGCCCTCGCGGAGCGCACCATCCCCGATGAGCACCTCGCGATCCCGCAGACCCTGGGCGCCCTGCTCGCGGAGCGGGTGCTGGCGGGCCTGGAGTCGGCCCCGCTGAGGGGTGGGCTGGCCTGGCGCGGACAGAGCGTCCCGATGGACGTCCCCGACGCGGCGCACCCCCTGTCGCGCGACCCCGACGTGGGGATGGTGGCGATGGGCGGTTCGGAATTCGGACGTTTCCACCTGCTTCGGATGCCGACCGTCCCCTGGTATCACCCCTACCTGTCCTTCAAGCAGCGCAACGCCAAGCGCTACGCCCGCCTGTACCCAGAGGGATCGACGCGGCCCAGGCCCTCCCCCTGGAGCCCCCTCCAGTGGACCAAGCGGGTGGGCCTCAAGGCGGACCTGGTCTCCGATCTGTTCGGCGGCGCCCCCCCCAAGCGCCTGCACATGTCGTGGGTTCGGATCGGGGAGCTGCACCTGCTGGGGCTGCCCTTCGAGCTGACGGTGATGACCGGGCAGCGGCTGGAGGGGATGCTGCGCGATCAGGTCGGAGACATCGGGCTGCTCACCAGCGCCACCGGCGGCTACGCCTCCTACCTCACCACCCGGACCGAGTACGAGGCGCAGCACTACGAGGGCGCCGCCACCCTGTGGGGGATCGACACCGGCCCGTGGGTAGAGGACCGGGTGCGCGACCTGCTCCAGGGCCCCGAGGGCGAGGCGCCACCGGGGCCCGCCCTGGTCCCGGCCCCCCTCCCCGAGCGCCCCCTGTCCTCCAGCACCTGCCCGGTGCAGCGGAGCGGCTGCCTGGTGGAGGGCCTGCTGCCCGAGGGTGTGGACCCTAGCGCCAGACCCCTGTGGGACGGGCCGGTGGTCTGCCTGATGACCCTGGCCCCCGACGGCTCCTGGGAGCCGCTCACCCTGGGCGGGGTGCCGGTCGACGACCGCACCAGGGCCATCGAGCTGTCGCGGGAGCCCACCCAGCCCACCAGGTGGCGCTGGCGCTGGGTGCTGCCGGAGGCGCTGGCCCAGGTGGCCCTGGTTGGGGCCCGGTGCGCCGCCCCCTGATCCGCGCGGACGAGGCCCCCCAGAGCCCCTGAGATCGGGCTATGGGTGCGTGATCCCCGGAGCCCCATGACCCCCGACCACCTGCGCCTCCAGCTCCCCCCCCACCGCGACTGGCCCCGCGAGCCCGAGGCGCTGCTGCGCGCCTTGGAAGCGGAGGCGGAGCGCGCTCCCCGCGACCGGAGCCTCGCCGCCCTGGTGGAGCAGGCGCTGCTCCAGGCCACCGCGCCGGCGGGGCTGCCCCAGGTGATCGGCGGGGTGCGGCGGGAGCGGCTTGTGCGCTGGGACGCCTGGAGTACCACCTGGGAGGGGGTCCGCCAGGACACTGGCACCCCCAGCCTGGCCCGGGCCCTCCGCCCCGAGCACCGCGCCAGCCCCGGCGCCTTGCGCGCCCTGTCCCGCGACGGGAGGGCGCTGGCGGGGCTGGTGGAGGCGGTGTTCTCGGCCACCCCCTGGCCCACCCTCACCTGCCCCCTGCCCGGCGAGCCGCTGAGCCCCCGCCCCACCCCCCTCGACCAGACCCGCGCCCTGGCCACCAGCCTGATCGCCCTGGGGAGCTGGTCGGAGGCTGGCCTGGGCCTGGAGCCCCTGGGCGCCTCCTCCCTCCGCTGTGAGGGCGCCGCGGTGCGGCTGATCGCGCTGAACCCGGCGCCCCCGGGGGAGGACGGGAGCGCCCTCCGCGCCGCGGCCTCAGCGCTGCTGGGCGACCTGCCCCACGCCAGCGACCGCCCCCCCTTCCCGCTGCTGCGCCAGCTCGCCGAGGTGGGCGCCACCTCCCTCGAGGGGGCGGCTGCCTCGCTGCGAGGGGCGATGCTGTCCGAGCTGTCGGGGGAGCTGCACCAGCTCACCCTCGCCTGGCAGGCCCTGGTAGAGGGGGACCGGGCGGGCAGGCTGCAGGAGGCGATCCTGCGCCTCGCGTGGGCGGTGCCCCCCCCGGAGGGGCGAGGGGCGCTAGGGGTGGACATGGAGGGGCAGCCCCTGGTGCTGACGGGCGAGCGCGGTGGGCTCCAGTGGGGCCCCGAGGGGGGTCCCGCCGAAGACATCTACCACCCCGAGCTGGGCCTGGACCCCAGGGTGGCTCGCCGCGCCCTGCGCACCAGGGGGGCCGCGCCCCTCAAACCGCACCTGCAGGAGGCGGTGGGCGGCGACGCGGCCTTCGTCAACCACGCCACCCGCTGGATCGGCGCCCGCCTGGGCCTGCGGACCCTGCGGATGCTGCTGGAGCGGCGGCCACAGCTCTGATACCCCATCCAGCTCGTCCGTCCGACGGGGAAGGCTGTCGGTCCGAGTTGGCGCCTCCCCCTGTCGGAGGCCGTCAGCCCCGCCAGTGGGGCCCGTCAGGAGCGCTCCGCCAGGGTCGTTCCGGTCTCTTCTACCCACTCATGCCGGATCCACCAAATCAACCACGCAGGGGAGATTATGGGCTAGGAGGCGTGTCCGCCCCCCTGGTTCTTTCCGGCTGAGCCCACCCCATCCAGGAGCGCGGAGTTGTGGGATCCAAAGCCGCGTCCCCGAGGGGCGCGCGAGAAGGCTCCCCTGGCGCGGCGGTTGGGGTGTCGAGCGGAGAAATTGGTGAGCGGCGCGTGCATCCCATCGGTGTAACCATGTTTTTGATGGAATCGGATCGAGTGGGTTCTACCCTGGCAACAGGGACACCTATCGGACGACCTCGCCGGCGGAGTGGATGGGGTGGGGTGGGACTCGGACCCTCGGACCCGGCCGGCCAGCGCCCTCCCTCCCAGGGGCGGGCCACCTCCTGTCGTCAGCGGTTCGCCTGGCGGGCCCCTGGCGTCCCCCTCCGCGCCCTTCCCGCGGCCTGCGCGTCGCGCCGTGAGGCCGCCAGCAGGGACCACAGCGCGCGGCACCATCGAAAGCCCGCCCCCCGCGCGCTACACTGTGCCCTTCCCCCGGAGCCGCACCCATGCTCGGAGACGTGTACCAGGTCCTGGCCGACTGCCCCCACTGCCGCACCGAGGCCGCGGTGGTCCAGATCATGGACCCCACGCACCCCGCCTGCCACCTGGGTCAGCCGGTAGAGACCCGCTGCCGCCTGTGCGGCCACAGCGTGCTCGCCGCGGAGGAGCCCTTCGCGCCGCGGCTGCCCCTCGCCGCGGGCCGGTGCCCCGCCTGCCAGCAGCCGCTCTCGGACGGGGCCAGGGCTGGCGACGGCCCCTGCGATCACTGCGGCTACACCCCCACCCTCACCGAGGTGAGGCGCCCGCTGGACCTGCGCGACCCCGACCTGGCGCGGCGGGCCCTCGCCCGCTGGGCGGCGGAGGAGCAGGAGCCACTCGACGACTTCTGCGCCTCCAACATGGGGATGACCGTGGACGAGGCGGTGGCGCGGCTCCAGGCCGGAGCGCCGCTTCCCACCTCCTTCGACGTGATCGCCTACCTGTTCCCCGCAGGCGCCGGAGGGGGCGGCGCGACCCACACCCCCGAGGTGGTGGACCGCGAGCCGCTGCCCGCCATCCCCAAGGACGAGCTGCCCCCCGCGACGATGGACCCCCGGACCCCGGCGAGGGTCCTGATCTCAGTGATGGTGGCGGACGGCGCCCTGCGGGCGGGGGAGCGGATCTTCATCGAGCAGTTCCTCCTCCGCGAGGGGCTGGACCCCCTGCGGCACGAGGACCTTCGCATCTGGCGCCCCGCTGAGCTGGGGCAGCGCCCGCCACCGGAGCTTGCCGAGCGCCTGGTGGAGGCGGCGGTGCACCTCTCCCACCTCGACAGGGAGCGGGACGGCTCCGAGTGGAAGGTGGTGACCGCCTTCGCCAACGCCTGGGGGGTGAGCAAGGAGCAGCTCACCGCGTGGGACCAGCGCTACGACCGCGCCTACGCCACCGCGATGGACAGGCTGTGGCGCGCCCTGTCCAAGATGGTGCGGGTCCACTGAGGAGCGTCCGCCAGCTCCGCGCCATGACGCCGCGCGGGCTTGGGGGCGCGAGGCGGCGGAGGGGCCGCGCGAGAGAGAGGGCGCAGGAGCCCGCGAGCCAGGCCCCCGCGCGCCCCCCGCAAGAGGTCGCCCTCAATGACCGAACCCGGCGGGTCACTTCAGACCTCTCGGCGTTTATCCATACCTCGGGGTTCGCGCGAGGGGTATGACGAGGGCCTCCATCGTGATACCTCTGTCGCCTCTGGAGACGAGATGGCCCGCATCGAAGGGATCCGCATCCGCAACTACCGCGCCCTGCGCGACGTCACCCTGGGCAAGCTGTCCTCCAGCCCCAAGGGAGTCCAGCCGCTCACCGACATCACCGCGGTGATCGGGCGCAACGGGGTGGGCAAGAGCAGCCTGTTCGATGCCTTCGGCTTCCTGGCGGACTGCCTGCGCGTGGGGGTGGAGGAGGCCTGCGACGCTAGGGGGAGGGGCGGTTTCCAGAGACTGCGCTCCCAGGGGAGCGAGGGGCCCATCCAGTTTGAGATCTACTACCGCGAGGGGGTGAATTCCCGGCCCATCAGCTATGAGCTGGCCATCGACCTGGACGGGCGGGGACGCGCGGTCGTCACGCGGGAGCGCCTCCGGCAGCGTCGCAAGGGACAGAAGACCGGTCGGCCCTTCTCCTTCCTCTACCTTGTTGCGGGGCAGGGGGTCGTGTGGACGGGAGAGATGGCGGCCAGCTCTGAGGTTGAACGCGACCTCGCAGCGCTCTTTGCGGAGACCCCGCAGGAGACTCATCCCCTCTGGTCGGAGCTCTTCAGCGGGTTCACCGCGACAGAGGCTGCCTCGACCGAGGAGGTGCGACTCTCCGACCCCCGCCGCCTCGGCATCGCGACCCTGGGCACGCTGAAGCAGCACGAGCGCATCGTCGCCTTCCGCACCTTCATCGAGCGCTGGTTCCTCTCCTATTTCGCCCCCAACGCCGCCCGCAGCCTGCCCGCAGCCGGCCCGCAGCCCCACCTCAGCACCTCAGGGGAGAACCTCTCCAACGTGGTGCAGTATTTGGAGCGGGAGCACCCGCGCCGTCTGCAAGCGATCCTCACGCGCATCGGGGAGCGCATCCCGGGGATCGGGAAGATCGACACCCACCGCACCGAGGACGGGCGGCTGCTGCTCCGCTTCCTCGACCGGGGCTTCTCCACCCCCTTCTACGCCCAGGCGATGTCAGACGGCACGCTCAAGCTCTTCGCCTACCTGCTCCTCCTCGAAGATCCTGATCCCGCCCCATTTATCGGCCTTGAGGAGCCCGAGAACGGCCTCTACCACAAGCTCCTAGAGACCCTCGCCCACGAGCTGCGCGCGCACAGCCAGCGCCCCAAGGGATCCCAGGTCTTCCTCACCACCCACCAGCCCTACCTCGTGAACGCGCTGGAGCCTGCGGAGGTGTGGGTGCTCGAGAAGGGCGAGGACGGCTTCTCCACCGTCCGGCGTGCCAGCGAGGACCCCGTTGTCAGCGCCTTAGTCGCGGAGGGGTTGCCCCTGGGAGCCCTCTGGTACAGCGACTACCTGGACGAGGACTGAGGCATGCACCTCGAGGTCTTGGTCGAGGACGCGTCGGGTAGGGTCGCCCTCCAGACGCTGATCCCGAAAATTCTGGCGGGAGCTCCCGAGGCCCCCACAGTGAGGTGCCACCCCTACAAGGGGGCCGGGCACATCCCAAAGGGAATGAACTCCGCATTAGATGCCCAGAAGCGGGTGCTTCTCGACCGCCTGCCAGCCCTCCTCAATGGCTATGGAAAATCCCTCCCACTGGGCCTCACGGCGGTGGTGGTGGTCACCGACCTGGACGACCGCGACTGTCGGGCCTTCCTCGCCGAGCTGGAGGGCCTTCGGGACGCCTGTACACCAGCTCCGACGACCCTCTTCGCCCTCTCCATCGAGGAGCTGGAGGCGTGGCTGCTCGGCGACCCCAGCGCCATCCGCGCAGCCTATCCGCGAGCGAGTGAGCGCGTCCTGGAGCGTTATCGGCAGGACAGCGTCGTCGGCACCTGGGAGGTCCTCGCAGACGCGGTCCACAAGGGCGGCTCCCGTGCCCTCAAGCAGGATGGAGCCCAGGCGGTGGGCAAGGCGAAGAGCGACTGGGCCAAGGAGATCACTCCCCATATGGACGTCGAGTCCAACCGCTCTCCCAGCTTCGTCGCCTTTCGCCAGGGCCTCCGCGCGCTGGTCGGCCTCCCCGATCCCGCTCCGCCCCAAGCGCTCTGCCCCTGAGACTTTTCGCGACAAGGGGCCATACGGTTTCGGATTCGTGGCGTTCTTCCACGTCTTGGCGTGCCCCCCTGCGGGGGTCGGGGTCTTGCTGCGCTCGCTCGCTCTCGCTCGCATCGGTCGCTTCGCGACTGCGCTTCGCGCCCGCGCGGCGCCCCCTCACGCTCCTTGTGCGCAAGGCAGGCAGCGAAGCAATGGATCGGGGAGCGTCCACAACGCTCCCGCGATTTTCACGGTGGGAGCGGTGTGACAGGGGGTGCACCGGCTTCCACGGGCACCAGGGACCCAAGGCTGTCATCCGGTCCATCGGCTGTGGGTGGTGCCGGAGCGCTCCCGCGATTTTCACGGTGGGAGCGGTGTGACAGGG
>JAFGVK010000186.1 GCA_016938035.1 Deltaproteobacteria bacterium | reverse complement strand
TGAGCCCCGCCGCCTCCGCCAGCGGCAGGACGGGCAGGGGACTAGGCCTGGGCGTTGAGGCAGCGAGGGGCGTGCTCGTGCGGGGCCTGGGCGGGACAGCCTTGTCGGGCTGCTCCTGGGCGGGGGAGGCCGAGGCAGTGGGCGCGGCGCGCTGGCGCTCGCGGAGGCCCTCGGCGGCTCAAGCGCGCCCTGTCGGGACCGCTGGACCTGCCTGACAGGCTGATGCTATCGGGCTGATTGGAGGGGGGTGCCCTCCGGGCCCACCCCGCGGCGAGCGCCCCGGCGCCTCCGCCAGCGCCAGCCCAGGGCCAGCGGCAGCAGGGTGGGGGCAGCGGCGGGCGCGCTGACGCAGCCGCAGCCTGGCTCGGGCTGGTCCTGAGTGGGGTGCCCCGTGTCTGTTGGCTCCGCGCTGTCCTCCTCCGGCGCCCCTGGTCCCCGCACCACCACCTCGGTGGTCTGCCCCGCGGCTAGGTCCACCTGCACCTCCAGCAGGGCGCGCTCCCCGTCGTCGTCCACCTGGAGCAGGGTGCCGCCGCGCAGCTCCCACGGTCCGCCGGAGGGCATGCGGATCTCGAGCCTGGCGCTGGGGAAGCGCCGGCGGTGCTCGTTGGTCACCCGCGCCACGACCTGGGGGGACCCGCCCAGGTTGTCGGGCTCGTAGGACACCCGCAGGGTGCGGCCGCCTGGGCCCGCCGAGAGGGGGGACGTCGGCTGGATCACCCCGTCCACCACCTCGATCAGCCGGTAGGTGCGGGCGTTATCGCAGGTGGCGCCGGTGGCGAGGTCGTAAGGAGGGTGGTCGAGCTGTCCCCCGCTGCTGTGGATGTGCCCCCACAGGGCCAGGTCCGCGCCCAGCGCGTCCAGGTCGAGCTGGTGGGAGAAGTCGTAGTGGTAGAACAGCACCACCCCCTCCGCGTCGGTGGACTCCAGGTCCCGGCGCAGCCAGGCGAGCTGGGCGGCGGTGAAGCTGGTCTCGCCGTAGACCTCGGGGAGGAGGTCGTCGTAGGAGACCCAGGCCTCCAGCCCCGCGAAGTGGATCGGGCCGTAGTCGAAGGCGTAGTCCTGGGTGGGGCGGTCTCTCCAGCCGAAGAAGCGCTGCCAGGTGACGCGCGCGGTGCCCTGGGGCGGGTAGGTGGTGGGCCACCCGCCCAGGTCGTGGTTGCCCGCCACCACGAAGACCGGCAGGTCCACCGTCCGCAGGGCCTCCAGGGCGGAGGTGTGGGCCCTGCCGAGCAGATAGTCCTCCAGCTCCCCCTCGTTCACCAGGTCACCGGTGTGCAGGATCAGGTCGGGGTGGAGGATGGCTAGGTCTGCCAGCACCTCCTCCAGGTCGAGCACCTCCGTGGTGTCGCCGGTCCACGGCCCGTAGCTGGAGAAGTCGTGGGTGGGCAGGTGAGAGTCGGTGATGTGGGCGAAGGTGAAGGAGCGCGGGAAGGCCTCTACCACCTGCACCGCGTGGGACACCTGATCGGCGGTCCCGTCCGCGCGCACCTCCAGGTCGTACAGGCCCCACCAGGGCACCTCGGGGGTCAGGCAGCGGAGCAGCCCAGGCTCGGTGGAGGTGACCGTCACCGGCACCCTGTGCGCGCCCCGGACCAAGCTCACCTCCCACGCGGAGGCCTCGCCGTCCACCTCGATCGGGAGGGCGTCTCCCGGCCGCACCAGGGCAGGGATGTGCGAGAGGGGCCGCTGCACCAGCGAGAGGCTGTCGCCAGAGGGGGGCGCGTCAGGGGCGGGCGTCAGGGCGAGGGGCACCGACAGGATCTGCCCCGGCGCCAGCGAGAGGGGGTAGCGCTGGGGGAGCTGTCCCCAGGCGCTGCTCACCAGCATCCACTGCCCCGCGGGGAGCGAGGCGCTGGCCTGTCCCCAGGCGTCCGCCTCCAGCAGCAGCCAGGGCCGGTCCTGCTCCCCGTACACCGTGATCTGAGCGCCGCTGGCTGGCCACCCGTCCGACAGGGTGGCGGTGAGCTCCACCTGCCCGGCCTCGGGGTCCAGGGGCAGCCCCCGCAGGGCCGAGGCCACGTCCAGCCCGCCGAGGGCGAGGCGGCGGGACCAGCGCAGCTCCCCCCCAGGCGGCAGGTCCGCGACCACCCCGGTCAGGCGCGACCAGGCGCCGACGTGGGTGGCTTCCAGCCGCTCCCCCGCGAGGCCCCCCAGGGCGAAGGAGGTGATCAGCCCGGTGCAGCCCATCCACTGGCTGCCTGTCGCCCCCCGGGCCTCGCCGTAGCCGGGCACCCAGGGGTCGCAGCTCCCCCAGCCCGCGGTGTCCCCGAGGGCGTAGCCGGGGATCAGGGAGGGGGCGTCGGAGCGGACGGTGGTGGTCAGGTCTAGCCAGGTGTCCTCACCCCCCAGGCGGTAGGTGGTCTCCACCGTCAGTCCGGGGTGGGCGGGATCCTCTCCGGTGAGGGTGACCGTGGCGCTGTTGTCGCCCTCATCGAGCTGGATCGCGCTGTAGGTGGGGGCCCGCTCCCCCTCCAGCCACACCCCCAGCCCGTCGAGCTGATCCCAGGGGTCCACCAGCCACCCCGCGTCGATGAGCTGGCCGCCGGTGGGGAAGCTGCTGGGGTGCGAGGGGTCAGAGAGGACGAAGGCGACCCGCTCGTTGGCGAGCAGCGCGTCCCCTTGCTGGGCGGTGGCCCGCGCGCCCTGGAGGGGCGGGGCCTCCAGCAGGCTGGCGGTGGCGCCGCACAGTGCGGCGGTGGAGAGGAGCGAGAGGATCATCTGGCCTCGTGGGGGGCGGTCTGCCTGAACATGCCACGGGGAGCCTTGATCGGCCCGCCTCGTCGCGGGAATTTGCGGGGACACGGCCTCAGTCGGCCCGCCGGGGGCCCCGTGCGAGACGCCAGGACGGTCACCGATTCGCTAGCCGGCACCGGTTTGCTGGCCTCTCGACGCGTCCTGGTTTCGGCACTGGTTTGCTGGCCTCTTGACGCGTGTCCTGGCTCCTACGCTCGTCGCGTACAAACGCATGCTTTGTCCTGGCGGAGCGGCGGCCACGCGCCGATGTGCCTGGCGACTCGGCGCCCGCTTGCACTCTGGAAGACGGGTGTGATTCGCAGCCCGGTCAGGCCCCTGGTGCTTGGCGCGGGGACGTCCCCACGGGCTCGTCATCGAGGCGACCGATGGCGGTGTTTGTCGGTCCTCATGGGCTCCTGCCGCATCAGAGGCTGTGCCACCCGCTTCGCGCCGTGACCGGGGTATGGATCACACGCTGGAGGATTCGACGGGCAACATCATCGGATGGTTCCTTTGGACTGATGAAGCGGGTTCTGTGAGACCCACTCGATCCGGTTCCATCCACGTGAGCCTCCGGCCTTTACTCTCGCCGCGTCTGGCTCGCCGGGCAGCCACCTGACCTCCGCCGTCGCAGCGACCGTGAGCCTCCCTCGCGCCCCGTCCTCGAGCGCGCAGCGCGCGACGTTCTGCTCGCCGGTCTTGCGGCGCCGCTGCCGGTCACCGATGGGGTCGGCGACGAGCATGGGTCGAGGCCGCGCCGGGGTGGAAGCTCGATGACAGCGTGCGGCGTCGCTCCTCCCCGCGGCACGAGACCCTCGGATACACCTTCGACAACCAGCCCACCTACGTCAATGTGGGGGGCGGTACCGAGGTGCGGTACCTTCGACACGCGGACCAGCGCGTAGTGCGGCTCGTCAAGAAGAACGGCGTGTGGGCGAGAGGTGTGTACCTCGGCCCCTTCGAGTACCAGCAGCGTGAAGGCACCGTCGCTTACACGAAGGTCGTGCTGCAGGTGTCCGGCCACGGGCGCCACGCGCAGGTCGAGACCATCCTGTCGGGCAGCGACCCGAACAGCCTGCCCATCTTCTATTTCCACACCGATCTTCTCGGTAGCGGGCACGTCCTCACCGCTAACGATGGAACCCTCCTTTCCCAGGAAGAGTACCTGCCCTACGGCTCCGCCTCGGACCGCCGGGACGCCCGGAACAGGTACCGCTACCTCGGCGTCGAGCGGGATGAGGAGACCGGCCTGATGATGACCGGCCCGCGGACCTATGACGCGGGGACGGGGCGGTTCTGGCAGGGGGATCCCGAGATCAAGGTGCATGAGTCGCCGTATTTATACGCAGCGGCGGACCCGGTGGGGAAGAGCGATCCGAGTGGGCATGACCCAATGGTGATGCTGGAAAAGGGGACAAACCTCGCTCGGAATGAAGGAGCAAGAGAGGGCTACGCAATGGCGGGCCGGGTGAGCTGGAGCTTTATTGAGGGGGCTGTAGCAGGAGATTTTGTTGAAGACCCGTCGTGGGCACACCTAGTGGGACAGACCGTAGCAGGTGAGCTTTCCCCCTTGGGCGATTTCCGCGACGTCTCTGCGAGTGTAATGGGGTATGCGGAGGGGAAGGAGAGTTTTGGTTCTGTGGCGGCGGCCAGTGTGGTGTTTCTACCGGGGGGGAACACTGCGAAGGGCTTGGTGAAAGCGGCAAAGAAGCTGGACGTGGTGGGGCTTGGTGCCAAACACGCTGATGAAGTCGTCAATAGCGTGTTAGAGGCCTCAAAGGCCGCAGGGAAGGTCAAGTACGATCCCAACAGAGGCTGGGATCCCGATGTGCTCGCGGACAAGTTCCGCAAGCGAAAGGAGGCGGGGGAGCTTCCAGACTGGATGGAAGACGCATTGGACTATGAACTGGAGTCCGCAGACTTCTTCCAGCGGGGCCAGGCTGGCGAAATGCACTCGTACCAGCGTGCCAGCGGAGAGCGCGTCTACTTCGATGAGAGTTCAGGATGGTTCGGTGTGGAGGCTCCGTCAGGAGAGCCGACCACGTTCTTCATGCCTGACGATGGGTTGAGCTACTTCCTCCGGGATAAGGCCGGACATGGTGGGTAGATGAACAACGAAGATCCACGTGATGACTTCCTTGCGCGCGCCCGTGGTGTGCGGGGCGACCCGGAAGGCCCGTTCGTCGAGCGGAGCCGACAAGGCGGGCTGGAGCGTTTGACCTACCACTCACTCGACCTTGGCAACGTGGACTTGACAGGAGCCTGCCTTCGTGGGGTTCGGCTGGTTGAGTGCGATCTTTCCGACGCTATACTCGTAGACTGTGACACAAGAGGCACACAGCTAATCCGCTGCAATCTGTCGCGGACACGGCTCGTGTCGAACAGGGGCTTCAGTAGAGTTCAACAGTGCTTCGGAACTGGCGCGGACTGGAGCGATTCCCTGCTGGAGAGCACGCCCTTCATCGGAGTGAACTTCGAGGGATTCAGCTTCGAGAATGCGCGCATGACCCGGGTTCGGTTCACCGAGTCGGAACTATTGGACTGCAAGTTTGCCGGAGCAACTCTAGATGGGCTCTTCTCCAGGGATACGGCGTTCGTCGCACCGACGGGGTGGTCAGGTCCGCCAGACGGTGCCGACGTGGATTCATCGACGGTGCAGAGGTCCACTCCAGAGTTATTCGAGCCCACCCTCTCCTGACCGACCACCCCACCCCTCGACCCGCTCGGTCCCGTCGGGGGGCCAGGGCCGCCAGGGGCCGGGTCGGTCGTCGGCCTCGTCGCTGGCCCGTTGGACTATCGAGCCCCACCACCACCTGACCGACATCCTCGACACCGCTGCCCGCTCCGACGCCCCCACCTCACCCCGCAGTCGACTGCGGGGGGCCCAACCTCGTAGACCCACCTCCCTGCCTCCTCCTGCTGTCGTGCCGCCGAGCCAGGCCGACCCCTGCCTGATCCTCTCGGACACGCAGGAGGACACAAGGAGGCAGCGGGAGGGGTGTTGGAGGAGGAGAGGAGGGAGGGTGATGAGGGAGGCGGTGATGAGAGGGTGCGGATCATATTCTGCAGGCTGGATGCGCCGCGAGGCTCCGAGACGCGGGCTCTCGGAAGGGAGAATTCGTCGGGCGATAGTTGACGTTGCTCCATTCTCAACCTCCAGTATTTTGGCGATTTCTCAATAACGCCGGAAAATGGCGAACATTGGTTGTCTGTGGTTTGCTCCGAGGACGTCCCTCCGCATTGACGCAGGGGGACGAACCAAGGAGAGCACCATGCTCATCGAATCCCCGCCGCCGCTCTCGGAAGCCGGGACCAAGCCGTCTTCTACCTACACCGTACGGGATACTGCGGTGTCTCTCGGGCTCTCGTTGACCCCCGGAACCGAGCCACACCTTGATGGCTGCCCGCTCTGCGGAGCGAGGGGACACGGCTCGGCGAAGGTCCATTGGAGTGCGAAGCACCACCGTCTTCGCTGGTTCTGTCATCGCTGCGAGAAGGGCGGCGGGTCCAAGGAACTCGTCGCCGCCGCGAACTACGGGAAGGAGTGGGCGGAGCTGGACCCCGAGGAGATGGATGCCGTGTTCCGCGTCGCCCTCCTGCCTCGAAGCGGGCCGCCCGCTGCGCTGTCGGTCTCCGCTCCCCCCGTGACGGCACCCGAGACCATCGCTGATCTCTTCAAGCGCTCCAACCCTGCGACCTCAAGCAAGGTGGTCGCCGCGTGGCTTCGCTTGCGGGGCCTCGACCCAGAGCGCATCGGGCGGGAGGACCTCCTCCGAGCGCTCCCGACCACCGGGACGCTGCCGACCTGGGCGACCTCATGGGTTGCCCATCACAGGGCCCTCATCCCCCTCTACGACACGGAGGGTGTGCTCTCCGGTGTGCGGGCTCGCGATGTCCGCGCCACCCCACCGAAGGGACGAAAGGACCTGGCTCCGAGAGGGGCGAAGGTCGGCGGCCTGGTGATGGCCAACCCCACCGCCCTGTCGCTGCTCCGAGGAGAAGCGCTCGACGCGGACCCGCTGGTGGTGGTCGTCGTCGAAGGGGGACCCGACTTCCTGACTTGGGCGAGTCTCGCTCCCGACCTGCCGGTGTTCGGCGTCTTCTCGGGGGCGTGGACCTCGAGACTCGCAGATAAGGTGCCTGACGGCGCTACGGTCGTCCTTCGCAACCATCTCGACAAGGCCGGGGAGAAGTTCGCCACCGCCATCCGTCAGACGCTGGAGGGGCGCTGTGCTCTCCTGCGTTTGAGGGGGCCGGTGGAGCAGGACGAGAACGACAAGCTGGTGGCGGGGACCTTCTCGACAGATCCTCGCGCCAACACCGGCGTCCTCCATGAGGGGGGATGGGGCCTTCCGACGTCCTACCGAGCGGTGCCCGAGGTGCCGAGCTTCCCGACGCATCTCCTCCCCGATCCCCTGCGTCGATATGTCTACGAGGTGGCGACGGCGAAGCAGACCCCGACAGACCTGGTGGGGCTCCTCGTGCTGGCCGTCCTCTCCACGGCGGTGCTCGGAAAGGTCAAGGTCAGGGGCTGGCGTAGCTCCCGCGAAGGGACCGAGTGGCTCGCTCTTTACGTCGTTGTCGCGATGAACGCTTCCAGCGCCAAGTCTCCGGTGTTCCGCGAGGTGACCGCGCCGCTCCGAGAGGGAGAGGATGCGGCGATGGACAAGGCGGCCCAGCTCAACCGAGAGCGGGGCGGGAAGCGCGCCAGTCTGGAGCGCCGGATCAAGCGCCTGGAGAAGCAGGCGGACAAGACGGACGACGACGCCGAGCGCTCGGGGTTGGAGGCGCAGATCAACACCCTCCATGCCGAGTTGGAGACGCTGACCACGCGGGTCTCCCATCGCCTTCTCGTCGACGACATCACCCCCGAGGCGCTTCCGCTTCGCTTGCGGGAAAACATGGAGCGGCTCGCGGTCTTCAGCGATGAGGGCGGCATCTTCCGAACCGTCGGTGGTCGCTTCAACCACAGCATCCCGAACATCGATGTGGTGAAGAAGGGCTGGGACGGTGGGAGTCACACGGTGGACCGGGTCGGTCGCGCGGATCCGATCCGCCTCCGGGCGCCGGTGCTGACCTTCGGACTCGCGATCCAGCCGAGTGTCGTGGAGGAGGTCACCGCCCAGCCCGAATTCCGCTCGACCGGCCTGATCGCTCGCTTCCTGTGGTCCATGCCCAAGTCCCTTGTCGGGCATCGCGACATGGACCCGCCCGCGATGACGCGGGAGGCGGGTGAGGCCTACGATGCCCTGATCCAGAAGCTGCTGGCACTGGAGGTCCCCTCGGACCCGAAGGGGCGCATCATCCCGAAGGTGATGAACCTCTCGGACGAGGCCTATGAGCTCTTCAAGGCCTTTCGGACGAGGCAGGAGCCGCGCCTTGCGGAAGGGGCCGACCTCGACCTCCTGTCGGACTGGGCGGGGAAGCTTCCGAGTCAGGTGCTCCGTATCGCGGCGCTGCTGACCATCGTGGACCGTGCGAACACGCCCGATGAGGAGCCGCTGGCGGGAGAGGTGTCGGCCTCCTCGATGAGGGCCGCCATCGAGCTGGGAGAGGGCTACCTCCTCACCCATGCCGGAGCGAGTATCTTCAAGCCGGACTCCTACGAGACCGTTGCGAGCGTCCTCGTTGGATGGCTGAAGTCCAGGCCTCGGATGACACAGCTCTCCGAGACCGAGGCCCGAAAGGTCGTCGAGCGGGCGCTTGGCAGGTCCGGCGCTTCCTTCCTCGGAGCCGGGTTGGAGCTGCTCTCGGAGCACCGCTACATCCGTCGCGTCGAGATGGAGAAGCGGAGGGGGCGGCCGCGTAATGTATGGGAGGTGAACCCCGATTGGAACCGGAAGGAGTAAGCTCTCCGCTTGACCCGGAGAGGGGGAGGAGGGGAATATTCGAATATTTTGATTTTCTCCTTATAGGCATTTTCTAAGTATTCTCTCTCTCCTCCCCCCTCTTCGGGACCTCCTCGGAGAGGATTCTCATCCGGGTAGAAAATCGAATAAATCGAATAAATCGAATAAATCGAAAAATTCGGCGATGACGTCCGCGCCTCCTCTCCTCGCCATGTCTCCTTCCATCGTGGACCGCCGCGTTCGCCGAGGTCGCCGCGTCCCTCCGTCCGACCTTCCACCCTGGACACCGCGTTCAGCCTCGTCGTCGAGACCGAGCACCGCTCCTTCCACCCTGGACCGCCGCGTCCTCCGCTCGTCGAGGCCGCTCCCTGCGCTCGAACGGCGGGACCGACCGGGACCTGACCTCGGGGGCAGGTGGGTCCCGGCAGTCGGACAGAGAGGACTGATAGGTTTGTCTCTTCCGGTCCGACGGTCCGACCTTTTCGGGGAAATACCCGGTAGAGGAGAAGCGGTCTACGAGGAGCCGTGGCAGTCCTTCCCCGCCCCTCGGGAGAAAGGTTGTCAAGTAGGTCGGACCGTCGGACCGCCTCCCGGGAAACACCGCCGCCGCCACCCTCGTTCCAGGACCGTACCCCGAACCAGGTAGGGCCGGAGGTCCGCCCCGCATCGCCGCATCAGGAGGCGGGACACCATCTGGCGCACCGTTCTGCTCCTGGAGCGTCGAGGCCCCCTGCTGCGGCACTCTCAACGCCACCAGAGGGGTCTGGGGAGCCCCCACCCAGGGTGATGGGTTGGCTCTCTCCCCGCGCCCCCCTCACCGCGGTCGGTCTTCACCATGGACCGAAGACCTCCACCTCCACGCTGGACCGCAAGAACCCCACCCCCCAGGGCGATCGCATAGTCCTCAGGCTGATGACCTGAAGGGGATCGACATTGAGGCTCCCCTGCGATCTACTCACGCTGGTAGACGT
>JAFGVK010000185.1 GCA_016938035.1 Deltaproteobacteria bacterium | reverse complement strand
TCCAGAGCTTGCCCGAGCGCGAGCGCACCGCGATCGCCCTCTACTACTTCAACGAGCTGTCGCTGAAGGAGGTGGGCAAGGTGCTAGGTGTCACCGAGTCCCGCGCGTGCCAGCTGTGCGGACAGGCGGTGAAGCGGCTGCGGCAGAAGCTCCGGCCTCAGATCACCGGCTGATTTCTGGTGACCGCTTGTTCAGACGAGCGCGCGTTGGGCCGATAGGTCGGGTGTAGCCCGAGGGGTCCCATGCTCAACCCATCCCCGCCCACCCTCGACACCACCGCGCGCGCGCTGTTGGTAGAGCAGCTGCGTCGGAGGTACCTGGACGGCACCCTGGAGGAGCACCTGCTCCCCGACAAGGGCGCGCTGGACCGGCTGCTGGCGGACCTGTTCCCCGAGGTGGCGGCGCGCTGGGCCTGACCCTCCTGCGGTGTGCGCCACTCCGCTCCCGGCCACAGCGGGAGAGGGTGGGGCGCGGCCACGGGGCAGGCCCCTCGATGAGCGCGCGCCCCTGAACAAGGCAGAGCGCTACCTCACAGGGTGGGGCAGCGGGCCCTGGTGTGTCCAGAGCCAGCGGGCCACCAGCGGGTACACCTCCCCCTGAGCGCGGTCCCCCAGCCCCAGATCCAGGTGCCCGTAGTCCCTCGCGAAGCCCCGGTCCCGCGAGAGCAGCACGAAGCCCCGCTCCGCTGCGGGCATGGCCTGGTGGAAGGCCCACACCTGCCGCGGGGTCGCGATCGCGTCGGAGGCGCCGGCCAGGAAGAGGGTGGGCACGGTCACCTCCCCCAGCAGCTGGCGCAGGACCGCCCCGTCCCGCGCCCGGCGAAGCTCTCCGTCCTCCGCGGCCCTCCCAAACTGGACCAGCTCCCCCGAGGACAGTGGCGACACCACGCTCGCGAGCATCCGCCGCGCCGCGTCGGCGGCCAGGTTGTCCTCGCGGTAGAGGTGTGGGAGCAGGGCACCAGCCCCTCCGGTCCTGGCGAGCAGCGAGGCCCCCGCGCCGGAGGGCAGGGAGGGAAGCGCCGCCGCCAGCCCCGCCGCCCTCAGTGAGACCGCGAGGGGTGCGGCCGGGTCCGCGAAGGACAGGGGGCTCCCCACGAGCACCGCCGCTCCCAACGCGGGCACCGCGCCCTCCGCCAGCGCCCCCGCCAGCGCGATGCCCCCCATGGAGTGGCCCACATAGCCCAGGCGATCCGCGCCGGTAGCGCGGGTCACGTAGTCGAAGGCCGCGGGGAGGTCGTACGCACCGTACTGATCGAGGGTCCACCCCGCGGGGGGCGGGAGGCCGTCCGGCCCCCGCTCCGCCAGGCCGTGCCCGCGCAGGTCAAGGTTCCACACGTCGAAGCCGCTGGCGCTGAGGTAGAGCGCGAGGCTGCGCCCCGGCTCCAGATCCCAGAACCGGTGGTTGGACGAGATCCCGTGGCAGAGCACCACAGGGGGCCGCCCTGGCGCGGGGTAGCGCCTTAGGCTCACCCACGCGCCGTCGGCGGTGGGCACCCAGTGGCGCTCGGCGCCGCGAGGCGCCACCGCGCCGGGGTCGCACCCGAGGAGGAGTGAGAGGACTGCGAGCGCTGCGCCTCTCACCTCACCCCCCGGGGTAGCGTGTTACTCGGCCTCGAAGCGAACCGGCAGGTACTCAGGGTACCACATCGCGCGCTCGACCCGCGTCTCGAGCAGGTCGAGCTGGTCCTTGTCCGCGTGGCCCTCCGCCACCGCCTGGCGGATGGTCGCGCAGGCCACCGCGTGGGAGACCTCGCGGATCCGGATCAGGCGGGGATACAGCGCGTTCTCGGCCAAATCCTCGTCAGAGAGCTGCCCGGCCAGCGCGCGCGCGGCGGCCAGGAACATCCCGTTGGTGACCCTGCGGGTGCGCGAGACGGTGAGCCCGAGCCCGACACCGGGGAAGATGTAGGCGTTGTTGCCCTGCCCGATGCGGTGCACCACACCATCCATCTCGACCGGGTCGAAGGGGCTGCCGGTCGCGACCAGCGCCCTGCCGCCGGTGGCGCGCAGCGCCTCGGTGGGAGTGCACTCCGCCTGAGAGGTGGGGTTCGAGAGCGGGAAGATCACTGGGCGCTCGTGGTTCTTGCCCATCTGCACCAAGATCTCCTCGGTGAAGGTGTTGGGCATCCCCGTGGTCCCGAGGAGGATCGTGGGCTTGAAGCCGCGCACCGCCTCCGCGAGGGTGATGTGCTCGGGGTCGGCCACGTCCCAACCTGCCACCAGCTCCGCCGGCTGGGCGAGATCTTCCTTGAAGTCCGACAGCCCGGGCCGGCCCCTGAGCACCAGCCCCTGGCTGTCCACCATCGCGATGCGCGCCCGCGCCTGCTCCTGCGTCAGCCCCTGGGCCATCATCGCGTTCGCGATCAGCTCGGCGATCCCCTGCGCCGCGGCCCCGGCGCCACCGAAGAGCACCCGGTGCTCGGTCAGGCAGCTGTCCTGGATCCGCATCGCGGACAGCAGGCCAGCCACCACGACCCCGGCGGTACCCTGGATGTCGTCGTTGAAGGTGCACAGCTCGTCCTTGAAACGGTTGAGCTGGTGGATGGCGTTGCCCTTGAGGAAGTCCTCCCACTGCAGGATGACGTCGGGGAAGACCTCCTTGACCGCCTCGACGAACTCGTCGATGAACGCCTGGTAGGCCTCACCCCGCAGGCGCCGCTGGCGCAGGCCGATGTAGAGGGGGTCGTTGAGCAGGCCGGCGTTGTCCGTCCCGACGTCGATGGTGATGGGGATGACGCTGTAGGGAGAGACGCCCGCGCAGAGGGTGTAGAGCGCCAGCTTGCCCACCGGGATGCCCATGCCGCCCGCGCCCTGGTCGCCCAGCCCGAGGATGCGCTCGCCATCGGTCACCACGATCACCGAGGGGTGGGTGACATCGGAGTTGCGGAGCACGTCCGCGATGAAGCCCTTGTGGTCCAGGGAGATGTAGATCCCCCGGGGCTTGCGGAAGATCGCGGACCACCTCTGGCAAGCCAGGCCCACCACCGGGGTGTAGACGATCGGCATCATCTCCTCGATGTGCTCGTGCACCAGGCGGAAGAACAGGGTCTCGTTCCGATCGTGCAGGCCCGCCAGGTAGATGTACTTCTCCAGGTCGTCCTGCTTGTTCCGGAAGGCGGCGTAGCTGCGGCTGAGCTGAGTCTCCATCGTCGCCACCACCGGAGGCAGCAAGCCGTTCAGGTCCAGCTGCCGCCGCTCAGCGGTGGTGAAGGCCGCCCCCTTGTTGATGAAGGGGTTGAGGAGGAGACAGGTCCCCTTGGTGTGTACCGACAGGTACTCCTGCCAAGTGGTCGGATCGATCTTGAAAGAGAAGTCCATGACAGCTCCTTTACACGTGTGGGAGGAAGGGGGCGGGAGTAACGCAGTGGCCCGGTCTTCACCCTCGCTATTTCCCGGTATTTTTCACTCCCCCCAGGCGCCGCCGCGCCGCCCGGCGGGGGAGCCAGCGCACCCCCCGTTACAGACTTTGACCCGTTCATGTCATCAAAGTGGATTCCGTTGCAGCGCATCGGGGCCGGTCTGGCCGATACTATAGGTGAGAGGAGCGCCTGCTCTCGATCACCTCATCCTCCCGCTCTGCACCCAGACGCTGGTCAGACGTCCCGCCTCACGCGGCCGGGCAGGTAGTTCCTCCACGCCACCGAGCCCGGCGGCCCACCTCGGAGGAACCATGTCATCGAATCACAAGCTGCTTGACCTCGTCGCCGCCCACCAGGACACCGCACGCTTCCAGGACCTGCTGTGGGAGGGGAGCTTTGGCGACTACCTCGAGCTGCTCACCGCAGACCCTCAGATCTCTCGCAACGCCTTCCAGCGGCTGTACGATCTGGTGGAGTCCTACGGGACCACGTCCTACTCCGAGTACAAGAAGACCATCCTCCGCTACCACTTCTTCGACGACCCCTTCGACAACACCGACGCCGTCTTCGGGGTGGACATCCACCTGATGAAGCTGGTGCGCATCTTACGCGCCGCCGCCCTCGGCTTTGGCCCGGAGCGCAGGGTGCTGCTGCTGCACGGGCCGGTGGGCTCGGCCAAGTCCACCATCGCCCGCCTGTTCAAGAAGGGGCTGGAGCAGTACTCCCGCACCGACGCCGGGCGGCTCTACTCCTACTCCTGGGTCACGGATCAGGGGCTGCTCCCCTGTCCGATGCACGAGGACCCCCTCCACCTGGTCCCCGACGAGGCAGCCCCCGCCGTGCTCGAGGCGATCAACGCCCGCTCCCCCCGCTACCCTGTCCGCCAGCACGGGGAGCTGTGCCCGGTCTGCCGCCACATGTACCGCGAGACGATGCGCGAGGTGGGGGGCGACTTCCTCAAGCTTCAGGAGCGGATCAGGGTGCACCGGGTGGTGCTCTCTGAGAAGGACCGCGTCGGCATCGGCACCTTCCAGCCCAAGGACGAGAAGAACCAGGACTCCACCGAGCTCACCGGTGACATCAACTACCGCAAGATCGCCGAGTACGGCTCCGACTCGGACCCCCGCGCCTTCAACTTCGACGGGGAGTTCAACGTGGCCAACCGGGGCCTGATCGAGTTCATCGAGGTGCTCAAGCTCGACGTGGCCTTCCTGTACGACCTGCTCGGCGCCAGCCAGGAGCACAGGGTCAAGCCAAAGAAGTTCGCCCAGACCGCTATTGACGAGGTGATCCTCGGACACACCAACGAGCCGGAGTACCGCAAGCTCCAGAGCAACGAGTACATGGAGGCCCTGCGCGACCGCACCCTCAAGGTGGACGTGCCCTACATCACCCGCCCCTCCCAAGAGGCCCGCATCTACCGCAAGGACTTCTCCTCGCGGACTGTCGCCGCTCACATCGCGCCACACACCATCGAGATGGCGGCGCTCTGGGCGGTGCTCACGAGGCTGGAGGACCCCTCCAACGCCAAGCTGACCCTGCTCCAGAAGGCCCACCTCTACGATGGGCGCGCGGTGTCCGGGTTCACCGAGGACCACGTCAAGGAGCTGCGCAAGGCCGCGTCCCGCGAGGGCATGGAGGGCATCTCGCCCCGCTTCGTGCAGGACAAGCTCTCCAACGCCCTGGTGCGCGACCCGGACCTGTCGTGCCTCAACCCCTTCATGGTGCTCAACGAGCTCGAGAGCGGCCTCAAGAACCACTCCCTGGTCTCGTCCGAGGAGGAGCGCGAGCGCTTCCGCGCCCTGCTCACCACCGTCAAGGAGGAGTACGAAGACATCGTCAAGACCGAGGTCCAGAAGGCCATCGCCTCGGACGACAGCGCCCTGTCCCGCCTGTGCGGCAACTACATCGACTCGATGCGCGCCTACCTCCTCAAGGAGCGGGTGAAGGACCCCTTCACCGGCGCCTACCAGGAGCCCGACGAGCGCCTGATGCGCGCGGTGGAGGAGAAGATCGACATCCCTGACAGCCGAAAGGAGGACTTCCGCCGCGAGCTGATGAACTACATCGGCGCCCTGGCCATCGACGGCAAGACTTTCGATTTCCGGATGAACGAGCGCCTGCACCGGGCGCTGGAGCTCAAGCTCTTCGAGGACTCCAAGGACTCGATCAAGCTCACCGCGCTGGTCAGCCAGAACGTCGACCCAGACACTCAGGCCCGCATCGACGTAGTCAAGCAGCGCCTGATTGACCACTACGGCTACTGCGACGTCTGCGCCAGGGACGTGATGCGCTACGTCGCCTCGATCTTCGCCCGCGGAGACGCCAAGAAAGCCCGCTAGGAGGATCCCATGCTCAACATCGACCGGGACCTCGATCGCTTCCGCGAGATCGTGAAGGGGCGCATCCGCCGCGATCTTCGCAAATACATGAGCTCGGGCGAGATGATCGCGCGCAAGGGCGACAAGCTGGTCTCGATCCCCCTCCCACAGATCGGCATCCCTCGCCTCCGCTACGGGCCCAACCCCAAGGGCGTGGGGCAGGGCGAGGGGGAGCCAGGGGACCAGGCGGGGCAGGGACAGCAGGCGGGAGACGCGGCAGGGGAGCACGTCCTAGAGACGGAGCTCACCGTCGACGAGCTGGCGCAGATCATGGGCGAGGAGCTGGAGCTGCCCCGCATCCTGCCGCGGGGAGAGGCGCAAGCGGCCTCCAAGCGCCACCGCTACAAGGGCATCGCGACCACCGGCCCGGAGTCCCTCCGCCACTTCAAGCGCACCTACCGCCGGGCCCTCACGCGCGCGATCATCGCGGGCAGCTACGACCCCTCACGCCCGAAGATCGTCCCCATCCGCGCCGATCAGCGCTATCGCACCTTCGTCGAGGAGACGGAGCCCCGGTCCGCCGCCCTGCTCCTCTACATGATGGACGTCTCCGGCAGCATGGGGAAGGAGCAGAAGGAGATCGTCCGCTCGGAGGCCTTCTGGATCGACGCCTGGATTCGCCACAACTACCAAGACGTCGAGACCCGGTTCATCATCCACGACGCCACCGCCCGCGAGGTAGACCGCGAGACCTTCTTCCGCACCAGAGAGTCGGGGGGGACCCTGATCTCCTCCGCCTACAAGCTCGCGGTAGAGATCCTGGAGGCCGAATACCCACCCTCTGAGTGGAACATCTACCCCTTCCACTTCTCCGACGGCGACAACTGGTCCAAGTCCGACACGCGCCTGTGCCTCGACCTGCTCCGAGACAAGATCATCCCGCTCTCCAACCAATTCTCCTACGCGCAGGTGGACTCCACCTACGGCTCGGGGCAGTTCATCAAGGATCTCGAGGGCGCCTTCTCTGGAGAGGAGGCCGTCACCCTCTCGCGGATCAAGGACCGCGACGGCATCATGCAGTCCATCCGAGAGCTGCTCGGCAAGGGGAGGTAGCATGGCCCTCTTCTCTGGAAGGTTCCTGCGCGAGGGGCGCGCGCTCCCCCCCGAGCTGGAGGAGGCCCGCGTCGGCATCGTCGCGCTCGCCCGTGGCTACGGGCTCGACTTCTTCGAGACCATCTTCGAGATGTGCACCTACGAGGAGATCAACATGATCGCCTCGTACGGGGGCTTCCCCACCCGATACCCCCACTGGCGCTTCGGGATGGAATTCATCCAGATGCAGAAGGGCTACGAGTACGGCCTCTCCAAGATCTACGAGATGGTGATCAACACCAACCCCTCCTACGCCTACCTGATGGACAACAACCTGGCGGTGGACCAGAAGCTGGTGATGGCCCACGTGCTAGGCCACGTCGATTTCTTCAAGAACAACGCGTGGTTCGCGCACACCGACCGCAAGATGCTCGACACCATGGCCAACCACGCGGCCAAGGTGCGCCGGATCATGGATGAGCGCGGCGTCTCGGAGGTGGAGCGCTTCCTCGACCTGTGCCTCTCGCTGGAGAACCTGATCGACCCCTACGCCGCCCACGTCGTGCGCACCCGCCCCCGCGAGGCGAGCCGCCACGAGGACGACGCGCCGGTGGCGGTGGAGGTCCCCACCATCCCTGGGGAGTCGTATATGCGCGACTTCCTCAACCCCCCGTCCTACGTGGCCTCAGAGCGCGCCCGCAGGGAGGAGGAGCGAGACAGGGTGCGCAGCTTCCCCGAAGAGCCGGTGCGCGACGTGCTCGGCTTCCTGCTACAGCACGCGAAGCTCAGCGGCTGGCAGCGCGAGTTGCTGCGGATCGTCCGGGACGAGGCGCTCTACTTCGCCCCCCAGGGCATGACCAAGATCATGAACGAGGGCTGGGCCACCTACTGGCACACCACCATGATGACCCAGGACATCCTCTCCGACGCCGAGGTGGTGGACTACGCCGACCACCACTCGGGCACGGTCGCCATGCAGCCCGGCCAGCTCAACCCCTATCGGCTGGGGCTGGAGCTGCTGCGCCACATCGAGCGGCGCTGGGACAAGGGGCGCTTTGGGAAGGACTGGCTCGACTGCACCGATCCCGTCGCGCGGCGCGCGTGGGACACCGGCGCGGGGCTGGGGCGCGCCAAGCTGTTCGAGGTGCGGCGCACCCACAACGACATCTCCTTCCTCGACACCTTCCTCACCGAGGACTTCATCCGGGAGCAGGGCTTCTTCACCACCCGCTACGATTCCCGCGCGCAGCAGTGGGTGATCGACTCCCGCGAGTTCGCCTCCGTCAAGGCCCAGCTCCTGCAAGTGCTCGCCTCGCGGGGCACCCCCAGGGTCCACGTGGTAGACGCCAACGCCTTCAACAGGGGCGAGCTCCGCCTCGTCCACGCCCACGAGGGTCTGGACATCCAGATGGACTGGGCGGAGCGCGTGCTGGGAAACCTAGCGCTCCTGTGGGGGAGGCCGGTGCACCTGGACACGAAACTCGAGGACAAGGCCCTGCGCCTCTCTCACGACGGCGCGAAGCTCACCCGAACCCTCCCGACCTAGGACGCCCGATGGACCTCGCCTCCCACCTCGACCAGCAGATCACCGGCACCGGCTCGATCACAGCCCAGCGCCCGGACGGATCGCGGGCCGAGGCAGAGGTGCTCGCCGCGGGGCCGGTGGGGGTGAGGCTCAGGCGCCTGCGCGTGGAGCACGCCACCCCACGCGACGTGGCCGCCGAGGCGGATCGCCTGCCGGAGGCCCTGGCGGGGTTGGTCCCCGTGGTGCCGCTGGAGGTGGCGCCCGCCCTGGGCGGCGCGGTGCTCAGGACCCCTCGGGAGCAGGTGAGAGAGGGGCGCTACTTCGAGGTCCAGCTAGCGCCAGGGGCCGTGGAGATCACCCGCCACCGCGCCACCGCGGAGGGGCGAGCGACCGAGAGCTGGGACCTGACCAGGGAGCAGCTCCGGGCGCTGGTGGAGGGGATCGAGGCGGCGCCTAGCCCAGCAGCTCATCCAGCCGCGCCAGCACCGCCTCTACGTGACCCTTGACCTTCACGGGGCTCCACAGGTGGACCAGCCGCCCCTCCCCGTCGAAGAGGAAGGTGCTGCGGACAATGCCCATGTAGGTCTTGCCGTAGTTCTTCTTCTCCTGCCACACCCCCCAGGGCTCGATGACGAGCCGCTCTGTGTCTGCGAGCAGGGGCATATTGAGCTCGTACTTGGTGGCGAAGCCGGACTGGCGCTTCACGGTGTCGGCGCTCACCCCGATCACCGCCGCCCCGCGGGCCGCAAATTCACCGCTGAGATCGCGAAAAGCGCAAGCCTCGGTGGTACAGCCAGGGGTGCTGGCCTTGGGGTAGAAGAACACCACCACCGGCGCCCCGCGGAGGGACGCCCAGGTGAGCTCCTCCCCGCGCTGGTCGAGGAGGGTGAAGGGGGCGGGGGTGGTTCCTAGCTCGAGCATGGCGCGTCCTCCGGAGTGAAGACCTCCACCTATCCCGACGTGGGGGTGCAGAGGGAGGTGCCCGCCGCTGAGGTGGGCGCCGCTACACCCACGGCGCCCTCTCGCCGGGGGCGCCCTTGTCGACACGCGCGCCCGCGGGCCCCCTGAGCACAGGCCGGGCTGGCCCCTGGGCCGAGGCCAACACAGGGGGGGGTCGTCATGACCACCGCCTCCAGCCCCTCGCCTCCAGGAGGGAGCACGCGCGCCACGGCGATCCACGCGGCGGTGGCCAGGGCACACGGCCTAGGAGCACCGGCCCCACAGCGCTGGCCCCGACCCGCCGGGACCGCGTGTTCACCGACGCGGTGGCCTGGTCCTCTCGGCCCCGTCCAGCGCTCCAACAGGGGGGACCGCCGACACCGCTGACGACCCGATCCAACCGGCGGGCTGCGCGCCGCAGCCGCTGCGGGGGCGGCGTCACCGCCCCAGCGCGCCGCACCGTCCGCGCCGGGGCAGCGGAGAGAGGTCCCACTCCCCAGCCACGCAGCCTGCGCGCGGCGGGGGCCGGATATCGCTTGACAGTGGCCTCGCTACACCTCATGAAGACAAGGGCGCATCGCCCAGAGAGGCGCCATGTCCCTGGATCCCTTCCGCGTCAACAACCTCGACCTGCTGCGCCTGTTCGCCGCGACCCAGGTGGCCGTGCTCCACGGCGCCCACCACCTCGGGCTGGGCACAGGGGAGGCGTGGTGGGTGCAGCTCCTGGGCTGGTTCCCCGGGGTGCCGATCTTCTTCTTCGTGTCGGGGCTGCTGATCTCCCGCTCCTACGAGCACAACCCCGTGCTCCGAGAGTACGCCCTGAACCGGGGGCTCCGCATCTACCCCGCCCTCTGGACCAACGTCGCCCTCTCCTTCCTGGCGGTGATCGCGACGGGCTACCTCGCCTCGGTCAGCGCCGCGCAGGTGGCGATCTGGGCGGCGGCGCAGGCGACCTTCCTCCCCTTCTACAACCCCGAATTCATGCGGGGATTTGGGGTGGGGGTCCTCAACGGCAGCCTGTGGACCATCGCGGTGGAGCTGCAGTTCTACGCCTTCATCCCGCTGCTGTACCTGTTCCTGCGCCCGCTGGAGCGGCTCCGCGTCGGGACGAACACCGCCCTGCTCTCGATGGTGCTGGTGTTCCTGGTCATCAACAGGGTCTACTTCCACCTGCTGCCCACCTACGGGGACATGGTCCAATTCAAGCTGCTGGGGGTGAGCCTGATCCCCTGGCTGTACATGTTCCTGCTGGGGGTGCTGGCACAGCGACACCTGCGTCAGCTGCTCCCCTGGGTGCAGGGCCGGCTCCTCGTCGCGCTCCCCGCCTACCTGGCGCTCGCGTGGGCCGGCACCTCGCTGGGCCTGAACAGCGGGAACGGCGTCCACCCCGTGCTCTACCTGCCGCTGATCTTCACCGTGCTGGCCTTCACCTACACCCTGCCCCACCTGGGCGAGCGGCTGCTCCGGCGCAACGACATCTCCTACGGCGTCTACATCTACCACATGCCGGTGGTGAACCTGCTCCTCTACTACGGTGTCTCCGGCAACATCGCCTCGCTGGCCCTGGCCCTGGTGCTCAGCTTCCTCCTGGCTGGCCTGTCATGGCGGCTGGTGGAGCGCCCCGCGATGCGGGCCAAGCGGCACGCCCTGCACCCTGTCCCGGCCGGCGCGCCTGCGCCCTGATCCCCATCCACGGCTCCTTTCGCTCAGGGGGTCGAAAACTGCCCCCCTCGGGAGCTATGGTGTGGGCTGATCGGAGGCGCTGTGGACCAGGCGGTCGCGACAGAGGAGCTGCTGGCCCTGGCGAGGGCGGTGTCGATGGACGCCGGCGTCTCGCTAGAGGTGGGACAGGCGGGGGGCGGGTGGTTCTACAACCGCACCGTCAACGGGATCTTCGTCGACCCCACGGACCTGACGCGGCGCCACCCCGACGATCTGCGAGGCCTCACCTGCCACGAGGCGGCCCACGTCGCGGTCACCCGCTACCTGGAGCTCGTGCCGCAGGACCTGCTCCAGCGCCCCGGCATCGGCGCCCTGTTCAACGCCCTGGAGGACTGCCGGATCGAGGCGTGGCTCCAGCTCCGCTTCCCCGGCACCATCCCCTGGATCGCCCGCTACAACGACCGCCTGTTTCCCAGCGCGGGCGCCTCCCTGCGCGGGCTCCCCCTGGTGGGCCGGTGGCTTGGGCGCGACCAGGGCTCCCTCGCGGGCCAGCCGTGGATGGCCCAGTTCACCCTGGGGGCGATCTACGAGTGGTGGCACGGGGTCCCCAACCCCACGGTAGCGCCGCGCCCAGCCCTGGCCCTGGAGCGCACCAGGGAGGCGAGGCAGGCGGTGATCGCCCAGCGCCCCCCCACCTCGGCTGAGATCACCCTCGACGACCTAGTCCGCTACCGCGCCTCGCCAGTCCACACCCTCTACGCCCCCCAGGACGCCCACCTCCCCCCCGACGCCCTGGAGCAGCTCATCAGGGTCTCCGCCTACGAGGCCTACCGGCTGCTCTGGACCGGGGTGGTGCCCGAGTACCTCGCGCTGCTGCGGGCCTCCGCCGGCAGCGACCGCGATCGCCAGCGGGAGGAGTCGAGGCTGCTGGAGCAGCTCGGAGAGCACAGGGCCGCCGGGCGCCGGGGCAGGGCCCCCACCAGGGACAGCGCCCCCCAGGGCGGAGAGCCCAGTGTCACCGAGCTAGACGACGAGACCCGCCGCGCCCTGGACGACGCCATCGCCCCCCCTCCCACCGACAGCTACGAGGCGGCAGCCAGGGACGTGGCCCCCCTCGCCGACCGAACCGTCGCCGCCCTAGAGAGGGTGCTGCGCCCCGCCTCCTACCCGCAGTGGCTCCCCGGCTATCCGAACGGCTCGCGGGTGGACCTGCGGGTGGCGATGCGGGTGGAGATCGACGCAGGCGCCTACACCCAGATGTGGCAGCGCAAGACCCTCCCCACCAAGCATGACCCCGCCTTCCTGCTGCTCCTCGACCTCTCGGGCTCGATGGACGGGGATCGGATCCGCCACGGCTTCCGCGGGGTGGTCCTGCTGGCCGAGGTCCTGGAGCGCCTGCAGATCCCCTTCGCGGTGTACGGCTTCCAGGACCGGCTGATCCCCTTCAAGGATCCCCAGACCCCCCTGGACCCCACCACCAAGGCCAGGATCGGCGAGATGCCGCGCGAGGTCACCGGCACCCGGCCGCAGGGGCACAACCACCCACAGCACAACTGGGACGCCACCGCCCTGCTCAGGGCCGCCCGCGCCCTGCAGGACTTCCCCGCCTCGGACCACTACCTGATCGCGGTCAGCGACGGGCAACCCACAGGCCCCTCCCCCGACCCCTCGGCGCAGCTCCACAAGGCGGTGCGGAGCGTCATGGCGGACGGGGTGCACCTGGTCGGAATGGGGCTGGGCCCCGAGACAGGGCACGTCCGCGCGTACTACCCACACCACGCCGCCAACGTGCCCCTCCACGCCTTCCCCGAGACCCTGATGGGGGTGCTTGAGCCCCTCATCGCCCCCTCGCGCTGATCCTCTCACTCCAGGAGCGACCATGACCCTCCCCCTGCCACAGTTCACCGCGATCGGCCTCGGCGACTACCTGGCCAACACCCCCATCGCGATGGCCCTCCCCCCCGGCCCGCCCTCCGAGTGGACCACCCTGCTCCACCTGCTCGGCCTCAGCGCGCTCCGCGCCAGGTCGGACAGCGATCAGGAGGTGTTCTCCGACGACGTGGTGCGGGCGATGGCACGCAAGGCGGGGCGGGCGGTGCTCCCCGACGAGCAGCCGGTGCTCCTGCTGGTGAGCCCGATCCCCGCCAGCACCCGCCTCTCCGACCTCGTGAGGCCCCTGCTGAGCGACAGCTCGTGGAGCGTCCGCTCCAAGGCGGCGCTGGTGCTCGGCGCGATCGGGGACGTGGCGCAGGTCAAGGTGCTGATCCGCGCCCTGAGCGACGACGACAACGACGTGCGGCGCTGCGCTGCGGAGGCGCTGGGGCGCCTTGGCTCTCCTGAGGCCATCCCCGCCCTGGCCGCCAAGGGGTGGGGCGACTCGGACAGCGCGGTGGACGCCGCGCGGGTGCGGGCGCTGGCCCGCCTGGACGACTGGGCACTCGCCGCGGAGCACCTCGCCGAGGACGAGGACGAGAGCGCCTTCCTCGCGGTGCAGGCGATCCTCGAGGCCGAGGCGCAGGGGTCGCTGGGGCCGGTGCTGGACCTGCTGGAGGACGCAGAGGAGGCGATGCGCCTCGCCCTCACCGAGTACGTGATCTCTCGCCCAGAGCGCGCCGCGACCGAGGGCGAGACGCTCGCCAGGCGCGCCCTCGACGCGGGGATGGACAACGTCACCCTCGCCCGCCTCGCGGGCGCTGGCGGCGCCGAGGCGGGCGAGGTGCTGCTGGAGCAGCTCGCCTCGGGGGGCTGGTCCGAGCGGATGTACGCCGCCATCGCCCTGGGCTACACCGGGAGCCAGGAGGTGGTCGAGGCCCTCAAGGAGGCGCTGGTCGACGACGACAGCGACGTGCGACGCGAGGCGGCGCTCGCCCTGCTCCGCCTCGGCCACCCTGGCCCTAGCGCGGCGATCCTCGCGAAGGAGACCAGCACCAGCTACGACTACCCCGCCCGCGCCACCGAGCTCTCGGGACAGAGCCCCTCGCTGCGCGCCCTCGCCCTCGCCACGGGCCGCGCCCCAGTGGACGAGCGGGTGCTGCTGGCGATCGGCGACAAGAAGCTGGACGACGACAGCAGGGGCATCGCCTGCCTCCTCGCCGCGCTGCACTTCCCCCGCGAGGGGCAGGGCCTGCTGGAGGCGGTGGCCCGCGACGACTCGCGCGACGTGCCGCTCAAGGTGCGGCGCCACGCGGCGGCGGGCCTGCTCCTCACCGGGACGCCCCCCCGCGCCCTGGGGGCGCTCCACCGGGTCCTCCTCTGCCACGAGGGCGAGGTGAGCGGCTACCCCAAGGGGAGCGTCACGCCGCTGTACGGACACGAGGGCGCCCTGGCCTTCCTGGCGGGCAAGGATGGCGACTGGCCGGTCCGGCTGGACGCCCTGCGGCTGCTCTCGGCGGTGGGCGCGGCAGAGGACTACGTCGAGCTGCTCCAGCACATCAGCCGCTTCGACCCCGACAGCGACTGCAGGGCCCAGGCGCGCTCCCTGCTCCCGATCACCTGGGCGCAGCGCGATCTGAGCGACGTGCTAGCGCAGGCCCTCTTCCCCACCAAGCAGGAGGACGCCGAGAAGACCGCGGCGATGCAGGAGCTGGCACAGCTCCGCCCCGACCTGGTCCTCCCCCTCGCCGAGCGGCAGCTGCTCTCTGAGGAGCGCGACGCGGCCAGGGCCTCCGCCAAGCTCATCGCCTCACTGCCCGCCGACGAGGCGATCGCCGCCCTGCTCCGCGAGCGGGCGCTGCCCGCCCTGGCCGACAGCTCCTGGATCACCCGCGAGGCGGCGGCGGAGCTGCTGGGGATGGTCGACCTGGCCAAGCTCGACGAGGAGCTGCACGAGCTGGCGGTGGAGGCCCTGCGCGAGCGGCAGGAGGAGGACGACGACAGCGACGTGCGCGAGGCCGCAGAGGCCGCGCTCAAGGCGCTGGGCGGGGGGCTCTAGCCATGCCCCTCTCGGGAAAGCAGGTCGCCCTCACCGGGAGCCTCGACGGGCTCAACCGGGCCGACTTCCGCAAGCTGGTCGAGGAGCGCGGGGGCACCTACGCCCTGAAGGTGGAGGAGGGGCTCACCTGGCTGGTGGTGGGCGACAAGCCGATGACCAGGCGGGTGGAGCAGGCCACCGAGCTGGGCGTCGAGGTGCTCGACGGCGAGACCTTCCTCGCCCGCGTCGCGTCTCCCGGCCCAGCGCAAGAGGAGGTGCCCCTCGCCCTTCCAGACCGGGGGGACCTGCCGCTGGCGGTAGCGTCCCTCGCGCGGGACACGGTGCGCCTCCTCGACCTCGCCCTGCCGGTGGGGCGGAGCGCCAGGGCGCCGAGCATGGCCTCCTTCGCCCACTACACCCTCGACACGCCCACCCTCTCGATGCTGCGCGCCATCGGCCGGGCGGTGAAGCTCGGGCAGCCCTGCCTGCTGGAGGGCGAGACCGCCACCTCCAAGACCTCCGCCATCCTCTACCTCGCGGCGCTCACCGGCCACGAGGTGGTCCGCATCAACCTCAACGGGCAATCCGACACCTCCGAGCTGGTGGGGCGCTACGTCCCCAACGACGAGCAGGTGCGCCTGCCGGTACAGGAGCTGCTGCAGCACCTCGACCTGCTGGAGGACGAGTCGCGGATGATCCTGGAGCGCGCTCAGGCTGGCCACAGGCTGCTGACCGGGGTGGAGCGCCAGCAGATCGCCGCCAACGAGCGGATCGCGACCCCCCAGTGGCGCTTCCAAGAGGGGCTGATCCCCCTCGCGATGCGCCACGGGTGGTGGGTGATCCTGGACGAGGTGAACCTGGCGGAGCCGGCGGTGCTGGAGCGCCTGAACCCGGTGCTGGAGCGGCAGCCCTCGCTGGTCCTCACCGAGGGCCCGGGCACCCGCTTCGGACAGGGCGGCGACGTGCCGGTTCACCCGGAGTTCCGCGTCTTCGCCACCATGAACCCCGCCGAGTACCAGGGGCGGAGCGTGCTGTCGCCCGCGTACAAGGACCGGTGGGTGGCCTCCTGGCAGGCTGGCTCTCCGGGCGAGGCGGAGTACCGACAGATGCTGGAGCGGCTGGTGTTCGGCAGGCAGCCCGACGTGGAGGTAGAGGGGGCCCTGTGGCGCGGCGCCGAGGGAGAGGGCGCGCTCTACGGGGGGCTCGCGGCGCTGCCGGGGATCTCCGGCTTCCTGTCGCGCCTCGCGGCGCTGCACGCGGGGCTGGTGCGGATGGCCACCCCAGAGGACGGCAAGCCCCCAGCGATCGGCCTGTCGCGCCGGGAGCGCTACGTGTTCTCGCGCAGGTCCCTCCTCGCGGTGCTCGACGGCCTGGGGCTGCTGGAGCTGTGCGACCCCTACACCGGCGAGCCCCGCACCCTGGAGGACGCCCCGGAGCGCCTGGCCGCCGACGCGATCCGCCACGCGTACCTCGACCGCATCCGCGGCGACGAGGACCGCGCCAAGGTGAGCCAGCTCCTCCGCACCCTCGGGATGAACCCCGCCGAGTGGACCCCGCAGTTCACGGAGGATCGGTGAGCGAGGCCCTGCTCCCGCTGCTCCGCGATCGCTTCGGCCACACCGCCTTCCGCGACGGACAGGGCGAGGCCGCAGGCGCGCTGCTGGCGGGGCGCGACGCCCTGGTGCTGCTCCCCACCGGGGGGGGCAAGTCGCTCTGCTACCAGCTCCCCGCCCTGGCCCGCGCCGAGGCGGGCCTCGGCCCGACCCTGGTGGTGAGCCCGCTGATCGCCCTCATGGAGGACCAGCTCGTGGGGCTGCGTGCGAAGGGCATCCAAGCGGTGGCCCTCCACTCGGGGATGGGCTGGGACGAGGTGAAGGCTGCCAGGTCCCAGATGGCCGCGTCCACCCTGATCTACGCGTCCCCAGAGCGCCTCAAGTCCAAGCGCTTCCTCAGGCTGCTCCAGGACGCGGGGGTAGGCGCCGCGGCGGTGGACGAGGCCCACTGCGTCTCAGAGTGGGGGCACGATTTCCGCCCCGACTACCTCAACCTCGGGATGCTGAAGGAGACCCTCGGCCTGCCGGTGATGGCGGTGACCGCCACCGCCACCCCCCGCACCCTGGACGAGATCCAGGCGGTGCTCCGGCTCTCCTCCCCAGAGGTGGTGATCGGCAGCTACTACCGTCCCAACCTGGCCTTCTCTGTGGAGCTACACCAGGGCGACAAGGTCCGCACCGCGAGGGTGGTCGCGCTGGTGCGCGAGGCCCTCGCCGGACCAGGGCGGGTGCTGGTCTACGCCGCCACCAGGAAGCGGGTGAAGGCCCTGGCCGAGGCCCTGCGTGCGGCGGGGCTGCCCGCGGGCTGGTACCACGCGGGGCGCACCGATCTGGCGAGGCAGCGGGCCCAGAGCGCGCTCCTCTCGGGGAAGAGCAGGGTGCTGGTGGCCACCAACGCCTTCGGCATGGGGGTGGACCTCCCCGACGTTCGGCTCGTGGTCCACGCCAACGCCCCCGGCACGCTGGAGGCCTGGGTGCAGGAGGCCGGCCGCGCGGGGCGCGACGGGGAGCCCGCCCGCTGTGTGATGCTCTACGCCGCGATGGACGCGCTCACCAGGGCCAGGATCCGGGGCGCCAGCGCCAAACCAGGGGTGGAGGCTGGCTGGAAGGCCCTGCAGGACGTGATCTACGGCACCCGCTGCCGACAGCAGATGGCCATAGACTACCTGGGCGGCCCCCAGGGGCCCCCCTGCGGGCGCTGCGACGCCTGCCTGGAGGGGGCCCAGGTCTCCCAGGCGGTGGACAGCGCGCGAGAGGTGCTGCGCGAGCGCGCCGCGGCCAGGGCCGAGGAACGCGACCAGGCCCTCTCGATCCGCCTGGAGCCCGCAGAGGAGGCCGAGGTGGTGCGCTTCGTCGCCGCCCTGTCCAAGCCCGCCGGAGCGCGCCTGGTGGCCCTCGGCCTGCGGGGGAGCAGGGCCAAGCTGGTGCTGAGCCGCACCCTGGACCAGAACCCCGCCTACGGCGCCCTGAAGCACCTGCCGGAGCTCACCCTGGTCCACGGCATCGAGGCGATGCTTGAGGCAGGCACCCTGGCCCGCAGGGGGAAGAAGTACCCCACCGTGTGGCTGCCGGACAAGCGGGTGCGCCCCGCCCAGAGCGCCCCAAAGCGCCCGCGCGCCACCGGCCTGGACGCGGCCCTGCGGCGCTACCGCAGGGCTCAGGCGCGCCAGCGGCGGTGGAAGCCCTACCAGGTGTTCCCCGACGCGGTCATCGAGGCTATCGTCGCTGAGCGCCCCCGCTACGAGGCCGCCCTGCTCGCTATTCCCGGCATGGGCCCCACCAGGATGGAGCGGTACGGCGAGGCGCTGCTGGCGCTCATCCGTGATCACAGCGGTGAGATGGGCTAGACTCCCCGGAGCCCAGAGGTGTCGATGCCCCTCCTCCTGCTCCTCACCGCCTGCCTGGTCGCGCCCACTGAGCGGCGCCCCGGTGCCTCTGAGGACTCCGGCCTGCCTGACGACACCGGCCTCCCAGAGGACACTGGCCTCGACGAGGGCGACGAGGGCTGCCTCACCCTGCCCCCGATGGCCTCCCCCGCGCCCCCCACCTCCGAGTGCGCCCACATGGACTGGGCGCTGTCCCCGGACGGCTGGTACCTGGTCAGCCAATTCGGCACCAGCTGGGACAGCACCACCTGGGGCCACGAGACCACCTGCTACTGGCTCCAGTCCACCTACGACTACTACGACTGCCTCTACGACTCCGGCGCCGGCCAGTGCCTGGAGGACGACCCCCTGATCCCCTGGGTGCAGGGGAGCGTGGACTACGACTACGACGAGGCGGTCGCCGACGCCGAGGGCTCCATCCCCGGCGGCTCCGACTGGCCGGAGATCTACTACGTGGCCGGGGCGCAGCGCTTCGGCTGCGGCGCCACCCTGCGGGTCACCAACCCCTCCAACGGCCGCTGCCTGGTGGTGTACGCCGAGGACGGCGGGCCAGGCGCCACCTACGAGGGCCCAAGCTACGGCGGCAGGCGCATTCTCGACGCATCCCCCGCGGTGATCACCTGGCTCGACGTGCAGGAGCATGGCTGGGCCAATTCGGAGCTGCTCTACGTGGAATTTGGCCGCCCTGGCGACGTGCCCGGCGCGGCCTGCCCCACCTGCAGGGGGCTAGAGGCCCGTCAGGGCAACGAGGACGGCCGCTCCCCCTGGGACCCCGACCACCTCACCGGGATCGACTGCCGCTGATCACCTGCTGACCAGTCGCTCCAGCGCGGCGGCGTCGAGGCCACCGACGTGCGTGGCGCGGATCTGCCCCTCCCCATCGATCACCACGGTGGTGGGCAGCACAGCGGCCCCGTAGGCGCTAGCGGCGCCCCGCTTGTCCAGGAAGATCGGGTAGGTGGCCCCGTAGCGCTTGGCCGCGGCCAGCACCCTGGCCTCGGTGAGGCCCTGATCCACGCTCACCCCGACCAGGCGCACCTCGGGGTGGGCGTCGGCGTACTCGGAGAGCTCGGGGATCTCGGCGACACAGGGCCCGCACCAGGTGGCCCAGAAGTTCAGCACCGTCACCCTGCCCTCCGGGTCCGGCAGCGTGAAGCTCCGCCCGTCGGACGACTCCAGGTGGATCGGCGGCGCGCTGCCCGCAGCGAGGGGGGGGGTGGGAGCGGTGAAGGCAGACCACGCGGCGAAGGCCACCACCGTGATGCCCAGGGCGAGGCCCCAGTCCTTCGCCAGCTCCACCCACCGCTGACGCGACCCAGGATCAGAGGAAGACAAACAGGACCACCCCGGTGAGCACCACCGCGACCAGCAAGAGGATCAGCAGCAGCACCACCGCCGCCAGCCCGATGAGGATCAGCCGCTGCTGCTTGGCGGTGTCCATGCTGGCGGGGAGCCGCTGGGAGTACGCAAGCGACGGGAGGATGTGGGTGGACTCCTGGTCCAGCGCGTGGAGCGGGTGGGAGATGTTGAGGGTGGTGTCCTCCAGGTGGGGCACCGCCTCGCCTCTGCTGCGCTTCGCGAGGGGGACCGGCCGCATCGCGGGGTAGTTGGTCGCTGAGATCTGGGAGAGGTCACCCTCATTGACCTCCTCGGTGGCGGTGTCCACCGGAGCGTCGAGGAGCTGCACCTCCGCGCCCTCGGGACGGAGCCACTCCCCCACCGTGTGCTCGGGCTCCTCGTCCAGCTCGGGGCGCAGCCACTCCCCCACCGTGTGCTCCGCCTCGTCGTCTGGCTCGGAGAGCAGCCACTCCCCCACCGTGTGCTCGGGCTCGTGCTCGGGCAGCAGCCACTCCCCCACCGTGTGCTCAGGCACGTCGTCCAGGGCGGGGCGCAGCCAGCCCCCCACCGTGTGCTCGGGCTCCTCGACCTGGGCCTGGCTCGGCCCGGTGTAGAGCCAGCCCCCTATAGTGGAGGGGCTGGGAGCGGGCAGCTCCGGGGGGGCCACCCCTACCATGGTGGGCCCATCGTCCTCTTGGGAGGGCGTGGTCAACATCAGCAGGTCCGCAGCGAGATCGTTGGAGGTGACCTCGTCGGTCTCATGGTCGGAGCCAGCCAGCACGTCGGTGCCCGGCTCGTCGGCCGCCTCGAAGCGGGCGCTGCGGGCGCCGGAGCTCTCGATGTCGGCCGCGTCGCCCTGACCGGGAGCCCAGGGCATGAACTGGCGGAACACGTCCCTCGGCGCGGGCCCGGTGACCTCCACCGCGGTGAGCGCGTTCGCGGTGGACCTGTGGCTGGGGTAGCGGTCGCCGGGGTCGCGGGCGAGCATCTTGCGCAGCACCTTCACCAGCGCCGGCGGCGCGGAGAGGTGGCTGAGCGCCTCCTCCACCCTGGCCATCTCGATCTGGTGGAGCAGCCGCTCCACGTCCTGCTCCTCGTACAGGGGGCGGCCGGTGAGCAGCTCGTAGAGCACGCTCCCCACCGCGAACTGGTCGGCCCGCGCGTCGAGCTTGCCCTTGCCGAGCAGCGCCTCAGGGGCGAGGTAGCGGGGGGTGCCCTTGGTGACGCCGGTCTTGGTGACCTGAAAGCCCAGCGCCGCCTCGGCGCGCGCGATGCCAAAGTCCGAGATCCGCAGGCGCCCGGTGGGGTCGAGCAGCAGGTTGGACGGCTTGATGTCCCGGTGCGCAAAGCTGCGGGGGTGGGTCGGCGCGACCCTCCGCCCTACCCAGTCCAGCGTCTCCAGCACGTCCACCATCCAGGCCACCGCCACCGACGCGGGGATGCCTTCCTTGCCGGTCATGGCCAGGTCTTCGAGCACCTGCGCCAGGCTCGGGCCCTTGATGAGGTCCATCTCCAGGCAGAGGGAATTGCCAAAGATCTCCTCGCGACGCACCGCCACCACCCCTGGGTGGCCGTCGATGAGGGGACCGATCTTCAGCTCTCGCCGGATGGCCTCCGCCTGCGACGAGCCGGGGCGGACCCGCAGCACCTTGACCGCGAGGGTCTCTCCCTGGCGCTCAGCGGCCCAGACGATGCCGGAGGTGCCGCTTCCCAAGCGGTGCAGCCAGCGGTAGATCACAGTGTCCAAATGCGGGGACCTCCCGAGCGGAGAGGTTACCCCTATTGACCGCTCAGGTCACCCCGCGCGCGCGCTGACGCCGCCCACCTGCGCGACGCGGAGGCGATAGTCGGCCTCATTTCACAGTTCCCATCCTGCGCTCGATCGCCTGGATGGCCCCCTTGCGCCCCCTGCCCTCACGCTCCGCATGGAGCAACGCCACCAGGTCGCGATCCAGTGCCCCCGTGTCCAGCGCCTCGCGCAGCGCGGTGAGCGCCCCGTCGAGCGGCGACAGATCCACGGGAGGTGCCAGGGCGACCTCGCGCAGCGCCCCCGAGACCTCCCGTGCCTGCCAGGCTGCCCCGCCAGGAGGGGGCAGCGGGGTGAAGGGCAGCGGAGCCACAGGCTCCTCCAGGCGCGCCATCACCCTGCGGATCTCCTTGCGGTAGCCCTGCGGGTTGTAATGACGCAGCGCCATCAGCTCCTCGTAGCGCGCGGGATCCTCCCGCCCGATCGCCTCCAACACCGCGCGGCGCTTCGGTATCCCCGCTCCCCTGTGTGCCATCTCGCCTCCTCCCCACCATCCTGCGACATCGGCAGCTACTCCACAAGCGCCACCGCTTCGGCTATGCTCCGCTCATGCGTATTCTCGCCATGACACTGCTCTTCGCCTCCGCCAACGCCTGGGCCGCCTCCTGCGAGGGGACTACCGGGCGGGTAGAGGGTTTCATCAGCCTCAAGACCGATCCCGTGCGCTTCGCGAACGGGCTGGGGATGCCCAGGGTGCAGAAGATGCAGCACCTGAGCGCGAACGAGGAGGACGCCGCGACCCTGCTGCTCGGCTTCATGCCCCTGCTGCACCTCACCCCCGACGACGAGCTGCTCGCGCAGCACGGCCTAACGATCGAGGAGCTGGCGGCGGTCATCCCCCGAGCGGCCAAGGTGGTGAACGGGGAGATCCACGTCACCTTCGAAGATCGCGAGGAGCTGAGCGAACCACAGCCCCTCATCGATCACCTGGGGCAGCTGACCCTTGAGACGGGGACCGGCGAGCGCCTGCTGCTCAGCGACCTCACCGACGCCTGGGTGGGGGAGCGCCAGGAGACCCACAGGGTCCTCCGCGACCGAGAGGTCGCGCCCGTCACGCCACCGCCCAAGGTCCCCCGCCCTGAGATCAGGGAGGCCCCACGGGCGCGGGGCGACCTCATGCTGGTGAACCCCGCCGGGCTGAGGGCCAGGGTCACGGTGGAGGGCACGGAGCTAGGCGTGCTCGGCGGCCTGTGCACCGGCGTGATCCGAGACGTGAAGGAGGGCTCCTACCAGGTGATGCTCCGCTACCCGGACGGGTACAAGCGCACCCTGGAGGTGGAGACCACTACTTCTTCTCCATGTGGTGCGCCCGATCCCACCCCGCAGGTGGCGGACTGACCCGCGCCATCGCGCAGCGCTCCAGGAACAGGGCCGCGGCCTGATCGTCTCCTCGGAGCGCTGCGGCCTGCCGCAGCGCCGACTCCGCCCCGTCCCAGTCGCGGTCAAAATAACACCTGAGGCCCTCCTCATAGCGGTCGCGTGCCGCGAGTGTATCGGCGGCGACGCTGCCCTTGCGCCCCAGCAGCTCGAAGAGCGCGGTGGGCTTGACGCGCCCCTTGACCACCACCCGGTCCAGCCAGCGGAATTCGAACTCGCCGTCTAGCTCGGTCCGGGTGTCCTCCGACACGAGGATCCAGGTGCCGTAGAACTTGTTCGCCCCCTCCAGACGGCTGGCGAGGTTCACCCCGTCGCCCACCGCGCCGTAATAGAGGCGATCCGGCGATCCGAAGTGCCCCACCGCGACCTCACAGGTGTGAATGCCGACCCTGGTGGGGAACGAGGGCGCCTCTTGCTCGTCCTCCCACAGGTGGGCGACCACCTGCTGACAGTCGAGCGCCGCGGCGCAGGCGCGCCGGGCGTGGTCTGGCACATCGAGGGGAGCGTTCCAGAAGGCCATGATCTGGTCGCCGACATACTGGACCACGGTGCCCTTCTCGTCTTGAATCACGTGGGTCTGAGTGCCGAGGTAGTCACCCAGGCGGGTGGCCATCTCGGTGGGACCGACCTGCTCGGAGACCGTTGTGAAGCCGGCGATATCGGAGAAGTAGACCGTGACCCGGCGCAGCTCGGACTGGAGCCTGGGCTCCTCGTGGCGCTCCAGCAGCAGCCGCACCAGCTCCACCGGCATGTACCGCTCAAAGGCCCGCAGCCCGGTGCGCATCCCCTCCAGCGCGTCCAGCACCTGGTAGACCTCCCGGAACGAGCTGCGCGCGTCCACCGCCTGATCAAAGCGGAGGGAGCGCATCCGGTCCGCCTCCACCACCAGCGTCTGCAGGGCGCGCGAGATGTGACGGGACAGGGCGAGGCTGGCGAGGAGGGTGAGGAGCACCAGGGTGCCGCCGAGCATCCCGTTGCGCCGGTTCATCGACTTCACCTGCCCGAGGAAGTCGTCCTCTGGGACCACCACCGCGATCAGCCAACGCCGGTCCGGCTCGATGTCGATGGGGAGGAGGCTCGCGAGGAACTCCTCACCGCCCGAGCTGTAGCGCTCGATGCGCGCGGTGCGCGCCGCAGGGTCCGCGGCGAGGAGGGGCGCGAGCGCGGCCACGGCGGGGACCGTGCTCTCGCCGGCGAGGCGCAGGACCAGGGTGCCGTCCTCCTGCTCGCGCACCATGTCGCCAGGGTCGGGCGAGCCCACGATGTGCCCCGCCCCGTCCAGGATCACCGCCAGCCCCCGCTGCCCCACCTCCAGCCCGGCCAGGAACTCAGAGAACTGCCTGAGGCCCAGGTCGACGCTCACCACGCCCGAGAATTGGCCCTCGCGCACCACAGGGGTCGCGGCGGTGATGCCGGGGGCCTTGTCCGTGTAGAACAGGTACACGTCGGTCCAGGCGAAGGCCTCCCTCCCCGCGGCGTACCAGGGGCGGGCCCTGGGGTCGTAGGGGTCGTCGGCCACCACCTCCTCGCGCAGGATGTCACCGACCTCGGCGCCGGGGGCGCGATAGCGCCAGCGGACCTCCCTGCCCGCCTCAGTGACGCGGATCTGCTTGGTCCCCAGCGAGCCGTCCGCGAGGCGCTTGACCATGGTGAAGGCCCCCCGCTCGTCGCCGTAGCTCACCATCGCCAGCTCGTCGTGGGCGACGAGGGTGTAGTAGAGCAGCGCCTCTAGCCCCCCACCCTGCTCCACCGCGCCCTGGGCGAGCTGGTGCGCCACCAGGCTCGCGGCGCGCCGGGGGGAGTCCAGGTAGGCGTGGGTGCGCGCCTCAGTGAGGGCCGCGACCTGCTCCACCACCGTGTGCGAGACCGCGAGGGTGGTGGACCTGGCGCCCAGGTGGCTCACCACCCCGAGGCTGACCGCCGTGATGAGCACCATCACGAAGATCGACGCCGCAAACGTCGTCCTGAGGCTGCGCCGGCCCCTTGTCTGCGCGAGGGCGTCCATCGTCTTCCCGGTGCTGCGGGTGGAACAGGAGCACCCCACCCGATGGGTGTGGATAACCCATTTGACAGCGTTAGAGTGGCTGGGTCTGGAGAGCCACATGTCAGAGTTGCACGATCTCTTTATCGGTATCGCCGGAATGATCGGAGCCGGAAAGACCACCCTCGCCGCCGCGCTCGGGAGGCACCTCAACCTGCCGGTCTACTACGAGCCGGTGGAGGACAACGAGTACCTCGCCGACTTCTACCGCGACACCAAGCAGTACGCCTTCGCCACTCAGATCTACCTCCTCAACCGCCGCTTCCAGCAGCACCAGGAGATCATCTGGCGCGGGGGCGGGGGCATACAGGACAGGACGATCTACGAGGACTCGGTGTTTGCCCGCACCCTGGTGGACCTGAAGCTGCTCGACGAGCGAGACTTCCGCACCTACCTGTCGCTCTTCAAGCACATGTCCCACTTCATGGCCCGCCCCCACGTCATCATCTACCTGGATGTGCGCCCGGAGCGGAGCCTGGAGCGGGTGCTGATGCGCTCCCGAGGTGTCGAGAGCGGGCTGACCCTCGAGTACCTCACCGCCCTGTACGAGGCCTACGAGGACTTCATCCGCGACATCTCCCGCACCATCCCCGTGATCCGTGTGGACTGGGATCAGTTCCGCGACGTGGAGGAGATGGCCCGCGTGATCGAGGGCGAGTACCTCAAGGGCAACTTCCTCCGCCACGTCAAGTGGTCCCCCACCAAGGGCTGACCCGCCCCCCACGGGCCAGGCGGCCACTCCGCAGCGGGGTGGCGCCCGGCGTCAGCAGGAGACGAGCTCGCGGACAGCGGTGATTACGCGATCCCTGGGGCAGGGCCTCCCCACAGGGGGACGTGCGTTGCACCGCGGCACAGGCTGGTCGCGCAGGACGCGCCTCACCCTCCAGACGGGCCGCGGGGAAGCTCGCCCGGCGAGCCCTGGCGCGCCCCGTCCCCCGCCCGCTCGCCGCAGGACCGCCTTTGCCAAGGGACGAAGGCCCCCTGTCGCACCCAAGCGCCGCGCCGGGGTCACCCGTCCACCGCGACCCGCCGGCTCCAGCGGCGCCTGACCGCCGGCTCAATCGACCGACGCCCACGACCGCGACCCGACCCGGTGGCTCGCTGAGCGACCGACACGTGCCCGAAGATCCACCGGGAGGAGACGCACCAGGGGGCGCGACGCCCCCAGGAACCACGGCCCGCGCCGAGGGGGCAGCGTGCCGCCGCCGCTAGGCCTGCTCAGCCGCGATCTTCATGCCCAGGTCGATCGCCGCCTCGTTCGCGGGGAGGAACTTCTCCTTCCCCACCATCTTCTTGGCGATGGCCGACTTGACAATCTCGGGTGTAGCGGCCCCGGTGCGCCCGATGTAGGCCCCGAGCATGATCATGTTCGCTGACTTGGCAGACCCGATCTCGGCCTCGGCGAGGCGGTTGGCGTCCACGTAGATCACGTCCACGTCGTCGCGCGCGGCCTTGCGGTCGATCAGCGAGGCGTTGATGATCAGCAGCCCGCCGGGCTGGAGCAGCGGCTCGAACTTGTCGAGGGAGGGGCGGTTCATCGCGATGACCGCGTGGGGGTGCGGGACCACCGGCGAGCCGATCTCCTCATCCGAGACGATGATGGTGCAGTTGGCGGTGCCACCCCGCATCTCGGGGCCATACGAGGGCATCCACACGGTGCGGCTGCCCTGCATCATAGCGGCGTTGGAGAGCAGCTGCCCGATGAGCATCACCCCCTGCCCGCCGAAGCCAGCGATAATCACGTCGTATTGCATGGAGCCTCCTAGATGCCCTTCTCGGTGTCGCGGAAGACCCCTATCGGGAAGACCGGCACCATCTTCTCACCCGCCCAGTCGTTGGACTCGGAGGGGGTCATCCCCCAGCCGGTGGGGCAGGTGCCCACCAGCTCCACGAAGGTGAAGCCGGTGTTCTGGAGCTGGAAGGCGCGCTTGATCGCGCGCTTGGCCTTGAGGATGTCCTGCGGGGTGAGCAGCGACTGCCTGGTGATGTAGACCGGCGTGAACAGGGTCGCGAGCAGCTCAGCCATGCGGATCGGGTTGCCCGCGCCCCGCTCGCCGGGGTCGCGCCCGGTGGGGGTGGTGGTGGTCTTCATCCCCACCAAGGTGGTGGGAGCCATCTGTCCGCCGGTCATCCCGTAGATAGCGTTGTTGTAGAAGATCACGGTGATCTTCTCGCCTCGGTTGGCGGCGTGGATGATCTCGGCCAGCCCGATCGAGGCCAGGTCACCGTCCCCCTGGTAGGAGAAGACGTACAGATCAGGCCTGGCCCGCTTGACGCCGGTCGCCACCGCGGGGGCGCGCCCGTGAGATGCCTGCACCATGTCACAGCCGAAATACTCGTAGGCGAGCACCGAGCAGCCGACCGGCGCCATGCCCACGGTCTTCTCGCGAATTCCCAGCTCGTCGATGGTCTCGGCCACCAGCCGGTGGGCGACACCGTGCAGGCAGCCGGGGCAGTAGTGGGTGTTCTTGGTGGTGAGCCCCGTGGGGTAGCTGAAAACGATCTTCTCTTCTGCGCTCACTGGGACACCTCCTGCGCGAGGGTGCGGATCTGATCCAGGATCTCGCCAGGGCTGGGCACCATCCCGCCCACGCGACCGTAGAAGCGCACCGGGATCCTGTCGTGGACCGCCAGGCGGACGTCCTCGATCATCTGCCCCATGCTCATCTCCACGTCGAGGAGGACCTTCACCTGCCCGACATACCGCTCAAAGGCCGCCTTGGGGAACGGGAACAGGGTGATGGGCCGGATCAGCCCGACCTTGATCCCCTCGGTGCGGGCAGCATCCACCGCGGTCCGCGCGATGCGGGCGGTGGTGCCGTAGGCCGCGATGGCCAGCTCCGCGTCGTCCATCAGGTACTCCTCGACCCGGACCTCCTCGCGCTCCATCTGGGCGTACTTGCGGAACAGCTTGTGGTTGTGATCCTCTAGGTCTTGCGGCTGGAGGAAGAGGGAGTTGACGATGTTCGGCTTGCGATCGACACATCCGGTGACCGCCCACGACTTGTCGAAGACGCGCTCGGTGGGCTGGCGGAAGGTGACCGGCTCCATCATCTGGCCGATCAGGCCGTCCGCCAGGATGAGCACCGGGTTGCGGTACTGATCCGCCAGATCGAAGGCGTCCATCACCAGGTCGACCGCCTCTTGGATCGACGCGGGGGCCAGCACCAAGCTGTGGAAGTCCCCGTGGCCCGGCTTGGTCGCCTGCCAGTAGTCGGACTGAGAGGGCTGGATGCCGCCCAGGCCAGGGCCGCCCCGCATGATATTGACGATCACCACGGGCAGCTCGGCGCCAGCGCAGTAGGAGATGGCCTCCTGCTTGAGGGCCATTCCGGGAGAGGAGGAGGAGGTCATCACCCGCTCGCCCACCGCGGCGGAGCCGTAGATCATGTTGGAGGCCGCCACCTCGCTCTCGGCCTGGACAAAGGCCCCTCCCACCTGAAACAGGCGCTTGGACATGTACTCTGGGATCTCGTTCTGTGGGGTGATGGGGTAGCCGAAGAACAGCTTGCACCCCGCGCGAACCGCCGCCTCGGCGATGGCCTCGCTCCCCTTCATCAACAGCTTCTCCATGGAAACTCCTACTTCTTGAGGCCGCGGAACACGGTGATCGCCACGTCGGGGCAAATGACCCCGCAGAAGGCGCACGCCTTGCATGCCGCCGCGTCAGTGAGCACCGCGAAGTGGTACCCCTTGAGGTTGATGTCGTCGCCGAGCTCGATGATATCGGCTGGGCAGGCGGACACGCAGAGACCACAGCCCTTGCAGCGGTCCATGTCGACTTCGATTCGATTGCCCATGGGGGCTCCTCCTGACTCGCTAGCGCATGAGGGGCGGCTTGATGAGCTGCGCGCGTCGATCACGCGAGTCCGAGAGCCGCGAAGGGTCTTCATACCATGCCGGGGCGAGGCGGCGAGAGAGCCTGATCACTGGAACGCCGTACAGCTCGGTCACGCCCATCTGATCAGCGATATCAGCGGTCATCACCACAGCGCCTAGCGGGACCCCCAGCGCCTCGGCGAAGCCGGCGATGCGCGCGGCGCCCGCCTCGACCAGATCCCGGTCCGTGTCGGGGCCGAGGTTCGGGTTGGCGACGAGGTGGGTGACCTTCAGCCGGGCGGAGCCCTCGACCCGCTCGATCGTCGCGCGCAGCCCCTCGAGATCCGAGGTAAACGGACGGTAGTTGTTCACCACCATCCACAGCTCCCAGGGCTGCCCCTCCACATAGGGCGCCAGGGTGCCCAGGGCCCTGGAGCCCGCGTCGTCCCCCCCCACGTCCAAGATCAGGTGCTTGGACGGGTCCTCGATCGCTCCCCGCACCTGCGGGACGATGATCGGGAGGTCCGCCCCCGCCAGGGGACCAGGAGGCGCCAACAGCTCCACGCCCGCGCGCGCCAGCTCGGTCAGGCTCTCGCGGGAGCGGAAGTAGGGGTTGACCAGATCGAGATCGGCGATGGCGACCTTCTCGCGGGTCTTGGCCCACTGCAGGGCGGTCTCCAAGGCGATCTCGGACTTTCCGCTGCCGTAGGCGCCGACGTAGATGCGGATGCGTGGGGACACGGGCTCTCCGGGGCAAGGAGGAGCCCTATCCCCTCACCGGCCCGCTGTGCACCACGGCCGCGAAACGAGGGGGCCGCGCTACAGAAGCCCCTGCCCGGCGCCGCGGCTTGTGGGAGCCCCCCAGCGCGGAAGCGGTAGGGGTGCCTGCCCCCTCCAGGCACAGGCCGCAGCACCGACGCGGGCCATGATCCTCGTTTGGCCCAAGGTCTGCTCACCGCTTGCCGTGCTGGCGGAGGGAGCGGGTGCTGCCAACGCGCTGAGATCCAACGTACCGGCCGCCTGACGGCCGCCGCCAAGGGGGCTCCGCCCTCCTCCGTAGCCCCCCGTTGGGGTCGGGGACTGCCTCCCCCCCCATTCCCCCCCCCCTGCTGGGGGCTCGCCGCCCCCTTTCCCCCTGCGGGATCGGGCGCAAAGCGCGTGCCGAAGGCCCCCCGCAGGACCCGTCTGGGCGGTACGGTGATCAAGGCCTGTCGCTCCGCCTGGTACGGGCGAGCTACCTCTGAACCTCCGGTCGGATGCGGTGCCTCGGAGCCCCCACGGGTTCCAGAACCCGTGGGTGAGACGGTCCGGCGGAGGGAGCAGCGCCGTGCGCCCACGGGGAGCTCACCTCAGGGGCACCGCCCTCCCCCCGCGCACCACGTGGGGCTCTGACGACAGCTCCTGGGGGATGCGCCTGGCCACCTGCTCGGGGTCGGCGACGAGGAAGCCGTCATTCGCGATCTCCTCGCCGTAGCCGATGATGACGTGGGGCATCACCTTGGCCCTGTGCCCGAAGGCGGCGCCCAGAAAGCGCACCCCCGAAGAGGCGCGCAGCCCCTTGTGCCACACCTGGATGTCACGCCCGAAGGTGAGGTCAAAGGCGGTGGCGCCCCAGGCCACGAAGGCCTGCCTTCCGAACACGCAGCCCTGGAAGCCGTTGCCCTGCGAGATGAAGGCCTCGTCCATCATCACGCTGAGGTTCAGGGTAGCGCCCCGCGAGAGCTGCGCCCGCGCGCCCACGCTCGACACGTTCACGCGGCAGTGCTCCCCGATCTTCGCGCCGTCCCCGATCACCGAGGCCCGCACCACCGCGAAGGGGCCGATCTCCACGTCATCGCCCAGGATGCTGGCCTCCACCACCGCGGTGGGGTGGACCCGGCAGCGCCTGCCCCGCTCACTCAGCCCCCCGGCGAGGCGGTAGGGGTTGATCGAGCGCACCCTGGCCAACAGCTTGAGCGCCTCCCACCCCTTCCGCCACCACGGCATCGCCTCGAAGGTCCGCCGCGCCCCCTCCGCCCTCGCCGCGATCGCCATCAAGCTGACCCGCATCAGGTGGGACCAGTGGGTGATGGTGTGGATCATCGCGTCGCTCACCACCAGCTCGCCGCCAGCGGCCTGCGCCAGCACAGGGTGGGTGAACTCGCTGGGGTGGGCGCGCTCGTCGAGCCCAACCAGCACCTCGGGCAGGGCGGCGAGGCGGGCGGGATCAGGCGAACCGCCGGGGAGCACCGCCAGGGGGTAGCGCGGCGACACCCCCTCCAGCTCCTGCAGGGCTCTGGTCAGCTCCACGAAGGGCCCGGTGAGCACCAGCTGCCCGCCGCCGGGAGGGCACGCCGCCAGGAAGCGCCTCAGCAGCGGCGCGGTGACCCAGGTGTGGTCCCCGAGCACTAGGTAGGGCCCCTCCTCGGGGGGATCGCCCGGCTCCAGCCCCGCCCTGCGCAGGGCCTCGTCCTGCACCTCCCGCAGGGGCCTCCCCAGCACCGGGAGCTCCGCGGCGAGGTCGCCAAAGGGCATGATCGGCTCACCCAGCTTCAGACGAACTGCGCGCACGGTGTTTCCTCCCGGTTCTGAGCACACCACGTTACACCAGCCGCCCTGATTCGGAGCACCCATGGAGACCCCTCTCGCCGCCATCCCCCTGCGTGGAATGGTGATCTTCTCGGGAATGATCCACCCGATCCTGGTGGGCCGCGACACCTCGATGAGGGCGCTAGAGGCCCACATCGAGCACAACACCCCCCTGGTCCTGATCCCGCAGCTCGACGACGCCGAGGAGGACCCCACCAGGGCGCGACTCTCTCAGGTCGGCGTGCTCGCCCAGGTGCTCCGCGTGGCGCGCCTGCCCGAGGATCACTACCGCATCCTGGTGGAGGGTATGAAGCGGGTGCGGATCACCAGCCCCATGCGGGTGGTGGACGGGATGAACGAGGTGGACGGCGACCTGCTGATCGAGGCGGTCGACGACCCCATCGAGCTGGCCGCGGTGGCGCGACAGGCGGCCACCATGTTCCAGGAATTCCTCCTCCAGAACGGGATGACGGCCGAGGATCACGCGGCCCTCGCCACCCCCCCCGCGGAGCCGGCCCGCCTCGCGGACCAGCTCTCCGGGCAGCTGGAGATCTCCCAGGACGACCGCATCGCCCTCCTCAACGAGGCCTCGCTGCTCCGGCGCCTGGAGCGCCTGGTCGAGCTGCTGGCGGTCGCGCTGGCCGGGCAGCGGCTCACCGCCGAGGTCTTCGCCAAGGTCCAGGGGCAGATGGACAAGTCCCAGAAGGAGTACACCCTCAAGGAGCAGATCAAGCTGCTGCGGAAGGAGCTCAAAGAGCTCACCGGCGACGACGAGGACGGCGACCAGTTCGAGCAGCGGGTCGAGGACCTCAACCTCCCCGAGAAGGTCCGCGAAGAGGCGACGCGGGAGGTGCGCCGCCTCGACCGCATCCACCAGGACTCCGCCGAGTACACCATCACCCGCACCTGGCTCGAGACCTTCCTGGAGTACCCCTGGAACGCGGTCACCACAGACCACAGCGATCTGCCCACCGCCACCGCGGTGCTGGACGAGGACCACTACGGCCTGGAGAAGGTGAAGGAGCGGGTGCTGGAGTACCTCGCGGTGCGCCAGCTCAACCCGGGGTCCAACGGGCCCATCCTCTGCTTCGTGGGCCCGCCGGGGGTGGGAAAGACCTCCCTCGGGCGCTCCATCGCCAGGGCGCTGGGCCGCAGCTACGTCAGGGTGGCGCTCGGCGGGATCAAGGACGAGACCGAGATCCGCGGCCACCGGCGCACCTACATCGGCGCCCTGCCCGGGCGGATCATCCGCGCCCTCACCAGGGCCGGCACCCACAACCCGGTGATGGTCCTCGACGAGCTGGACAAGCTGGGCAACGACTTCCGCGGCGACCCCTCCTCCGCCCTGCTGGAGGTGCTCGATCCCGAGCAGAACAGCGCCTTCGTCGACCACTACCTCGACGTGCCGGTGGACCTCTCGCAGGTGCTGTTCGTGGCCACCGCCAACGTGCCGGACCAGATCCCCGCCGCGCTGATGGACCGCCTGGAGGTGATCGAGCTGCCCGGCTACACCGAGGAGGACAAGCTGGAGATCGCCCGCCACTTCCTCCTCCCCAGGCAGGAGGAGCGCCACGGCTTGAAGACCAGTTCCCTCCGGTTCACCACCCCGGCGCTCCAGACCATCGTGCGGGAGTACACCATGGAGGCGGGAGTGCGCTCCTTTGAGCGGCAGCTCGCCACCATCCACCGCAAGGTGGCGCGCAAGGTGGTGGAGGGCAAGACCAGCCCCACGGTGATCGGCCCGGCTCAGGTGTCCAAGTTCCTCGGGCCGCAGCGCTTCTACCAGGAGCTCGCCGAGCGGGGCGACCTGCCCGGCATCGCGATCGGCCTAGCCTGGACCGCGGCGGGGGGCGCGATCCTCTTCGTGGAGGCGGCCAAGATGGAGGGCAAGGGCGGGCTCAAGCTCACCGGCTCCCTCGGCGAGGTGATGAAGGAGTCCGCAGAGGCGGCCCTCACCTGGCTCAAGTCCCACGCATCGCTCTACAACCTCGACGCCACCGCGTTCAACGTGGACATCCACCTCCACGTCCCCGCGGGGGCCATCCCCAAGGACGGCCCCAGCGCCGGGGTGTCGATGGTGACCGCGCTGGCCTCGCTGCTGCTGGGCAAGGCGGTGCGTCAGCGCCTGGCGATGACCGGGGAGATCACCCTGCGTGGCAAGGTGCTCCCGGTCGGCGGGGTAAAGGAGAAGGTGCTCGCGGCCCGCCGGGCCGGGGTGGACACCGTCATCCTGCCCCGCCACAACCACATGGACCTGGACGACATCCCAAGGGTGCTGCGCCGCGACCTGACCTTTCACCTGGTGGACACGGTCGAGGACGTGCTGGCCTTCGCCCTCGCAGAGGGCTGACCGGGGGCGGGGTGCCGCAGCAGGGGCCGCCCCCGGCGCCCGGACCTACCGGAAGTACATCCGCTCCTGGTAGGCCGCGGCGGTGTTCACGTGGTTCCAGAGCTTGGCTTGGCTGTACTCGTTCCGGTCCCCGTTGAAGGAGTCCGTGGGGTACGCGGAGGCGTTTCCGCCGTTGTAGGCGTCGTTGTGGCAGATCCCGTAATTACCACGGTGAGACGTGTCAGAGGATGAGCCAGAGAAGCACTGAGCCGAGTGGAACCAGTAGTCGCCGATGTACTTCCAGAACACCTGGGTGCTGTCGCAGTAGGTGCCGCTCAGGTCGCACACCTGCGCCACGGGGATGTTGGTGGAGGCGTTGGTGTTGGGGAAGGCCTCGCCGTCGTAGTCGAAGATGAAGCCGTCGTCCCCGTCGAGCGCCCCGTCCAGGTACTGCACCTGCATGAACTGGGTGTGGGCGAAGCGGGCCCGCTGCGCGGCGGACAGGGCGTAGGAGTCGGCGGCGGTGATCGCGTCTGGCGAGCCGCAGCCACCAGTGAAGAACTGGGCCAGGTTCGAGCCGCAGCTCTCGATGTTGACGGTGTTGGCGCGGCGGTTGGCCACCAGGGTCCAGCCACCGCCCGCGAGCTCCATCTCGCAGTAGACCTGCAGGGCGTCGCTCAGGTCGCCGTCGCCGTTGGGATCTACCGGGTAGACCCCGCTGGGGGTGCCGACGCCACGCACCGCGAGGGTCTCGGCGCAATCGCTGAGCACGCAGGTGGGGTCCACCCCCACCGCCGGGTCGGCGTCGTCCTGATCGGCGCAGATCGCCACGATCGCGTCCACCGGCACCCCGTCCCCGTCCCCGTCGAGGCCGTCCACCCCGTCGCAATTGCCGTCCACTCCGTCCCCAAAGGGGTCCGAGGCCCCGGGGAACACCAGTGCGTCGGCGTCATCGCAGTCGTCCCCCCCCTGCGCCCTGGCCAGGAAGCCGTCCCCGTCCTGGTCCCGCAGGCCGTTGGTCCCGCAGGAGAAGGGCTGGTCCAGCGCGTCGAGGTTGAGCTGCTCCGACAGGCCCGTGGCGGGGTCTAGGGCGAAGACCCCCGCGACGTGATCCGCGACCCCCACCAGCCCGCCGCCGGTGGGGTCGGCGCACAGGCCGTAGTGGTTGGGGAGCCCGGTGTGCTGGTAGCGCACCGCCCCGCTCAGCGCGGCGTGCATCAGCATGTCTGCGTTGGCGCCGCCCACCCAGAAGCCCCCGCGATCGTCCGGGAGCAGGCCCCACGCCCCGCGCGAGAAGGTGGCCACATCCGTCCAGGTGTCCGCGGTGGGGTCGTAGGCGCGGAGCGCCGAGTCCGCGGTCACGTAGAGGGTGTCCTCCCCCTCAAAGCGGACCACGTCCTTGAGGCTCTCGGCGTTGCCGACCGAGAGCTCGGTCACCGCACCAGAGGCGGGGTCCACCTCCAGCAGGTCTCCTGCGAAGCTGGTGACCAGCAGGGTGTCGGTGCTGGCGTCGAACCACAGGCCCGAGATCCCCGCGTAGCCCGTCAACACCTGCCAGGAGCTGGTCCCGTCCGAGGCCACCGCCACCACCCCCTCGTCGATCGCCGCGGCGTAGACCGTGCCGTCTGTGCCCACCGCGAGGTCGAGCAGCTCCGGGAGCCCCTCGGCGATCCATGCGGTCTCACCGCTGTAGTAGTCGATGGCCCACAGCTGCCCCGAGAAGCGGGCCCCCGCGAAGACCAGCAGCGGCAGGTCCTCGCCATCGCAGGAGTCGTCCTTGTCGTTGCCCGGGATCTCTCGCTCGCCCGGGTTGGTGGTGGGGTCCGCGTCGTCGCAGTCCTCGCCATCCGCCACGAAGTGGTCGGGCGCCAGGCACTGAGTCCTGGTGACGAAGGCCTGCCCATACCCGTCGCCGTCCAGGTCGAGGTGCCACACCGTCTGGTCCACCGCGCTGTCGTCGATCAGCCCGTCGCAGTCCTCGTCGACCCCGTCGCAGTGCTCATTGGCACCAGGATAGACCCCCGCCAGCCCGTCGTCACAGTCGCCCTCACAGGCCATGTGCCCGTCGCCGTCCGCGTCCGACTCGTCCGCCGGGAGGCCCGCGTCGCAGTCGTTGGCCAGGCCGTCGCAGCGCTGCGGGGCGCCGGGGAACACGGTCTGGTCCAGGTCGTCGCAGTCGGTAGCGCTGGCGACGTAGCCGTCCGGGGTCTCGCAGGCCCTGAGCCCCACCCCCGGCCGCCCGAAGCCGTCCCGGTCCGCGTCCAGGTGCCACACCGCCGCGTCTCCCGCGTCCGCCTCGTTGATCTGCCCGTCGCAGTCGTTGTCGAAGCTGTCGGCGCAGGTCTCCGCCGCGCCAGGGTGGGCGGCGCCCTCCGCGTCGTCGCAGTCCCGGCTGTCGGCCACGTAGCCCACCGGCTGCGCGCAGGCGCGCTCGCTCGACCGCAGGTCACCGTAGCCGTCGCCGTCGCCATCCGCGTACCAGGTCCCCGCGTCAGTCGCGCTGTCGTCGATCTCGCCGTCGCAGTCGTTGTCCAGCCCGTCGCACAGCTCGTTGCCGCCTGGGCGCGCCGCGGCGTGGGCGTCGTCGCAGTCGCCGCCGACCAACACCGCCCCCTGGGGGGCCTCACAGGCGACGGTCACCTGATCCGAGTCCCCATATCCGTCCCCGTCCCCGTCCCCGTACCAGGTCCGCGCGTCCACCGCGTCCACGTCCACCGCCCCGTCGCAGTCGTTGTCCAGCCCGTCGCAGACCTCTGTGCCCCCCGGGCGGGCGGCGGCGTGGGTGTCATCGCAGTCGCTCCCGCGGAGCACCGCCCCCTCGGGCGCCTCACAAGACACGGAGGCCTGGTCGGGGTCGCCGTACTGATCGCCGTCCCCGTCGGCGTACCAGGTCTGGGCGTCCGAGGCGCCCACGTCCACCGTGCCGTCGCAGTCGTTGTCGTGCCCGTCGCACACCTCGCCGCCGCCTGGGAAGGAGAGGGCGTGCAGGTCGTCGCAGTCGGAGCTGTCCGAGACGTAGCCCTCCGGGGCGACGCAGGCCGAGAGGCGCATCGCCGGGTCCCCGTAGCCGTCGTGGTCCGCGTCCAGGTGCCAGGCCGGCGCGTCTGCGGCGTCCTCGTCGATCAGGCCGTTGCAGTCGTTGTCCGCCTCGTCACAGACCTCTGGCGCGTCGGGGTTCACGTCCGCCCTGCTGTCGTCGCACTCCTGGCAGGCCGCGAAGCCGTCGCCGTCCGCGTCCGCGTAGCCCACGCTGCCGTCGCAGTTGTAGTCCGCGGGGTCGGCGCAGTCCGCCTCAGTGGCCCCGGGGTGAAAGGCGTCATCCGAGTCGTCGCAGTCGGTGTCGTTGGTGACGTAACCAGCGGGCAGCGC
>JAFGVK010000028.1 GCA_016938035.1 Deltaproteobacteria bacterium | reverse complement strand
CGCCTGCGACCCCTGTCCCCTCGACGCCACCGGCGACTCGGACGGCGACGGCACCTGCGACGGCGCGGACCTCTGCCCCGGAGAGGATGACGCCCTCGACGCGGACGGCGACACGGTCCCCGACGGCTGTGACCTCTGCCCCGACGGCGACGACCGACAGGACCTCGACGGAGACGGACGCGCCAACGCCTGCGACCCCTGCCCCCTCGACAGCCCCGATGACGCGGACGGTGACGGCTACTGCGACTCCGAGGCGCCGTGCGAGGGAGACACCACCTCCGGCGACACGGACCACGACGGGCGCTGCGACGACCTGGACCTGTGTCTGGGGGACGACGCGAGCGGAGACGAGGACCAGGACGGGTCCTGCGCCCTCGACCTGATGGGGCAGATCTATGACTGCGACGACGGCGAGGCCACGGTCTACCCCGGCGCGCCCGAGCGCTGCGACGGCCTCGACAACGCCTGCACCGGCGTGGTCCCCGTCGAGGACAGGGACATGGACGGCGACGGCCTCTCGATCTGCCAGGGCGACTGCGACGACTCGACCGACGCGAGGTTCCCCGGCGCTGAAGAGCGGTGTGACGGTGTCGACAACGACTGCGACGGGCAGATCCCAGCGGACGAGGCGGACCTGGATCAGGACGGGTTCCGGATCTGCGAGGAGGACTGTGACGACGGTCGCGCGACCGCCTCGCCCGAGCAGGACGAGATCTGCGGGGATGACATCGACAACAACTGCGACGGCCTCACCGACGAGGGCTGTGAGGAGCCCGAGAAGGGCGGGTGCAACAGCGCGGGCCTGCTCGGGGGGGGGTGGCTCCTGCTGCTCACCGGGGGGCTGATCCGGCGGCGGGCGAGGCGCTGACACCTCGATCGGCGCCCACCGCGCCAGCCTGTGGGTCGCCCCCGCAGACTGGCCGCCTGGCGCCCCTCTGACAGGAGGTCCAGTCCGAGCTCACAAGGTCGTGGAACCACCCGCTTGGCCGAGGACCGGAGGGACCCAGCGCCCGGCGCAGAGGGTGAGGCGCGCGTCGACAACGTTGGTTCGTTCGTGAGAGCACCCAGCCGAGACGCTCCACGGGCGTGGCGGGGGCGGCGAAGGGCTGCTGAGGCCGAGGCGATCGGCCACGGTGATCACGACGTCACCCATGAAGCCGGATCTACCTGGCGAATCGGAGGCTATCGTGAACAGGGGGCGGACGTCTGGGCCGGCGGTCCGGTCTGATACCAGAGCCACGTCGAGAGGCTCGGTGGCGCGCGGGGGGCGGACGCCGCGCGGGAGGGCGCGGGCGTAGCCCCCTCTACCTCCGGGCCGACCGACGACGCCCTCGTGGGGCGCGACCCGGTCCTGGAGGGTTGAGCCACGCGTAAGAACCCCCTCGGCGAGTGGCAAGGCCGCCGGCGCTAGGGGAGAACGCCGAGTTTCTTCGCGACATGCTACGGACGAACCAGCGTTTTGGAAGAGGCGGCGCAGCGCGGGGACTCACTACCTGGCGCTCTGGGTTGGATTGGGTACCAGACCTGCTCCCCTCAGATGGGAACTCAGGGGAGGTGGTCCGACAGGCTCCACTGCACAAGCTGACGGTCTCCGACAGGGGGGCGACGGCCACTGTGACCGACAGCCCCTTGCGTCGTGCTGACGATCTGGATTTGGTAGGAAAGACGCGATCGACCGATTCATCGGGCTACCGCGAGGATCGCCAGCCTGTCCGGGAGGCGGATCGACGCCCGAGACAAAAAAAGAACCGCCCCGCCGAGAGCACATTCTCGACGAGGCGGTTCAGATGGCGCACCCAAGAGGAGTCGAACCCCTAACCTTCGGATCCGTAGTCCGACGCTCTATCCAATTGAGCTATGAGTGCAGAGACGATGCAGGCGGTGAGAGATTCCCCCCGGCCGAAGCCGGGGGGGTCTCAAATGGCGCACCCAAGAGGAGTCGAACCCCTAACCTTCGGATCCGTAGTCCGACGCTCTATCCAATTGAGCTATGAGTGCATTCAGCCTGCTGGCGGAGTCGGAGGGATTCGAACCCTCGGTAGAGCTTCATAACCCTACACTTGATTAGCAATCAAGCACCTTCAGCCACTCGGTCACGACTCCAAAACAATATAACAATTTCAATAATGTGGCGGAGGCGGAGGGATTCGAACCCACGGATCTTGCGATCGGCGGTTTTCAAGACCGCTGCCTTAAACCACTCGGCCACGCCTCCCGCAGCGGTCGCCCTTTACTATAGGCTCCCCCCCCAGGTGTCAAGCCTTCCCAGGGCGAAGGATCTCGATTCCCCCCATGTAGGGCCTGAGCACCTCGGGGATCACCACCGAGCCATCGGCCTGCTGGTAATTTTCGAGGATGGCCACCATGGTCCGCCCCACAGCCAGCCCGGAGCCGTTGAGCGTGTGGGCGAGGCGAGGCTTCGCCTTCTTCCCCCCCTCGCCGTCCGGGCGGTAGCGGAGCTGCATCCGCCGGGTCTGGAAGTCTCCGAAGTTCGAGACCGACGAGACCTCGCGGTACTTGCCCTGGCTGGGCACCCAGACCTCCAGATCGTAGCACTTCGCCGCAGAGAACGAGGTGTCGACGCTGCAGAGGAGCATCACCCGGTACGGGAGTCCCAGGAGCTGGAGCGCCCGCTCAGCGTGCCCCAGCAGCAGTTGGTGGGCCTCCTCCGACCGCTCGGGCTCGGTCACCCACACCAGCTCCACCTTGTGGAACTGGTGGACCCGCATCAGCCCGCGGACGTCCCGCCCCGCGGAGCCCGCCTCGGAGCGGAAGCACGGGGTGAAGGCGACGTACTTGCGCGGCAGCTCCTGGAGGTCGAGGATCTCCTCCCGGTGGAGGTTGGTGACCGGCACCTCGGCGGTGGGGATCAGGTAGGCGTCCTCTCCGTTGACCTTGCCCTGGAGCTTGAACAGGTCCTCCTCGAACTTCGGGAGCTGCCCGGTGCCCTCGAGCGCCTGGCGCTGGACGATGTAGGGGACCATCACCTCCTGGTAGCCGTGCTGCTCGGTGTGGAGGTCGAGGAAGAAGTTGAAGATCGCCCGCTCCAGCCGGGCCCCCTGCCCCCTGAGCACCCAGAAGCGCGAGCCAGAGATCTTCGCGGCGCGCTCGAAGTCGAGGATGCCGAGGGCCTCGCCCAGCTCGACGTGCGCCACAGGCTCGAAATCCAGGGCGCGGGGCTCGCCCCAGTGGCGCACCACCGGGTTGTCGTCCTCGCCGGCGCCCTCGGGCACCTCGGGGTCGAGCAGGTTGGGAAAGCTCATCATCAGCGCCTGTTGCCTGAGCTCCACCCCTGCCAGCTCCTCCTCGATCGCCGCGGTGCGCTCGCTGCCCGCCTTGACCTGCTCCTTGGCTGCTGCGGCATCCTCCGCTTTCCCGGCCTTGAACAGCGCGCCGATCTCCTTGGAGAGCACGTTGCGCTGGTTGCGCAGCTCGTCACGCTCCCCGATCAGGCGGGAGCGGGTGGCCCCCAGCGCGACCACCTCGTCCACCGCGTCCAGGAGCTCCTGCGCGGCGTGCCTGCGCCTGAGATTGTCTTTCACGAGCGCGGGCTCGGTCGTCACCAGCTTCGGATCAAGCATCGTGGGCCTCCTGCAGGCTGACGACTATTCAGCCCCCACCAGCGGGGCAACGCGCGCGCGCACCGCCTCGCTCACCTCGTCCACCGAGAGCTCCCCCTCCAGCCGCACGACCCGATCCCCCCGGGCGATCAGCAGGTCCAGCCCCTGCTGGTAGAGGGCGCTGATCCGCTCCAGGCGCTCTCGCTCCTCGTAGATCTCCCGAGGGGCGTCCGTCCGGGCCTCGATGCGGCGCAGACAGGCATCCACCGACACGTCCAGGAACAGCGTCAGATCCGGCGCGCGGAACGTGGCGTTGAGCGCTAGCACCTGCTCCATCGGCTGAGTCAGGCTCTGGTAGGCCAGGGACGAGTGGAGGTAGCGATCCGAGACCACCCACGCTCCGCGGGCCAGCGCCGGCTCCACCAGGCGGTGCAGGTGGTCGGCCCGGTCCGCCGCGAACAGCCAGGGCAGGCTCTCCACCCGCGGGCTGCCGGGCTCTCCCCGCAGGGTGGTGCGGATCAGGCGCCCCACCGGGCCCCCTGTGGGCTCTCTGGTGGGCTGGACCGCCAGGCCTAGACCGCCCAACCACTGCACCAACCTAGCGGACTGCGTAGTCGTACCCGCACCATCCAGCCCTTCAAGGACCAAAAACATAGCCGTACCCAATCCAAAGTGATAGCCAACCTGGAGCACATGGTGTCACCGACACCCGTGCGGCGTGGGAGACATTAGCCCGGAGATCCCATGAGCGCAGACAATTCCGCCGCATCCCGTTCCGCCGACCGCGACGTAGAGAAGCTCGTCAACCTGATGGCGCGTCTCAACCTCCCCGGTGAGGGGATCAGCACCGGTGAGTTGACCCGCCAGCTAGGCTGGAACCACCGGCATGTCCGCTCCCGCCTGCTGGAGCTGGAGAAGCTGGGGCAGGTCTACCGCACCGGTGAGCGCAACGAGACCCGCTGGTACCTGGGCTAGCGCCCGCTGAGGGCCACGCCCCCTCCCCGCGGAGGGGCCTGTCTCCGGTGCCCCATACCAGGCGCAGCCCAAGCCACGCGCTAGCGCGCGACGCGACCTGACCACTCCTGTCAGGGGCCCGGCCGTCAGCGGCCTGAAGCCCTCGGGCCTGCTCGGGGTTCACCCGTTGAGGATGTGGATCGCCTCGCCTAGCGCGGCCTTGGCCGACTCCATCAGCCCCTCCCCCAGGGTGGGGTGGGGGTGGATGGTGAGCGAGAGGTCCTTGAGCTCCGCGTGCATCTCGATCGCCAGCGCCGCCTCCGAGATCAGGTCCGAGGCGTGGGCCCCTGCGATGGTCACCCCGAGCAGCTCGCCGGTCTCGGCGTCGGCCACGGTCTTGATGAAACCGTCGGTCTCGTTGGTGGTGAGGGCCCTGCCGATGGCGGCGTAGGGGAAGCGCCCCACCTTGACCGGCCCCTGCGCCTGGTGCTCCTGGATGCCGGCCACCCCCACCTCGGGGTTGGTGAACACCACCGCGGGCACCGAGCGCACGTCCCAGGACACCTGGTGCCCGGCGATGATCTCGGCCACCATCTCGCCCTCGTGGGTGGCCTTGTGGGCCAACATCGGCTGCCCCGCCAGATCGCCGATGGCGAACAGCCCCTCGACGTTGGTGCGGCGCTGCGCGTCCACCTTGACGAAGGGCCCGTCGAGGGCCACCTCCAGGGCCTCCAGCCCCACCCCCCTGGTGTTGGGGCGGCGCCCCACCGTCACCAGCACCTTGTCAGCGGCGATACGCTCCTCTCCCTTCGCGCCCTCGACCCGGACGATCACCCCGTCCCCATCGGGCTCCCAGCCGAGCGCCTTGGTGGAGAGCAGGGCGCGGACCTTGGCCTTCTTGAGGTTGCGGGCGATCAGCTTGACCACCTCGGGATCGAAGCCGGGCAGCAGCTGGTCGGTGGCCTCCACCACCGTGACCTTGGCCCCCAGCGCGGCGTAGGCGGTGCCCAGCTCCAGCCCGATGTAGCCCCCCCCGATCACCACGAGGTGCCCGGGCACCTGGTCCAGGGCCAGGGCCTTGGTGGAGTCGAGGATCGGCGCGTCATCGAAGGAGAAGCCGGGGATCTGGATCGGCGAGGAGCCGGTCGCGAGCACCACGTGCTCCGCGGTGAGGGTGCGCTCGCCCTCCGCGGTCCGCACCTGCACCGTGTGGGGCGCGGTGAGCACCGCCTCCCCCCGGAGCACCTCCACCCCGTTGCCCTGGAGCAGGGTGCCGACCCCGCGGGTGAGGCGCTGCACCACGGAGCCCTTCCAGGCCTGGAGCGCGCCCATATCCACCGCCGCGGTGCCACCCACTACGATGCCCATCTTGTCCGCCTCGCGCACCTCGTGGAGGCGGCGGCCGGCGGTGATCAGGGCCTTGGAGGGGATGCAGCCCACGTTGAGGCAGACCCCGCCCAGCTCGCCCTTCTCCACGATCAGGGTCTTGATCCCAAGCTGCCCCAGGCGGATCGCCGCTGGGTAGCCGCCGGGGCCTGCTCCGATCACGATCGCCTGGTAGTCGTAGCTGCTCATGCTCTCTCCGTCTCTGCGCTGTGCGATGGGGTGGGTGCCGCCGCGTCTTCCGCGGGGTGAAACATCTGGTGGGCCCGGTAGGAGGACCGGACCAGCGGCCCTGAGGCCACATCCTCAAAGCCGAGCGACAGGGCCAGCGCCGCCCAGGCCTCGAACTGCTCGGGGCGGACGAAGTCCACCACCTCCAGGTGGCGCCGCGAGGGCTGGAGGTACTGCCCCAGGGTGAGGTAGTCCACCCCCACCGCGCGGAGGTCGCGCATCGCCACCTCCACCTCCTCCAGGGTCTCTCCGAGGCCCACCATGATCGAGGACTTGGTCTTGATGTGCGGGGCGCGCTCCCGCGCCTCCGCCAGCACCGCGAGCGAGCGGCGGTAGTCCGCCCGCGGGTCGCGCACCGAGGGGCTAAGGCGCTCCACCGTCTCGAGGTTGTGGGCGAGCACCACCGGGCGCGCGTCGAGCACCACCTGGAGGCGCGCCCCCTGGTAGTCGGGGATCAGCACCTCGACCCGCGCGGCGGGACGCACCTCGTGGATGGCCTCCACGCACCGGGCGAATTGCGCCGATCCGCCGTCCTCCAGATCGTCGCGATCCACAGAGGTGAGCACCACGTAGTCCAGCTCCATCGCCGCCACCGCCTCTGCGAGGTGGGCGGGCTCGTCGGGGTCCAGCGCCGCAGGGTTGCGCGAGGTCTTGACCGCGCAGAAGCGGCAGCCCCTGGTGCAGGTGTCGCCCAGCACCAGGAAGGTGGCGGTGCCGGAGCCCCAGCACTCCCCGATGTTCGGGCATTTAGCCTCTTGGCAGACCGTCGCCAGCGAGAGGGCTTTGGCCCGCTCCCTGATGCGGAGGTAACGGGGCGAGCCTGGGAGGCGGACCCTCAGCCAGCTGGGCTTGTCGGTGCGAATCGCCATGTGATCCTCGGGGGGGAGCCAGACCTAACCCCCCAGCCCGGCGCGGGACAGGCGAGCGGCGTAGCGCCCCCTACGGCTGCGGCGCTTGCGCGGGGACAGGCGGCGCGGGCTCAGCCGGCACCCCCGCGTCCATCGCGAGGCGGTCCGCGTCCCACTCCACCAGCGCGGGCGCGACCGCTTCGGCCAGGTCCCCGTCGTGGAGCCACCACAGGGCCCCCACCGCCACCGCAGCGGCCACCCCGGCGAAGGTCAGCAGCCGCCTCACTCCTCGTGCTCCCTGCGGTGATGCACCGCGCTGGCCGCGACCACCCCCACGATCAGCAGCACCACGCCCCCAATGACGATCCACACCCAGCCCGGGGTCTGGCGGACGGTCTTGAAGAGCCCGGTGGAGCGCACCTTGCTCATCACCTCGTCCTGTCGAATTCCATGCATGGCGAACCTCCGGCCCGCAGTGTATCAGGAGCGCTGCCCTGGGAGCACCTATGTTCGCGAGGATACGCCCCAACCTGGAGCTCGCCTACCTCGATCTGGGACCGCGCGCCGCCCCTCCCCTGCTGCTGATCAGCGGCGCGGGCGGGAGGAAGGAGGGGTGGTCGCGGCAGACCTCCCACCTCAAGCGGAGCTTTCGGGTGCTGGTCCCCGACAACCGCGGCATGGGCGACTCCTCAGTAGTGGATGAGGACGTGGACATCTACGCCCTGGCCGAGGATCTGGTGCTGCTCCTCGATCGGCTGGAGATCGAGCGGGTCCACGCCTGGGGGGTCTCGATGGGCGGCGCGATCGCTCAAGAGCTGGCCCTATGCTGGCCGAACCGGGTGAGCCGCCTGGTCCTGGGCTGCACCCACCCAGGGGGCGAGCACCGGGTGGGCCCCCCGCCTTGGGAGGTGCTGCGCGACACGGCGATCTCCCCCGAGGTCTACGCCAGCCAGGTGGTGCCCAAGCTGTTCGGTCGAGAATTCCGCACCACCCGCGCCCACCTGGTGGAGGCCTTCGCCAGGGCCAGGGTCCGGTACCCCCCCGATCCGGTGGGGGTGCTGCGCCAGTGGCAGGCCCACGACAGCTTCGACGCCTGGGACCGGCTCCCCGAATTGGAGCACCCCACGCTGGTGATGACGGGGGACGAGGACGAGGTGGTGGACCCGCAGAACGCTCACCTGCTCGCCGACCGCATCCCCAACGCGGAGCTGTTCTGCGTCCACGGGGGCGGCCACTCCTACCACGTGGAGTTCTCACGCCTCACCAACAGGGTGGTCGAGGACTTCCTGCGGGAGTGATCCCGCCTGATCAGCGCGGCCTCACGCGATATAGGGCACCTCCCCCACGGAGGACCCATGGACGCCCACTACACGCCCCAGAACGCCATCCGCATCGTGACGGCCGCCAGCCTGTTCGATGGCCACGACGCCTCGATCAACATCATGCGCCGCATCCTCCAGTCGTCTGGGGCCGAGGTCATTCACCTGGGCCACAACCGGTCCGTCATCGACGTGGTGAGCGCCGCGGTCCAGGAGGACGCGCAGGCGGTGGCGGTGTCCTCCTACCAGGGCGGCCACATGGAGTTCTTCCGCTACATGCGCCAGCTCCTCGACGCACGCGGCGCCGCCCACGTCAAGATCTTCGGCGGAGGCGGCGGGGTGATCGTGGCCGAAGAGATGGAGGAGCTGCACCGCTCCGGGGTGGAGCGCATCTACTCCCCCGAGGACGGCATCCACCTGGGGCTCCAGGGCATCATCAACGACCTGCTCACCCGCTCCGACTTCCGGCCCTCCGAGGTCGCGCCCACCTCCATCGCCGCGGTGCGCGACGGGGTGCAGGGGGCCCTGGCCCGGCTGATCACCCTCTCCGAGGAGGCGGTAGAGGACCGCACGATGCTCACCGCGGACCTGCGCGACGCCCTGGCGGAGGGCGAGGCCATCCACACCCCGATCCTGGGCATCACCGGACCGGGCGGGGCGGGCAAGTCCTCCCTCACCGACGAGCTGCTCCGCCGCTACCTGGAGGCCGCGCCGGACACCAAGGTCGCGGTGCTCTCGGTGGACCCCACCCGCAAGCGGACCGGCGGCGCCCTGCTGGGCGACCGCATCCGCATGAACGCCCTCGACCCCGACCGGGTGTTCATGCGGTCCCTCGCCACCAGGGACCGCAAGGGCGAGCTCTCCGAGGCGACCAGGGACGCCGCCAACGCCTGCCGCCTGGCGGGCTACGACCTGGTGGTGGTGGAGACCAGCGGCACCGGGCAGGGCGACGCGGACATCGTGAGCCTGGCGGACCTGTCCCTGTACGTGATGACCCCCGAATACGGCGCCCCGACCCAGCTTGAGAAGATCGAGATGCTGGACCAGGCGGACCTGGTGGTGATCAACAAGCTCGAGAAGCGGGGGGGGCTCGACGCCCTGCGCGACGTTCGGAAGCAGGTCCGCCGCAACCTCGACCTGTGGACCGCCCCCGATGAGGCCCTGCCGGTGTTCGGCACCATCGCCTCCCGCTTCAACGACCAGGGCGTCAACCGCCTGTTCGAGGCGGTGCAGCGGATGCTCCTCGCCTACGCGGACGGCACCAGCGCGGTCATCACCGCAGGCACCTCGGACCAGCCCACCCCCCTGATCGGGGGGGCGCGGGTCCAGTACCTCGCGGACATCGCCAGGACGGTGCGCAGCTACCACGCCAAGACCGATGAGCTGGTCGCCTTGGCGCGGCGCAGGCAGGGGCTGGCCACCGCGCTGGAGGTGCTGGGCGACGACCCGGCCGCCGAGGCGGTGAGGCCCCACTACCTGGCCGCAGACGCCAGCCTCGACCCCCAGACCCGGGCGGCGGTGGACGGGTGGCCCGAGGTGCAGCGCGCCTGGTCCGGCGACACCTACGCCTTCGCCGTCCGGGGCAAGACCCTCTCTCAGCCCCTCACCCTCGAGAGCCTCTCGCACCTGAAGATCCCCAGGGTGGTGCTCCCCTCCACTCAGGAGCACGGGGCGGTGGTGGAATTCACCCGCCGCGAGAACATCCCCGGCTCCTTCCCCTTCACCGCCGGGGTCTTCCCCCTCAAGCGCCTGGGCGAGGAGCCCAAGCGGATGTTCGCCGGCGAGGGCGGCCCCGCCCGCACCAACGCCCGCTTCCACTACCTCTGCCGGGGCGAGGAGGTCACCCGGCTCTCCACCGCCTTTGACTCGGTCACCCTCTACGGGCAGGACCCGGACCCCCGCCCGGACATCTTCGGAAAGGTGGGCGAGAGCGGGGTCTCAGTCCCCCACCTCGACGATCTGAAGCGCCTCTACGCCGGCTTCGACCTCTGCGCCCCCACCACCTCGGTGTCGATGACCATCAACGGGCCCGCCCCGATGATGCTGGCGATGTTCTTCAACGGGGCGATCGACCAGCAGGTGGACGCCTTCACCGCCCGCGAGGGGCGCGCCCCCACCGCCGAGGAGCGGGCCAGCATCAAGGCGCAGACCCTCTCCAGCGTGCGAGGGACGGTGCAGGCGGACATCCTCAAGGAAGATCAGGCCCAGAACACCTGCATCTTCTCGACCGAATTCGCCCTGCGGATGATGGGTGACATCCAGCGCTGGTTCATCGACAACGACGTGCGGAACTTCTACTCGGTGTCGGTGAGCGGCTACCACATCGCTGAGGCGGGGGCGAACCCCATCTCCCAGCTGGCCTTCACCCTCGCCAACGGCTTCACCTTCGTGGAGTACTACCTGAACCGGGGGATGAAGATCGACGACTTCGGGAAGAACCTCTCGTTCTTCTTCTCCAACGGGCTGGACCCCGAGTACACGGTCATCGGGCGGGTGGCCCGGCGGATCTGGGCCGTCGCGATGCGCGACCGCTACGGCGCCTCGACCCTCACCCAGAAGCTGAAGTACCACATCCAGACCTCGGGGAGGTCCCTGCACGCCCGCGAGATGCAGTTCAACGACATCCGCACCACCCTCCAGGCGCTGCTCGCCCTGGCAGACAACTGCAACTCCCTCCACACCAACGCCTACGACGAGGCGGTCACCACCCCCACCCCTGAGTCGGTCCGGCGGGCGATGGCGATCCAGAAGATCATCAACCAGGAATTCGGGCTGGCCAAGAACGAGAATTACCTCCAGGGCTCCCACTTCATCGAGTGGCTCACCGACAGGGTGGAGGAGGAGGTGCTCCAGGAATTCGAGCGGCTCTCGGAGCGGGGCGGCGTGCTGGGCTCGATGGAGCTCCAGTACCAGCGGATGAAGATCCAGGAGGAGTCGCTCTACTACGAGCACAAGAAGCACGACGGCTCCTTCCCGATCGTGGGCATCAACACCTTCCTCGACCCCGACAAGGGCGAGGACTGGACCCCGCCCACCCCCGAGCTGCGCCGCGCCAGCTACGAGGAGAAGAACGCGCAGATCGAGAGCGTGCGCCGCTTCCAGGCAGCCCACGCCCACGAGGCTGGCCCCGCCATCGCCCGGCTGCAGCAGGTGGCCAGGACCGGCGGCAACATCTTCGGCGAGCTGATGGAGACGGTCCGGGTCGCCACCCTGGGCCAGATCACCGCGGCCCTGTTCGAGGTGGGCGGAGAGTACCGGCGCAACGTGTAGGGCCTGGCCGCACCGGGCGCGCGAGTCAGCGCCTCGCTGAGCGCGGCCGCGCGGCCGCGACCGCCCCCCAACGCCAGGTGCCGAAGCACGAGGTCCTGCCCTCCCTCTCGCGGTCGCGCCTCCGCAGATCCGGCGGGATCCTCGCGGGGCCCCAGCGCCTCAGCTGTGGTCTGTGAGACCCAACCCTGACCGTCAGCACGACCAAAAACGCTGTCGGTCCGAGCGGGCGCCACACCCCTGTCGGGATCCGCGGTGACCGTCAGCTTGTGCTTGGAGGCGCTCGGACCACCGCTCCTGCGGTCCGATCGGAGGGGACTTGCAGGAGGACCTCTCCTGACCGTCAGCACGGCGATATGGCTGTCGGTTCGAGCTGCCGCCGCGCGCCGGTCGGGGGCCGTCAGCCCGATCCGCGGTGACCGTCAGCTTGTGCTTGGAGGCGGTCGGACCACCGCTCCTGCGGCCCGATCGGAGGGGACTTGCAGGAGGCCCTCACCTGACCGTCAGCATAGCTGACATAGCCATCGGTCCGAGCGGGCGACGCGCGCCTGTCGGGGACCGTCAGCCCGATCCGCGGTGACCGTCAGCTTGTACTTGGAGGCGGTCGGACCACCGCTCCTGCGGTCCGATCGGAGGGGACGTGCAGGATGCCCTCTCCTGACCGTCAGCATAGCTGATATGGCCATCGGTCCGAGCGGGCGACGCGCGCCGGTCGGGGACCGTCAGCCCGATCCGCGGTGACCGTCAGCTTGTGCGATAGGGCTTTCGGACCACCGCTCCTGCGGTCCGATCGGAGGGGACGTGCAGGATGCCCTCTCCTGACCGTCAGCACGGCGATATGGCTGTCGATTCGAGCTG
>JAFGVK010000184.1 GCA_016938035.1 Deltaproteobacteria bacterium | reverse complement strand
TCCTCCGCCTCGGGGCCATGACCGGCTGCTGGGGGCGTCCCTGGCGGTGGGACCGCGACCGGCAGGTCCTGGTCGACCTCGGCGGGCGGGACCCGCCCATCGTCTCCACGAATACGGTCCGCAGCCCGTCCAGGACGCCCCGGTAATCCAGGAACACGCACTGGAGTGCCCCTCATGGACGTCCCGAAGCCCCTGCCGACCCTCTCCCCACGCGCCCTCTTCCGCTACGGCGTCGTCTCCGAGGTCCTCACCGCCGAGGTCCGCGGGGTGGTGCGCCGCGAGGCGGTCCGCCAGGTGGCCGCACGCGTCCACCTCGGCCTTGAACTCTTCTGATTATGGTTCCGTGCGGCCCATGTCGGCCTCCTCAACCCCCTGCTCTCAGACTGGCTGGACACGACGACTATGGTGACACAGGGGGCGGTGTCGCCACCTACAGATGGGGACATTGCCCGCTGCCCCCCAAGAGCGCGGAGAGCTTGGCAGGGGGCACATAGAGAGGAGGCCCGCAGGGCCGGGGAAGAAGGTCCTGGACGGCTCTGGAGCGCAGGGCAGCGGGGGGAGCGCGCCGAGCTAGAGAGGAATCCGAATCGGGCGACAACTAGGTTGACCTGCGTCGCGACTGAGCGTTCGCCTGTTCCGCCCCCGCGGCCCCTCCCGAGACGCCAGGACCGTGGTGGCGGGCGAGCGGGCCTACCTCCGCCTCAACGCCGAGGACCTGGACCGCCAGGCGCGTGCGCTTCGGCTCGAGGTCGTCGACGGATCCACCGCGTCCGAGACCGCAGTCGAGCCTGTGAGCTCGAGGGCCGGAATTCCTGCTGGTGCGCTCCGGCCTCCGGAACGGGCCGTCGCTCGTCCGCCTCCACCACCGGACCCGCCGCGGTGTGCTCGGACCGGAGGATGCGTTGGAGGCTCCGCGCGGTAGGCTGCCGGCTGGGAGCGCGGTGGTGGCGCGGTTTGGCCTCGGGACTACCGGCCCCGGACCCGCGCGAGCCCTCGCGGAAGCTCCGCTGAACCCCCTCCTTGGAGCGGGTGCCCGCGCGGGGGCCGCGCTCTCGCCTGGCTACTCCAGCACGTGGACGTGATCGACCTTGCTCATCGGGATCAGCAGCCGGATCGGCGCCTCGGAGAGCACGCGCTCCCCAGACAGCATGCGGCTCACCTCGACGATCAGCCCCCCGGAGGCTTGATCGAGGACCTTGCCCTCGACAACGGTGACGCCGGTCGGGAGGTGGGCGCTGGCGGTGCCAAGGGAGAAGAGGGGGGTCCGAAGGTAGAGGGTGACGCGTTCCACTGAGGCTCCTTCTTGAGACGGAGGGCTAGCCCGATCCGGAGGTTTGGCAAGGTCCGCAGCGCGCGGGTCCCTCGGTGTGGGATCGGTTACAACGGCCCCTGCCCGGAGGTCTCTATGCGACACACACTCATCTTTTCGCTCCTCGCCCTGACCGCCTGCAGCCGCGGCGGAGCGACCAAATCCACCTGCGACGTGACCGTCGACACCCTGGACGGCACTCAGTGGGCCATGTTGGAGGCCATGCCCGACAAGACCGACCGCGAGAACCCCAAGGCGCGGATGCGCTGGTTCAAGGAAGACGGGAAGCTGAAGGTGAAGTACACCGCCGCCTCGCTGGGGGACGTCTACACCTACACCTGCGAGCTGAAGGGCGAGGGCGCCGACGTGGAGGCGCGCTGTGCCGAGCAGGCTCGCATCCGCGACTGGTGTCAGGCGCTGGAGGTGAACAAGAAGGGCTCTTGCACCCCCGAGCGGCTGGCGGAGCTGGGGCAGGTGCAGCAGACCCCGGCAGAGGTGGAGGCGCTGATCGTGGACGGCAAGGCCTGGGTCGACAAGTACCGCGGCACAGAGGACTGGAACAAGGTGGTCCTCAACAACAACAACCTCGGCAACAAGCTCCAGGGGCTGCTGTACGCGAAGGTGGACGCGCGCAGGTGCAGGCTCCGGATCTCCGACATGTACATGACCATCTACGACGGTCAGCAGAAGGTCGACTCGAACCCGGTGGGCACCAACCCCTTCGTCAAGCTGGAGGGCGACTGGCTGTGGGACCACTGCGACGACGGCTTCAAGCTGGTGGAGTTTGAGGAGCCGCAGCCCCCCGCGGACCTCTCGGAGATCCTGCCTCCCAACCAGCGCTTCCACCCCTGTGGTGGTGACGTGGACGCCTCCGGGCAGTGTGTCGACGCCAAGAGCCGGCTCTACTACCACTACCTCGGCGACACGGCCGCGCAGGTGGAGGAGGGCTGCAGCTACACCTTCGACGTGTACGCGGGCTGGCAGCCGGTGGGCAAGGACGTTCAGGTGGGGCAGGTGGACGGGAAGCTCGACTGGACCTGGCAGCAGGAGTGGAACGACGTCTCGCTCCAGCCTGGGGTTGGGGTGCTGTCGATGGTGCGCTACAAGACCTGTGGGGGCGCCAAGGAGAAGATCGACACCCTCTGCAACGCGGCAAAGTTCCGCTAGTGGGGCGAGCGCGGTCGAGCGACCGGTGGAGGGGTTCCCTCGCCACGAGGCTGTGGGCGCTGGCGGTGGCGCAGCGGATCGCTCCGCACGCCAGAGGCAGTGCGCCGCCGAGCAGCGGGCGGTGATCGGCCGCTCGGGGGGCTCCGCGCTCCGCAGATCAGCGCATCACGCCACGAGGATGTCCTCCAACCGGCAGCTCTCAGGGGCATCCACAGACCGAGCTGGGGCTGCGCCGGCGCGCCCCTGAGGAGCGGGCGCTTCCCTCCTGGCGTCGGCGCGCAGCGCGAGAGGGGTGGGTACTTTCCAAGGACCACCTCGCGGGGGCCGCGGGGCGCTCCAGCGGGACCGCGGCGCTGTGGCGGCGAGCCCCTCGGGCCCTCGTCCGGCGCTACCTCGTGGTCGCGGCCGAGGCGCAGGTGATCTTCACCTTGTAGGAGACCACGATCCCACCGGTCCCGATGGTGATGATGCTGTCGATGAGCCCCTGTTTCACCTTCATCTTCTGGATTCCCGGCTCGCCGCACTGCTCGAGGCTGATGGGGGAGGGGGGAATGAGCCCCCACAGGAAGCCCAGGCTCCGCTGGGTGGAGGTGGTGGAGGAGGGCAGGTGATCGAGGGAGGGCGCGTGATAGCGGACCGCGGCGGCGCAGCCGGCCTGGAGGGTGAGTGCGGCCAGGATCAGCAGCAGGGCGAGGGGGTTCTTCATGGGCTTCTCCGGTGCGATCCTGAGGGCGCGGGCTGGGCGTGGCGACCGTCAACGCGGCGCGCGGGTGATCCGCGCCGGGGCACCGGTCAATCAGCCGGACTATCTTTCAGGGCGCGCGTCCTCATTCTATAGGTACAATCAGGTGAAATCGCTCGTCGAATCTTCCAGACTGAGAACGGGCGCCGAGTCGCCAAGCATGTCGGCCCGTGGTCGAAGCTCCCCGGGGAGAAACCGTTCTTTTGCACTCGACGAGCGCAGGAACATGGGCACCCGTCGAGAGGCCAGCGAACCGGTGCCCGCGCGGGTGGAGCGGCCCACTAGGGCTCGTAGGTGGTCAGGCTCCTCTGCCTTCCGGCTCCGTCGAGGAGGAAGACCATCGGCAGGAGGGGCTCGCCCTCTGTGGCAGAGGGGATCCCGCCATACATACGCGAGACCACGTCCGATTGTGGCTGGACTGAGATCTCCACCTCTGCAGAGGCGTCGGAGGTGCTGGCCTGGAAGACGCTGGCGCCGTCGGGCTTGGCGTAGATGCCCACCCGGGGCTGGCGGGAGGGATCGGTGAGCTCCAGCCCAGACTCTCCGCCGCGGCGTGACGAGTAGAGGCTCACCCTGGGGTGCCCCTCCTTGTCGTAAAGGCGCAGGCCAGAGCCGGAGTCTAGCAGCCGCTCCGAGAACTCTGCCCGCAGGGTGCCCTCTGGGGCGAACAGGCGCACCGCGCTGCCCTGAGCGTCGGTCCCCGCCGAGTAGATCACCGCGCCGTCGTCCGCCAAGATGGTGTGGGAGGCCCAGCCCTCGCCCACGGTGAGGCGCATCCTAGGGTGCTGGTCCACCCGGAACTCAATGCCGTCCGGGGTGATCTCCATCGCGTGGACCCCGTCCTCGCTCTCCAGGTACAGGCTGCGCTTGACGCCTCCCGCGACGCCGACGCTGGCGATGAGCAGGCCCGCGGTGAGCAGCCCTCCGAGCAGCACCCGTTGGGCCTTGTCGCGCCTGCGGAGGGTGTGGAGCTCAGTCTCTAGGGCGTCCAGGCGATCTTCAACGGTGGGAGTCATCTGCTGCCTCCTGCGGGTACAGTGTAATTCCAGACGGGGTGTTTGGGGTTCCTCAGGGGGAGAAATAGAATAAGCTGGACAGGTGTTCATGGTGAACATAGGATCAGTTTATGCCTTACCCAGAGCTGCTGGCGCGAACCTCGCTCTCCTTCCTGGAGGGGGCCTCTCACCCGGAGGAGATGGTGGAGACCGCCGCCCGGCTAGGGGTGTCCCACCTGGGGGTGGTGGACAGGGACGGCGTGTACGGGCTGGTGCGCGCGCACAAGGCAGCCAAGAGCGCCGGTGTCGCTCTGATCGTCGGGGCAACCCTCACGGTGGAAGCGCGCCCCCCGGTGAGCCTGCTGGTCGAGGACGCGAGGGGGTGGTCTGCCCTCACCAGGCTGCTCACCGCCGCCCGGGCCGGGAGCGACAAGGGCCGCGCGAGCGTGACGTGGCGGAGGCTGGTGGAGGATCCACAGGGTCTCACCTGCGCGGTCCACTACGGCTGGTCTGAGGAGGAGGTGGCGCCGCTCCGCGAGGCCTTTGGTGGGCACCTGGAGATCGTCCTCACCAGGTCCCTCGCGCCAGGCGACGGGGAGCGCACCCGCAGCGCGGTCGCCCTCGCCAAGGCGGTGGGGAGCCCCCTGATGGCCAGTAACGCCCCGCTGTTTCACCAGCCGGATCGCAGGCGCCTCGCCGATCTGCTCACCGCGATCCGGCGACGCGTGCCCCTTGACGGGGCGGGCCGCTGGCTCCAGGCCAACGCCGAGCGACACCTGCTGCCGGAGGATCAGTGGCTGGCCAGGTTCTCGGACTATCCCCAGGCGATCCGCGAGGCAGAGCGGGTGGCCGGCCGCTGCACCTTCTCCCTCGACAGCCTCTCCTACCAGTACCCAGAGGAGGTGATCCCCGCGGGCTACACCGCGATGGGGTGGCTCAAGGATCGGGTGGAGTGTGGGCTGGGGGAGCGGTATCCCGACGGCGCTCCCGCTGAGGTGCGGGCCCTGGTCGCCCACGAGCTGCGGGTGATCGAGGCGCTGAATTTCCCCCACTATTTCCTCACGGTGGATGACGTGGTCCGCTTCGCGCGGCGCGAGGGGATCCTTTGTCAGGGGCGCGGCTCCGCGGCCAATTCCGCGGTCTGCTACGCGCTGGGCATCACCTCGGTGGATCCATCGCGGATGTCGGTGCTCTTTGAGCGCTTCCTGTCGGTGGAGCGCGGAGAGCCACCCGACATCGACGTGGACTTCGAGCACCAGCGGCGCGAGGAGGTGATCCAGTACATCTACGCCCGCTACGGGAGGGATCGCGCCGCGCTGGTCAACGAGGTGATCTCGTACCGGTGGCGCTCCGCGGTGCGTGACGCGGGGCTCGCGATGGGGCTCTCCCGCGATCAGGTGGAGCGCCTCGCCAAGAGCACGGATCGGTGGGCCGCAGGAGACGGCGTGAGCCTGGAGGAGCTGGTCCGCGAGGCGGGCCTGGACCCAGCGGAGCACAGGGTGCGCCTCACCCTGGAGCTGGCCGCGGAGCTCAAGGGCTACCCGCGCCACACCTCTATCCACGTGGGGGGCTTCGTGATCGCGGCGGGCTCTCTGGTGGACCTGGTGCCGGTGGAGCCTGCGTCCATGGAGGCGCGCACCGTGATCCAGTGGGACAAGGATGACATCGACGCGCTGCAGTTCGTCAAGGTGGACGTGCTGGCGCTCGGGATCCTCACCGCGATCCGCCGCAGCTTTGATCTGCTGCGCGGCGCCTACGGCCTGGAGTACGACCTCGCGACGGTGCCCCCGGAGGACGCCTCGGTGTACGAGATGTTCTCGCGGGCCGACACGGTGGGGGTGTTCCAGATTGAGAGCCGTGCGCAGATGTCGATGCTCCCGCGGCTCCGACCCAGGTGCTTCTACGATCTGGTGATCGAGGTGTCGCTGGTGCGCCCCGGGCCGATCCAGGGGGGGATGGTCCACCCCTACCTGAGGCGCCGGCAGGGGCTCGAGCCCGTGCGCTACGCTCACCCGGACCTGGAGCCGATCCTGTCGCGCACCTTGGGGGTCCCGATCTTCCAGGAGCAGGTGATGCAGATGGCGGTGGCGGTGGGAGGCTTCTCTGCGGGGGAGGCGGACGAGCTGCGCCGGGCGATGGGGGCCTGGAGGAAGCGGGGAGGCCTGGATCGCTACGGGCAGCGGCTGGTGCGCGGGATGACCGCGAGGGGGATCTCCAAGGAGTACGCCGCGGCGATTTACGAGCAGATCCTCGGCTTCGGCGAGTATGGGTTCCCCGAGTCCCACGCCGCCTCCTTTGCCCTGCTGGTGTATGTGTCCGGCTGGCTGAAGGGTCATTTCCCGGAGGTCTGGGGCGCGGCGCTGCTCGACAGCCAGCCGATGGGCTTCTACGCTCCCAGGGCCATCGTGGCGGACGCGCAGCGGCACGGGGTGGAGGTGCGGCCAGTGTGCGTCCTGAGCTCTGGGTGGAAGAGCGCCCTGGAGGAGGGCGCCACCCTCACCGACGAGGGCAGGGTGGCCTGCCCCGGCAGCGTCCCTGGGCCCCGCAGGGCGCTCCGCCTAGGGCTGCAGCAGGTCCGGGGGTTGAGCGAGGAGCACGGGCTGGCGCTGGTGCGTGGCCGCGCGCAGGGCCCCTACAGGAGCATCCTCGACCTGGCCACGCGCTCGGGGCTGCCGAGGGATGCGCTGGTGGCCCTGGCGCGCGCTGACGCCTTCGCTTCGCTGGGGGTGAACCGCCGACAGGCCTCCTGGGAGGTGCAGGGTCTGTGGGGGGCGCTGCCCCTCTTCCTCGGCCTGGGGGGGGATCCCTCTCCCGCGGCCCTGCCCCAGGAGTCGGAGGCGGAGCGGATCGAGGAGGACTACCGGGCGGTGGGGCTGGCGGTGGATCGACACCCTGTGCAGCTGCTTCGGGCGGAGCTGGAGGCGGACGGGGTGATCCCCCTCGGCGCGCTCCGGCAGCGCCCGGATGGGGCGCTGGTGCGGATCGCGGGGCTGGTCTCGCATCGGCAGCGGCCTGGGGGGGCGAAGGGGGTGGTCTTTATGACGCTGGAGGACGAGACCTCGCTGGGGAACCTTGTCGTGTGGCCCAAGGTGTGGACAGAGCACCGCAGGGTGGTGCGGGGGGCGGTGATGGTAGGGGCCGTGGGGCGGGTGCAGCACCAGGACGGCGCCACCTCGGTGCTGGTGGAGCGCTTCTGGCCGCTGAGCGCTCCTGCGCGCGTTCCGTCGCGCGATTTCCGGTGAGCGGTGGCGAGGTGCGCCGTTGCCAAGATATGATGGGGGAAACACGGGGTAGACTATGCGTGGCTTGATCCTGTTTTCGGTGCTTGTCGGGTGTGGGGCTGATGTTGAGACACAGACTCAGGACCTGAGCGTCGCGGCAGACACGCCTCCACAGCTGACGCTGGAGCGGGTTGACGAGGTTGAGTTTGGCGTGGTCTCTCTGTCTGGGACCCTCCGCGACGCGGAGCAGCCGGAGTCCACCCTGTTGGTGGAGCTGTCCTCCTCGCTGAACGGTGCCCTCTGGATGGGCAACGGCGGTTCTGATGGGACCTGGAGCTGGGAGGGGACGCTCTCCGCAGGTACCCACGCGCTGAGCCTGTCGGTACGAGACGCCAGCCACAACGAGCAGGTGTTGGAAGAGGAGATCTGGGTGCATGGTGTCAACGAGGCGCCGCGCTGTGAGATCCTCTCCCCCGCCGAGGGTTCGGTCTTCGCGGCCCGCGAGGAGGTTCCGTTCTCTGCGCTGGTGGAGGATCCCAACGACGATCCCGTCCTGCTCCTCTGGCACTCCAGCCTGAGCGGCGGCCTGTTCATGGGGGAGGAGATGACGATGATCCTCCCGGTGGGCGTCCACGAGATCCAGGTAGTCGGCGACGACCAGCTCGGCGGGCAGTGTGAGGCCACAGTGTTGATCCAGGTTGGCGGTTGAGGCGCTGACGCGAGGCGCGCCGCCGCTGCTCCTGCTATAGTGCGACCGGAACCCGGTCTGGCGGGCCACTGGTGCGCTGGCTCCTTCACTGGGAGCCTGTGTCGCCAGCATCGCGTGTCAGGCTGCTGGGTGGGCTTGTGATGAAGGGGGTGTGTGCCCCGCTGCAGATTGACCTCGGCGAGGTCAGGGAGGTCCGATGTCGAAGGTGATGTGGCTGGTGGTGGGAGGAACGCTCTGGGCTGGCTGTGACGCGCAGAGCGTTGAGAACCCCACGTCTACTCCATCCGAGCCTTCGGTGGTGTTCGACATCGAGGCCCCGGTGGTAGATACCGGCTGGCCTGTGCCTGACGAGGCGGACACCGACACCGACACGGACACGGACACCGACACGGACACGGACACCGATACGGACACGGACACCGATACGGACACCGACACGGACACCGATACGGACACGGACACCGATACGGACACGGACACCGATACGGACACCGATACGGACACCGACACCGATACGGACACGGACACCGATACGGACACCGACACCGACACCGACACCGACACCGACACCGATACGGACACCTGACCGCAGGGGGGCCGGCAGGGCCCCACAAGCAGGGGCCCTGCCCGTTCCGTTGCGACCCTAGGGGCTACCGCATCCTAAGCGATCCATTTCACAGACCCGACCTGAGGGCATGCGGATAGATGAGCCCCTCGTAAAAACCCCGTGATCTCGCCGCCAAGGCCCCGGAACCGCTGGCTCACCTCTTCGGGACAGGTGAGCTTTCAGTCAGGACCTCCGGCCATCAGGACGTATTTCTTGGATCCACCGGATCGCCCGGCGACCGGGGCCGGGGGCGCGTCGGCGGCGCGGGGCCGTCGACCAACTCGAAGCGGAGCGCGCGCCGGTCCCGTACCAGCCCTCGCGCGGTCAGCGTGGCGCAGGCCCGCTCAACGGCGGCCATGGTCTTCGCGTCGCGTGCAGGGCGGTAGATGCGCACGGTCTCAGTCGTCGCGGTGACGGCGCGCTCGCCGGGCAGCGTGAGCACCGTCTCGATCAGCGTCTCCAGCTCCATCCAGGTCCCGAGGTGCTGCCTCATCAGCACGCAGCACAGATTCATGAACGTCAGCTTGAACGCGGTCATCACCTCGTCGAGTTCGACGTCGACCGTGAAGATCTCGCGGCGCCGCGCGAGCGCCGCGCGCTCCTCGGCGATGCGCCCCAGCTTCTCCTCGCTGGCACGGAGGCTGGCCCCCGCTGCGTCGACCTCGTCCCGGTGCTGCCTGCACGCCTCACCCGCCTTGACCCGAAGGTGCTCGACGGTGGCGTACCGTTCGAGCTGCGCCGTGAGCGCGGTCCGCGCGCTCCCAGTACGCGGGCCCGACGCGACCCCGGCGCGGTGCTTCTCGGCGCTGGCATCGAGCGATTCCTGCGCCTCCTCCCACGTGCGCACCTCACGCTGGGCCTCGGAGAGCGCCGCCGCCGCGGCCTCCTTGGCGGCGACGACCCGACGCTCCCGTCCGTCGAGCTTCTCCAACCGGTCGAGCACCGCGACGTCCGTGACCTTCTTTCCCCCTGTGTCACCATAGTTGTCGTGTCCAGCCAGTCTGAGAGCAGGGGGTTGAGGAGGCCGACATGGGCCGCACGGAACCATACTC
>JAFGVK010000183.1 GCA_016938035.1 Deltaproteobacteria bacterium | reverse complement strand
CGACACCGACGGTGACGGCCACCCGGAGCAGCTCTCCACCTGGGACGAGGAGGGCGAGCTGAGCTCGGTCGAGGAGGACCCGGACGGGGACGGCACCTATGAGCAGACCTATGCCTATGGCTGCGCCTGGTCGGAGGACGGACTCGTCCAGACCTGCACCACCGAGGAGGACGGGTCGATGGTCAGGATCGCCACCTACACCTGGAACGAGCTCGGTGCGCCGGTCAGCCAGATCATCGACGAGCTCGATTTCCGCGGCAACTGGAAGCGGGACACCATCACCTGGGCCTACGACAGTCAGGATAGACTCATCGAGTACTCCTGGGCGTTCGACATCGGCACGGCGAGGCTCGGTCGCGTCACCTACACCTACAGCGCTGACGGCCTCACGGTTTCCGAGCTCGACGACTGGGATGGCGACGGTGTCCCAGACAAGCTGCTGACCGAGACCCGCGACGCCCAGGGCCGGCTGGTCGAGGACATCTGGGACCAGCCGGTCGACGGCATCCTCGACAGCGGTCACACCTACGCCTGGCACCCCGACGGCACCCTCTGGCAGGAGCGCTACCTGTGGTATGACGACACCGGCGCCCTCGGCGAGGTCTACCTCCAGGAGTACCACCCCGACGGCTACCTCACCCTCATCGAGGTGAGCCGCGATCGGCTCCTCACCCGCTCCTGGTTCGATGCTCAGGGCAGCCAGACCGTCTTCCAGCTCATCCTCCCAGAATTCGACCTCGACCTCACCCTCGATGTGCCCGACAGCGAGGGAAGGGAGGGCTGGGTCCACCTCAACGGAGACATGCTCCACACCGGACGCGCCGGCACCGGCTGGGGCCGCGCGCCCCTCGAGCTGAGTCCGGAGGGCATCCGGTGGCACCCAGGACCGATCTTCAACATCGACCTGGATGACCTCGTCAGCTGCTTCGAGGACGGCAGCCCCCAGCTCGTGAAGGCACCGGACTGGCAGGGGAGACCCTACCAGCACACCGAGTACTTCCGCAGCGGCCACTACCGCGGGGACACCTATACCGACTACGACGGAAGCACCATGAAACTCACCGGCGCCATCTCCTCCGACGCCCGCGGCTGGCGCGGCACGCGCAAGACTTGCACCTTCGAGTGGATACCCGGCCTCGGGGAGGAGCAGCTGTGCTTCACCGGTCCCGTCGACGAGGTGTGGAGTTGCCCCTGACAGGAGCTCCGGCCCTCCGCCGACTGCCGTCCTTTGAGACATCCAGAATCGCACGATCCTTTCGGAACACGCGACAATAATCGCACACGGACACGCTTGACGCCGCGCACTCAGGCAGCGTTCAGCGGGCACGTCACGCACACATCCCCTCTCTGATGTCTCTGCCAACCTCCCCCCAGAGGAGTGACTCGAACGCCTGTCCACCGCGGCTGCTGAGACGGCGCCCCTCGAGCCCTCGTCCACTTAGGGGCGCCGCGCACCGAGGTGCTTCGGGAGCTGTCCCAGCGCGGCACGTCGCCAGCACCATACGACGGCTTCACTTCTACAAAGAGGGCGGTGTGCTCCGGCTCGCCTCGCCTCACCTCGTGGTGAGGCCGTCTGTGAAGATGGACGCCGAGGCGCGTTGGGCGCTGTGCGCGCGCTGTCCGACCCCCGCGCGCGCTCCTCTGTCTCGACGGAGCGCCTGAACGCGCTGCTCCCGCTGGACGTGAGGGAGACCGCCGTACAGGCCGGGCTGCGCCACCTGGTACTGGCTCGGCCCAGGGGGAGGCCGCGCAGGTCGCGCGCTGGGCCGAGCGCACCCCTAGCGCGAGGCAGAGGTCCTCACGCCCCTGGCCCGCAGTGAGTTGCTCGAGGCGGTCGAGGAGGAGGTGGGAGTGGCCAGCGCCCCTTGCTCCCCTGGCCGGCACCCGTCACCGGGCCGAGGAGCTCGCGCCGACGCGCCCTCATGTCGTGCTGGCGGGGAGCCCTCCAGCGCTCCCCCATGCCGCTGTTCCTACCGGATCCCCCCGCGAGGACAGCGGCACGGGGACCGTCACAGCTGGCAGAAGGCGGTGTCCCACGCGGCGGCGACCGCCTGAGCGGCGGCCCCCTCCACCGCCGAGGCGTCGTAGCTGACCGTCAGCTCGCTGGTGCCCACGCCCGACAGGTAGCTGACCGCCCCGCGGGCCAGGGTGCAGGCCTCCTCGGGCATGGTGCCGTCCTCACAGGCGGCGTCCAGCGCGCCGGACACCGCCTCCAGCGACAGGACCACCGCCGGCTCCGCCCCCTCCTCGGGGTTGAAGACCAGCTCATAGGTCCCGCACCCGGTGAAGCGCACCTCTACCGCGCCCGAGAGCGCCACCTCCACCGGCACGGTGAGCTCGGGGATGAGGTCCTCGTCCTGGTTGCGCTTCTTGTACGCGTCGAGGTCGATGGTGACCTCGGTCATCGAGAAGCTCACCTCGCCCGCCACCAGCCCGCCCTGAGGGCAGAGGCAGGTGACCGGCGAGATGCCGTACAGCACCGCCTCAACCGGGGGCGATGCCTGGGTCACCACGTCCTGATCGGTCCCACCGGCATAGAAGGTGCTGGTGGTGCCGCCGGTGGTCGCCGCGAACGAGCCCCAGAGCTTCACCTCGCTGCCCACGGCGTCCACCTTCACCACCCCCTGCACCTCCAGCTCCGTCGGGCCGTCAGGGCCGGTGAGCCGCAGGGGGGCCTCGCCCGCGGTGCCCTCTGCGTCGGCGCTGAAGACGGTCCAGCTCGCGCCCTCACCCGAGACGCGGTCCAGCGCGACGGTCCCGTCCACGTCGTAGGTCTTCACCGCGAAATCGTCGTTGAAGTGGACCAGCAGCGGACCAGCGAGCTGCCGCTCCACGGTGACTGTGCCGCTCATCCCCTGATCAGCGCAGCCAGCGAGGTCGAAGAGCAGCTCGCCCACCCCCACCCTGGTGCGGGTGTAGCAGCTGTCGTCGAGGGCGCGGCGCCCCCCGTCCGAGACCTCGAGGAAGTCACGCTGCAGCTCCTCGTCCGACAGCACCACGCTCATCGCCCCCTCTACCGCGCTCTGTGCGTCCAGCGCCTCGGCGGTGCCAGCGGGCGCGTCGCAGGCCAGCCCGGCCCCGGGGCCCGACGCCTCGAACTCCACGTCCATCGCTGCGGTGTCGCCAGGTTCCTCCTTCGAACAGGACGCCATGGCCAGGGCCAACGAGATCAGACACACAGGTCGCATATCGCCTCCAGCAACTCGCCAGCAGTTCGGTCGCTGCCCGCGGTCCTTGAGCCGATCAGCGCGGAGAGATCACCTGGACCAAGCTCCACCTCTCGGGAGCCCCCACCAGCTCGTCCCAGCGACCCGAGCGCGTCTCCAGAAGCGCCGCGGTGGCTGGTCGCATTCCCACCGGCACCCCACTGAGCCAGGCCACCAGGCGCTCCCAGGTGGGGTTGTGCCCGAGCACCAGCACCGTCGACACCGCACAGGGGACCCCCTCCAACGCGGCCTGCGCCGCCCCGAGGTGGCTCTCGTACAGGGACGGCTCCCAGCGGACCGGCACCGCTCCCAGCGCTCCCTGCAGCCCCTCCCAGGTGAGCCTGGTGCGCGCGCTGTCCGACGAGACCACCAGCTCGGGCCACCACCCCAAGGCCGCGATGGCCCTCCCCACCGCGATCGCGTCGGCGGTCCCCCCAGGGGTCAGGGTGCGCGCGTGGTCATCCGATCCCACGGCCTGCCCGCTCTGAGCGTGCCGCACGACGATCAGCCTGCGCCGCTCCCCCGCTGGCCCCAGCGCGACCGCCGTCACACCAGCACCCCTCGGAACGGACCGCCGTTGCGCACCAGCACCGCCCTGGGCAGGCCCTCCAGCAGCGCCTCGAGCTGCTCCGCCATCCGCCGCTCCTCGCCGGGCTCCGCGACAGACATCCCCAGGAAGACCATGTCGGCGTGCAGAGAGTGGCGCCGGATGAGGTCCAGCACCGGCGTGCCCTCCGAGCGCACGATCACGTCCACGGTGGCGTTGATGCGGATCTCCTCCAGCATCTGCACGAAGCCATCGTGGAGAGACTTGGCCGAGACCTCGTCCTCCGCCACGCTCTTGAGGACGATCCGCACCCCGAGCCATCCCTGCGACGAGGCCAGCAGGTGGGCGAGCAGCAGCATCAGATCGCCGTTGTGCTGCCTCCCCTTCCACCACACCACCAGCCGGGGGTCGGGCGTCCGCTCACGCGGGAGCGCCATCCTGGCGATAATCACGCTCTTGCCCAGGTTGTTGAGCCTTCTGGTGAGCCCCAGCACCTGCGCCAACCTGTCGGTCCGCCCCTCGGGGTAGCCGAGCATCACCGTGTTGGACGAGAGCCCGGCGAAGCCGTTGGCCTGCGCCACGGTGATCACGCCCGCGTGCAGGTCGGGCACAGAGGCCACCTCTGAGAAGGCCAGGATCCCCGCATCATCCAGGACGCGCTGGGAGGCCTCCACGAGCGCAGAGCACCGCTGCTGCTCCTCCGACAGGCCGATCATCAGGGTGCTGACGGTGACGATCCCGCTGTCTTGTGAGAAGGAGGCGGCCAGCCGCACCCGCTCCACGTCCCTGGGGACATCGGAGCTGAAGACCAGGATGTGCGGGCGCCAATTGCGCGCCTCGATGGCGCTCTCGCGCAGGCGCAGGAGCAGGAAGCGGGTCGCGGCCATCAGCAGGCCCCCGCGGACCGTGCCCCAGGTGGTGCGGAGCGAGCGCTGCCGGAGCGTCCACCACAGCCCCACCTCGAGCACGATCGCCACCCCCAGCGCCAGGGGATTGATCAGCATCATCGCCAGCAGGCAGCCGCCCGCTCCCAGGAAAGAGGCCCACCAGGGCACCCTGATCCTGGGACGGAACGAGGGATCCCCGACGAGGCTCTCGATCCCCGCCACGAGGTTGAGCGCCCCGTAGGTCGTGAGGAAGAAGATCGTCACCCACTCCGCCACCGCGTTCAGGTCACCCAGCAGCACCGCCGCCAAGGCGATGCCGCCCGAGATCCTGAGGGCGAGCATCGGCTCACCCGAGCGCTCGTCCAGCTTCCCCAGACCGACCGGCACCAAGCGGTCGAAGGCGAGGGCCTGCAGCGTGCGGGGGGCGCTGAGCACGCTCCCAAAGGCAGAGGAGAGGATCGCGCCGAACATCCCGGGCAGGACCAGGATCGGGATCAGCGCGACCTCATTCCAGGGGAGGGTGTTCTAGTCCAGGAGCACGGGGGCGGTGAGCGAGGCGCCCAGCGCCAGCGGCACCAGCAGGTAGACCGCCAGCCCCACCCCCACCGCAGACAGCACCCCCCTGGGGATCGAACGCCCGGGATCGGCCAGGTCACCAGAGAGGCTCACGCCGGCAAGTATGCCGGTAACAGCGGGAAAGAAGATCGCGAAGGTGCGCCAGAAGCCGCCGTCGCTCATCGTCCCCACCAGCGGCACCTTCATGGAGTCCCACTCGGCCCCCAGGAACAGGGACACCAGCGAGGCGAGGATCAGGGCCATCAGCGGCAGTTGCAGCTTCAGCGCCAGCTCGGTGCTCTTGTCGGCCACCAGGGTCACCGCCACCACGATCAGCGCCGCGAGGGGCATCTGGGGCACGCCAGCCCACAGCGTGTTGCGGATCGCCTCCACCAGACCGTAGGCGTAGAGGGTGACCGACAGCACCTGCGAGAGAAAGAGCGGGATCCCGATCGCGCCGCCCACCTCCAGGCCGAGGCTGCGGGAGATGATGTAGTAGGCTCCTCCCACCCCCACCCGCATGTTGGTCGCCATGGAGGACAGCGACAGCGCGGTGATGAAGGTGATCAGGTTGGCGAAGAGCACGATCGCGATCGCGCCACCCCACCCGACGTTCCCCACCATCCAGCCGGTCCGGAGGAACATCATCACACCGAGAATCGTCAGGATTGACGGGGTGAAGACGCCAATAAAGGTTCCGAGTCTCAGCTTGGAAACGGGGGCGGTTTCGCTCATGGCGAGGGCCTCTCCAGGTGGGTCCGGGACCAGCGCCCGTCTCGAAGCTCATACACCTGTGTGGGCCAGTAGCTCAAGTCCACCTTGAGGGTCCGCACCTGCTCCCGCTCGTCCATGTCCACCAGCTTGAGCCGCACAGACGCACCGTCCGCCAGCGGCGCGATGGCTGCCAGGAAGGTGTCCATATCTGGTGTGGAAACGTCATTGACCGCCACTAGGCGACGCACGGGGCGGATGTTGTACCGCGCCGCGGGGGAGCCGTACCACATCCACGAGATATAGACGCCCTCGGCCTTGATCCCGCGCTGCGCCGCCACCTCCCTGTGGGGCTCATGGAGCTGGAGGCCAGCCCACGACACCATCCGGTCCACGCCCCCACCCTCCAGGGGCACGGTGCGGAGCTCCACCGTGAGCTCCATTCCGTCTCTGAGCAAGGTGAGCGCCACCTGATCGCGAGAGGACGCGCGCTCGAGGTCCCCCACCGACGGGATCGCGATCCCGTCCATCTCCAGCAGGATGTCTCCCTCGCGGAGCACCTCCTCCGCGGGGGTTCCGCCGCCGATGCGGACGACCTCCAGCACCCTGCGCCGGTAGGGCTCCTGCTCCACCACCTGCCGCACCCGCTCCTCCGAGAGGCCCCGGTCGCGGGCCTCAACGACGTTTAGCGGGAAGAGCTCCGCGCCCAGATCTCTATAGGCCACAGGCTCTCCTGCCCGGATCGGGTCGAGGATCCTCTCCAGATACGAGGCCGGCAGCCCGTGGAAGGTCCGATCCCCGCTGGCCTGGTCGACGAACGAGGCCCACAGCGCGATCAAACGCCCCTGCCTGTCCGCCAGCAACCCCCCAAGAGACGAGACCGGCCCATCCAGGTCCACCCCCTCCACGTTGGCGTCCCTGAAGCGCGGGGTCCCCGCTGGCGCTGTGTAGAGTGCGTCCCGCTCCTCCACCGTGGTCTCCGCGCTCACTACCTGGAGGCTCGCGTCCAGACCCACCTGCCAGACCCGCTCCCCCGGCGCCAGCGGCAGCACCCGCAAGGGCACGCCCCTGACCGCGCCCCCCAGGAGCCTGGCCGGGTCGTACCGGATCACCGCGAGGTTGTGTACCGGGTGGAGATACACCAGCTCGGCCGGGACCCGCACTGTGCCCCCAAAGGTAACCTCAATATCGCCAGCAGCGACCGGCACCGTGTCCCGATCCACGACCACCAGCCCGCGCTCGGCGTCAACAACCACGCCCACGCCGACAAAATGGAAGTCGCGCATCCCCGCGCTGGGCACCGGGATGTCGAAATTCACCATCACCAGAGAGTCCGCCACCCGCGCAGCCACCTTGTCCTCCGCCCGCAGGGGGTGGAACGATGCGGCCTCCTCTTCCGCGGGGGCAGGCGGGGCAGGCGCCGCCACGCAGGGCCACAGCCCCGTCGCGTCGAGGGTGCAGGTCTGCATCGGGAACCACTCCCGGTCGATCACGATCGTCGTCTCCACCTCACGCCGCGGCTCCGAGACGAGGAAATAGCGCACCCTGACCCGCTTGCCGTGCGGATAGCTCGCCAGGCGGTCGCGAAAGGCCTCGGTGCTCCCCACCGGCTGGCCGTCCACCGAGGTGAAGACCGCCCCCTCTGGGATCCCGGCGTTTCCCAACATGTAGCCGGACAGCGCCACATAGGGCCCCCCCGCGGGGATGGCGTGGTTGCGGGCCTGCTGCAGGGACAGCTCGTGCACCACCCCCCGCGACACGTCGAGGTAGGCGGCGGGGGTGACCCTGTGGAGGTCCTCCACCTTCACCTCCAGCGTCACCAGCGCGCCCCCGCGGAACACCTCGAGCCGCAGGGCCTCCCCTACCCTGGCGTCGAGCTGCTCCTCCAGCGGGACGAAGCGGGTGACAGGCAGCCCCTCGACGGTGTAGAGCACATCGCCCGCGTGCAGCAGGCCGTCCGCAGGGCCCCCAGGCACCACGTCAGACACCACCAGCATGCCCGTTCCGTCGGGGTCGCTGCCCGTCACCTCGGCCCTCACCCCCTCCGGGAGCCCCAGCCGGTAGAGCTCGTCGAAGGACGTGTAGGTGAAGATGGCCTCCATGGTCCCGCGGGTCACCTGCTGCCCCCGCTGGATCATCGACAGGGCGCGCGTCACCCGGTCGAGGGGAAGGTAAAACGACGAGGCTGCCTGCGTCGCACCCCCCGCGTTCAGGGCGATGACCCGCCCCTCCTGATCCACCACCGGCGATCCAGAGGAGCCGCCAGAGGTGTTCGAGGCTGCCTGGAAGTAGAAGGTGTTGAAGTCGTTGTAGGTGTTGTCACCATAGTAGGGCGCGTTCCGGTCCAGCCTGGCGAGCGTCCCGTCCAGGATCGACACCTTCTCGCCCGCGTCGTTGCCCACTACGCGGATCTCCCGCTGGGCCCGCGCAGCCTCTGGGACCAGCGGCAGCGCCACCGTCCCCTCCGGGATGCGGGCAGGATCCACTCGGTAGAAGCCAAAATCGTGCACCGGATCGCGGTAGATGGGCTGGAGCTCCACCTCTGTGTCGTCGAGGAAGACCGCCTCCGCCAGCACCGGCCCCGCGTGGACCATGTGCCGGTTGGTCAGGATGATGCCGCGCTCGCGATCCACCAGGAAGCCGGTCCCCTGGCTGGAGCCGGCGTTCTCGGTGTCGAAGCTGCGCACCGCGGTGACCCTGATGGACACCACCGCCGGCACCACCGTCTGCAGCACGGTCTCCCAGGTGACCCCGACGCTGTCCTGCGGCTCTTCAGCGACCGCCGGCGCCCCCCAGGCGAGGAGAGCGAGCAGCAGCGTAGATCCTTTGAAGACGCGCAACATCAATGAAACCCCTTGGCGCCACGGCGCCGGCGGAGGGGCTCACTGCTTCTGAGAGAGCGACTGCCCCAGGTGTGTCTGTCGCTTGGCGACGATGCCGATCGTGAAGGTACCCGACTGGAGCAGCGCGAGCTTCTCCTGGTCAGCCACGATGAGCACCTGCTGAAGATCCCCAAACTCCATCCTGCCAGAGGCGGTGAGCGCGGGGTCTACGATCATCTGGGCGATGGCCGCGAGGGACTCTGCCCTGCCGCGCTCCATGCCGCCAAAGGCGAGGAGGAAGCCGTCGTGAGAGGCGAAGCTCCCCTTAACATCGTCTCGCGCGCCGATGTCCTCTACGAGGCGCGTGATGGCCTTGATCACCTTACCTCGTCCGCCCCGCACCCCAGACTGCTCCTGAGCGAGCTGGCGGAGGTTCTCGATCTCATCGGCGAGCCAGTGCATGCTCAGCCTCCGAAGAGCGCGTTGAGCTCAGGGATCGTCTCGCGGATCTCAAACCGAACTGCGCCCAGCATGGCCGACTTGTCGGTGACCACCGCGAGCGCGAAATCCCTCGTCAGCGGCGCGAGGATGATGATCCCGTCCTCGTTCTCGGACAGGATGAGGCGCACATCACGCTGAGCCACGTGCCCGGAGGCCTGCTTGGAGGCCGAGAGGACGACCTGCACCGCCGCGCCGAGCGCGTCGGTGTCAACCTCAAAGTCACGCCGGATGTGGGTGACGAACCCGTCGCTGTCCACGATCGCGGCAGTGGTGACACCGCGAAGGCTGGTCAGCGCTACGAGGTTCTGTTCAATCAGCTTGTTACGTTCGGCGCGACTGACCATGTGTCTCGACTCCTGTGGCCTCGCTCGAAGCCCGAATCATAGGGTTTCCGAAAAGACACCGCATCATACTTCAACGGCGGGACATACTGAAAGGCGCTTCGCGTCACCAACCCCAAATTCTGTATTGCACCCCAAGTCCCGCACGGCGTCACCGAGGAACACAGCGGACCTCCACGCGGCGGTTCCTGACTCGGCCAGCGAGGGTTCCGTTGTCGGCCACCGGCGCTGTCTCTCCCGCCGACCGCACGGTCACGGCGCCGTCGGCCACCCCCGCGCGAATCAGCATGTCGCGGACCAACCTAGCTCTCACGAGGCCCACAGCGTAGTTGGCCTGCTCATCGCCCAGGGAGCAGGTGTGCCCGGTCACCTCCAGCGCGTCACACCCCAGCACCCAGGAGGGGACGCTGGAGTCCGGGTGTCGCATGCCCTCAAAGGCGAAGCTCAGCACCCAGGAGCTGCCATCATCCCTGGGGGGAATCGGCGGCGCGTCAGCGGTACCCTCAGGCCGCTGGGGATCCACGGCGTTGGGCGCGCTGCCCCGCACCGCTGCTGCCTGTGGCGCCTGCTGGGGCTCGACAGGGGGCGCGGCCGGCCGCTCGACGGGCGACGGAGGTGCCTCCGGCAGCTCGGTTCGCCTCCCCGCGTCGCGCTCCGCTCCTGCCGAGGGCTCAGCGCCTGGCTCCGAAGCGGCCACCGTGCCAGGCGCTCGAGGCGTCTCTGGGTTCGACGCGGTCGCCCCGCTGGGCCCCGTCGATACAGGCAACGGCGCGTGCTCTCCCTCGGGCGAGGCAGCGGCGACCTCCACCGGCGCCCGCTCGGGATCTGCTCCGCTCATGCGCCACGCGACCGCCCCACCAGCGCCGACGGTCAACACGGAGATCGTCAGCAAGGCCGCGACCGCGATCGCTCCCCATACCCACCATGACCCACGCCCCGCGGGAGGCACCGGCTCCTGATCCTCGTCGGCCCAGTCGGGGTCGACGCGCTCCCCTGGGTCGCCCAGCACCTCGGCGAGCGCCGCGATGTCTCCCCGATCTACCTCGGCCTCACCGCCGTACTCGGTGACCTCACCCTCGTCCTCGGGCGGTGCGAGCTGGTCGGCGAGCTTCGTGAGGGCGTCTCCTCCCCGGTCTGCCTTCTCGGCCAACGCGGCGAGGTTTCTGACCACCGTGGAGGGGATCGCTCCGGTGTCCTGGTCCGACAGCCCGCTGTCTATCGCGATGCCCCCAGTGGTCAGCGTGACAGAGGAGATCTCCCCCGTGTGCTCATCGCTGGGGATCAGCCCCCGCAGGCGCGCGTCGGTTGCGAAGCTTGAGGTGCTGTGCACGCTGGGCGAGGTGTCCTCGTCCAGGAAGAGGCGGACCCCTGTGTCACCGGACTGGGTGACGTGTTCACCCAGCACACTCTCCGACGCCTCCACCAACGCGCCCAGTCGCCCCTGAACCCCTGTACCCGGAGCGGCGCTCTCGTTCGCTCCCAGCTGCAGCATCGTCTTGGAGAGGTCGCGCCGGATATCGGCCTCACCCCTGCGCTTCTGACGCGCGGGCGCGCCATAGGGGCGTCGCGCGGGGGTGCCCCCAGCGGTGCTGGGGTCCTTACCAACAGGAGCTCGGACCTGAGGCTGGGGTGCCCCTGGCTCGGCGATCGGCGGTGCGTCAGGGGCCACCGCTGCTGCAGCGGGAGTCAGGGCCGCGACAGGGATCACCTCAACGGAGACCTCCACCAGCGCCGCGGCCTCGGGCCGCCGGGGAGCCCTGCCTCCAGACACCGCCACCTCGTCGAGCGCCACCGCCGACACCGCCACCTCGTCGACCGCCGGCGCCGACCCCCCAGCGGGCAGGCCGTCCAGCGGCTCAGAGAGCCCCCCGGCCGGCTCATCCGCGATCGCTTCGGACAGCGCCGAGGCGTCGGCAGGCCCAGCCACAACCGCTTCTGCCTGAGCCGCCTCGCGCGAGACCTGCCCCGAGAGCGCGCCGGTGCCCACCGCCACCGCTTCAGGCGGAGCCGCCGCAGCGGACAGGCCGGCGAGGTCCACCTCCCCGGTCGCGCGCGGCACCTCTGCAGGAGGCGAGGCTGCGTGGGACCTCACAACCGGCGCGACGACGACGCCATCCAGACCGTCCCAGTCGATGGGACCCGTCTCCCAGACCCGTGACCCCGGCTCCGCGACGTCGACCTCAGGTCGGGTCGAGAGCACGCTCACCGGTGGGGACAGCGCGACGACCCCCACCCCGTCCAGCCCGTCCCAGTCCACTGGACCCGCCTCCCACAGGGGCTGCGGAGCGGGCGCGGGGGCGACCAGCGGCGCTGCCGCGAGCTGCGCCGACAGGGTGCCAGGGTCCAGGTCCATGAGCACCGGCGCCGTCGACACGACCGGCTCGAGGACAACGAGCGGCTCCGCAGCGACCGCGGGGGTGAGGGCTGCCTGCGCCTCCACCGGGGGCGACACCCCCTCCGCGACGAGGACGGGCGGCTGCGGCGACGACAGCGCGCCATCGAGACCATCCCAGTCCACTGGCCCCGCAGCCCAGGGCGCCTGCGGCGCTGTCCGCGCCACCTCCCCTGGAGCGGCGGCAAGCGGACGCGGTGCATCGCCCCCCACGAGGGTCCCGGTGGGAGCCGCGGTCAGCGCGCCGTCGAGACCATCCCAGTCCACTGGGCCGGCCTCCCAGACCCTTCCGACAGCGCCCGAGGCCACAGGGGGGCCGGACAGCGCCTCAGTGACGACCTGCGGCGGGAGAGGGTCCTCACCTTGCACCTCCCGCACGGGGGCTGGAGCGGAGAGCTCGTGGGGCACCGCCACCGCCTGCTCCGACGCAGCGACTGGGATGGGGACGAGGACTTCAGGCGCCTCGCGCACCGCCACCGCCTGCTCCGACGCAGCGACTGGGATGGGGACGAGGACTTCAGGCGCCTCGCGCACCGCCACCGCTGCCTCAGCGACCGCGGGAACAGGCCAGAGCGCCAGGATCCCGTCCAGCGCGTCCACGTCGAGCGCCTTCGGCAGGCCCACAGGAGCCTCGGTAGAGACCTGCGGAGCGGGAGCTGCCGCCATGCGCTCCAGCGCAGGTGCGAGCGGTGCGGGGCCTGTGTCCCAGGCCACAGCGCACCCGTCAAGTCCGTCCCAGTCCATCCCGCGGTTCATCTGCCCACCGCATCCATGGCGCACCTGAACCCGAGGTAGACGTACTCTTTGTCTGCCGACAGCGAGGTCTCGGGGAGGCTGGAGGCGCTGCACCCGTGCTTGAACGAGCCTCCCACTACGCGCACCCTGTCATCCCACTCGTTCTCAACCTGGACATCCAGCCACTCCCACACGTTCCCCCAGAGATCCTGGACCCCTTGTGGAGAGTCACCCTCCGGGAAGCTCCCCACGGGAGAGGTGTGATCCAGCCCGCTGTGCTTGCAGTTGCAGCGGCCGTCCACGCTCGATCCACCCCAGGGATTGCGTCGCATCCCGCCGGTAGCGGCGGCGACCCACTCCTCAAAGGTGACTAGGCGCCGTCCTCGCCACACCGCGTAGGCCTTCGCCTGGGACAGGCTCACGCCAGTCACCGGATGCCGCGCCTCACCGTCGGGGAAACGCATCCCGAACCAGTGCTGGGGAGGGGTCCGCTCCGTCGCTTGGAGGAACTCCCGATACTGCTGGTTGGTCACCAGCGTCTTCTCAATGAAGAAGGACGGCACCTCGACGCCGTCGATCACGGACGCGGGAATGACCGCCATGTCCTGGGGAAGAGGGCGAATCCGCGGCCCCTGCTCCTCCACAGGCTGGGGCTCCGGGGCCACCCGCTGTGGGACCGACGCCGGTGCGGCCAGCCGTTCTGGGACCGGCGCAGCCGCGGCGAGCTGAGGTTCTGGCGCCGGCGCGATCCGCTGCTCCACCGCCTGCGCGGCGACGGGCGCGGCGACGGGCGCGGCGACGGGCGTCGGTACACCCATGGCTGACGCCTCCACCGTCGAGACTGCTGCCTGGGGAGCAGCAGTGGCCCCTGGACGCTGCCCGCTCTGGTCCTGGAGATAGGCGTTCAGCCTGGCGCGGTCGATCTCCAGCGTCTGCTCTTCGGCGAGCTCCAGCGCGGCGCTGTCCACCATCCCTACGCTCGGGCTGGTGTACCTCAGGGTGTCCTCCCCCCCCTCAGGGCTGAACCCCTCGGACCTGCCCCGCTCGATCACCTGCTCCACCGTGTCCATGACCGTTGGGGTTCCGTCGTGCTCGGGATCCACGTGGCAGCAGTGCATGAGCGCGGCCTGCATCTCTCGAGCGCTCTGCCAGCGCCGCTCCGGCTTGAGTGAGAGGGCCCTGCGGAGCACCCAGTCCAGCCCGGCCTCCATGTGCGGCGAGGCGTCCAAGGGATCCTTGAAGCGCTCCACCACCTCCTTCAGCTTCCGTCCATAAGGGGGACTGCCGCTGCCCAGGTACCAGAGCGTCGCGCCGATGGCGAAGATATCGGAGAGCACATTTCCCGACGCGCCCCTGATCCGCTCCGGGCTCATGAACGGGATGGTCCCCGCCGCGAGGGTGCCCTTGCGGTTGCCGGCGTCGGACAGACGCGCCAAGCCAAAATCGCACAGCTTCAGCACACCCTTGGGTGTGAGGATGAAATTGCCAGGCTTGATGTCGTTGTGGATGATCCCGCGATCGTGCGCGTACACCAGCGCGTCCAGCGCGGCCACGCCGAGGGCAGCCACCTCCTCGGTGGTGAGGCGCTTGTTGACCCGCTGGCTCCGCACCCGGGACAGGTTGGCGCCGTGCACGTACTCCATCACCAACAGCTCCAGGTTCTGGAGCGACTCATAGGTGAACACCCTAGTGATGTTTCGGTGAGACAGGGACATCGCCAGGCTCGCCTCCGCCCGGAGGTTGGCCAACAGCTCGCGCGCGCCGGAGTCGTCAAAGCTGTCGAGGTGCAGGATCTTCAGCGCGACCTCGTGCTCCAACAATTGGTCGCGCGCCCTGAAGACCGTGGCGGAGCCGCCCTTTCCAATCTCCTCAATCAGCAGGTACCGCTCCCCGAGGATGGTGCCGCTGACCAGCTTCACCTCCTCCGGCCCCCCGAACAGGCGACTGAAAAACCCGCCAATGCCACCCGACCTTGCCATTCCGTGCTCCTTCTGCGGCCGTGCTCAAGGCCGGGATTGTATCACTACTCAAACTACGAGATACGATTGTAAGCACGCGGCCTCACCGCCACCCCCACCCTGTGGGGAGCCCTCTGATCAGACGAGCCACGGTTCATGCTGGCTTTTGGTTTCACCGCTGGCACAGTCCGCTTGCGTGAACCGCTCCACGACCTCACGCACTCCCGCCGTTTCCTCTGGAAACAGTGATCTGCATCACCCGCAAGCCAGCCGTCCTAAGGTATGCTTCCTCGGTCACCCCTGCGCCCCCCGCAGCGGCAACAAATCTGAGCCTCCCGCAGCCCCGTGCTGTGCTATGGTCATCACCTCTCACCCACCAGTTTCAGGAGACACAATGGGTCTTGGCAACCTCCTCCAGCAGCTGCACCTGGAAATCCCCGGCTACCAGGGAGCCGCCGCCGGCTCCATCGAGGGTGGCTTCTTTGAGTCGCACTCCATGGGCGACGTCGATCCCCAGGATTTCAAGTCCACCCTGGTCAGCGTCGCGAAGCAGTACCACAACCTCTACGAAGAGCTGGGCGGCCCCGTCGATTTTGGATCCAATGACGAGGTGCTGATCAGCGCGAGCCGCGGCTACGTGCTGGTGAAGATGCACCACGCCTCGGGTCGCTTCATGGCCGTATTCCTCGCGTCTAGCGGGAACATTGGCTACCTCCGCTTCCGCATCCGCACCTACATGCGGGATGTCATCTCGGCCTAGGAGGACACGTGGACCAGATTTCCTCCTTGATGCGGAACGGCGTCAACACCGACGAGCCGGTGCTGCTTTATAGCGGAGACCACCAGGTCTACTGGGTGGGTTCTGAAGAGGCCTCACCGTTCCGCTGCAACGCCTACCTGATCGTCGATGGTGATGTGCGGGTTCTCTTTGATCCCGGCTCCACCATGCATCATTTCCCCCAGGTCAAGAAGCGCGTCGCTTCGATCATCCCCCCCGAGAGCGTCACCCACATCGTCCTGCACCACCAGGATCCCGACGTGAGCGACTCCCTCCCGGAGTGGGTCAAGATCAACCCCGAGGTGACCCTCGTCGCGACCCCTCGCGCCAGGGTGCTGCTCCCCTACTTCGGCTTCCCGCACGACGTGAAGTGGCTCGACGCCTCGCCGAATGACAACACGGTCCTGGAGCTCCCCTCCGGGTCGGTGCTGGGCTTCATCACCGCGCCGTTCCTCCACTTCCCCGAGGCGCTCACCACCTTCGACGAGGCCTCCGGGTTCCTCCTCACCGGTGACATCTTCGCGGCCATTGATCCCGCGTGGAAGCTGCTGGTGTCGGACTGGGAGACGCACTGGCGCTCCGTGGTCCCGTTCCATGTGTTCTACATGGCCTCGAACCGCGCCCTGGCCGGCTACATCGACAAGGTAGCGCCCTTCCCCATCAAGGCGATCCTGCCGCAGCATGGCTCGGTCATCCCCGAGCAGCACGTGCGCAAGGCCCTGGAGGCGCTCCGCGAGCTCCCCTGCGGCGTCGATCTGCTCTATCCCGCGAGCAACCTCGAGTCTGCGATCTCCGCGCTCCTCAAGTAGCGGTCCGCGTCCGTCAGAGCCCCGCCAGGACCAGCGCCTCGCGGGGCTTCTCTGTGCCTCGTGAGCAGGGGGAGCGCGTCCCTGTCCAGCCAGTTGAGTCACTGCCGCCTCGCGCCTGGCAGGCCGCGTGCGCACCTGTGTCCCGCCGGTCGAGGCGAGAGGACGTCGCGCATGACTCGGGAGTCGAGGCGAGAGGACGCCGCGCCTGCCTTGGGAGTCGCGCCGCAAGGCGCCCCGCGTGCAACCTGAGGCGATCCCTGGCACGGCGCCACATCGCACCACCCCGAGGGTCCGGGCTGTACCGAAGCAAAGAAGCGGCCCGGGGGCTCACCACCCACCGGGCCGCACCGCCGCTGCGCGGGTGTCAGCCCGCCCCGGACTACTGCTCCAGCTCGAACACCGCCGCCGCGCCCATGCCGCCGCCGATGCACATCGAGACCACGCCGTAGCGGGTGCCACGGCGCCTCATCTCGTTGAGCAGGGTCGCCACCATCCGCGCGCCAGTGGCGCCCAGCGGGTGTCCGAGGGCGATCGCGCCGCCGTTCACGTTCACGATGTCCTGGGAGATTCCCAGCTCCCGGACGCAGTAGACCGCCTGCGCCGCGAAGGCCTCGTTGATCTCGAACAGCCCAATGTCCGCCAGCGTGAGGCCGGCTGCCTCCACCGCCTTGGGGATCGCGTACAGCGGCCCCACACCCATGATGTCCGGCGGGACGCCGACCACCTGGTAGGAGCGGAGGGTGGCGAGGATGGGCAGGCCCAGCTTCTCTGCGACCTCGCGGGCGGCGATCAGGTTGGCGCCCGCGCCGTTGGTGAGCTGCGACGAGCTCCCCGCGGTCACCGAGCCGGTGGCGGAGAAGACCGGCTTGAGCTTGGCCAAGCCCGCTGCGGTGGTGCCGGGGCGGGGCCCCTCGTCGGTGTCGACGACCACCTCCTTCCATGCGCCGTTCTCGTAGACCCTGGTCGCGATGGGGTGGATCTCGTCCTTGAACTTGCCAGCCTCGATCGCCGCGAGCGCCCTGTCGTGCGACTGGGCCGAGAAGGCGTCCTGATCCTCGCGGCTCACCCCGAAGCGCTCGGCCACGTTCTCGGCGGTGGTGCCCATCGGGGAGTAGGACTCGGGCAGCTCTGCCATCAGCCTGGGGTTCGGGGCGGGCTTCTGGCCACCCATGGGGATCATGGTCATCGACTCGACGCCGCCTGTGAGGACGATGTCCTTCCACCCCGCCATGATGCCGGCCGCGCCGGTCGCCAGGGACTCGAGGCCCGACGAGCAGAAGCGGTTGATGGTCATCGCGGGGACCGAGTACGGCAGCCCGGCGACGAAGGAGGCGATGCGGGCGATGTTCATGCCCTGCTCGCCCTCGGGGAAGGCGGTACCGACGATGACATCGTCGATCAGCGCCGGATCGAAGGTGCCGGCCCTAGTCAGGGCGGCGGCGAGGGTCATACCCATCAGATCGTCAGGTCGGGTGTCCTTGAGACCACCGTTCTTCGCGCGGCTGAGCGCCGTGCGCACTGTAGAGACAACAACGACTTCACGCATGGTGTAGCTCCTTGGGGCGGGTCCGGGGGTGGACCTGCGCCCCTGGGCAGGTGGTTCGTGGGACTAGTTGCGCAGGGGCTTGCCCTTCTGGAGCATGTGCTGGATGCGGGCCTGAGTCTTGGCCTCGCCCGCGAGCGAGAGGAAGACCTCGCGCTCGAGATCGAGGATGTCCTGCTCGGTGCGCTTGGTGCCCCAGGGCACGTCGCCGCCGCACAGCACGTGGCCCAGCTTGGTGCCGATGAGCACGTCGTGCTCCGACGCGAAGCCGCCCTCCTTCATGGAGTAGAGGAAGTTCTCCAGCGCGGCGCGCCCGGTGGGGCCGGGCACCATCACCGTGCGCCGGCGCGGGGCCTTGTAGCCACCCATCGCGAGACCCAGCGCGGTGCGTTTGGCGTCAAAGAGGAGGGCGTCCGGGTCCATGGTGACCTTGTCGGTCGGGCGGAGCATCCCCCAAGCCCGCGCCTCCTCGGCGCTGCCCGTGACCTGCCCCAGCGCGACGTGCTTGAAGATCGCCTGCACAAACGGGTTGGGATCGTACTCTGTGCCTGCCGGGACGTCGCCCAGGTATCGGACGAGCATCTCCTTGCAGCCACCGCCGGCGGGGATCAGGCCGACGCCCACCTCGACCAGCCCCATCCACAGATCCCCCGCAGCCTGCGTGGCCGCCGAGTGCATCGCGACCTCTGCCCCGCCGCCGAGCACCAGGCCGTAGGGCGCGGTCACGACGGGCTTGGAGCAGTACTTGGCCCGCATCAGCAGGTCCTGCATCCCGCGGATGTCCCGCTCCAGGTCGTCCCACTTGTTCTGCATCGCCGCCATCAGCACCATCATCACGTTGGCGCCAGCGGAGAAGGCGGTCCCGGCCTGGTTCCCGACCACCAGGGCCGAGAACTCGTCCTGGTCCAGCTTGTCGAGGGCCTCCTCGTACATCTTGAAGACCATCGCGTCCAGCGAGTTCATCTTGGTGTGGAACTCGAGGAGCAGGACGCCATCGCCCATGTCAAAGAGCGAGGCGCCCGCGTTGCGCTTGATCTCGCCGCCCTTGGCCCGGGCGTCGTCGAGGATGTAGTGGTTGCAGGAGCGCTCGAGGATGACCGGCTGCCCGTCGGGGCTCCAGTAGGTGAGGTTCCCGTCCGCGTCGCGCTGATAGAAGCTCTCGCGCCCCGCGTCGAGCATCGCCTCTACCCACGCGGGGATGACGCGGCCCTCAGCCTTCATTCGCTCCACCGAGGAGCGAACGCCCATCGCGTCCCAGGTCTCGAAGGGGCCGAGGTCCCAGCCAAAACCCCACTTCATCCCGCGGTCGATCTGAAGAACGTCGTCCGCGATCTCAGGGATGCGGTTGGCGGAGTAGATGGCGGTGTCGGCGAGGACCGCCCAGGCGATCTTCGCTGCGGGATCGTCACCAGCGATAATCGCCGCGACCTTCTTGTCGGGGGTGTCCTTGCCCTTGGCCTTGCCCACCGAGGCGTGCTTGATCACCGGCGAGGGACGGTAGCCCATGGTCTCGAGGTCCAGCTCGTGGATCTCCTTCTTGCCGTTGACGAAGACCTTCTTGTAGAAGCCGCCACCGGTCTTGTCGCCCAGGCGGTTCTCGGCGATCAGCTGCTTGAGGAAGGCGGGAACCACGAAGGTCTCGCGCTCCTCGTCCTCAGGCGCGCCGTCGTAGACGTTGTCGAAGACATGCGCGAGGGTGTCGAGCCCGACCAGATCGCCGGTGCGGAACACCGCGGACTTGGCGCGCCCCATCGCGGGTCCAAACACGGTGTCGATCTCCTTCACGCCCATGCCGAAGGTCACCATGTGGCGGAAGACCGAGGCCATCCCGTAGACACCGATGCGGTTCGCGACGAAGTTGGGGGTGTCCTTGCCCCAGATAATCCCCTTGCCCAAGACCTTCTCTCCGAAGGATGCCAGACGGTCCGCCACCTCGGGGAGGGTCTCCTCGTTCTTCACCAGCTCCAGCAGGCGCATGTAGCGCACTGGGTTGAAGAAGTGGGTGACCAGGAAGTGCTGGCGCATCTCCTCGCTCATCCCCTCGGTCATCGCCGCGAGGGAGATCCCCGAGGTGTTGGAGGTGACCACAGCGCCCTCGGCCCGGTTGGCCGCCACCCACTCGAACACCTTCTTCTTGATCGGGAGCAGCTCGACCACCACCTCGATGATCAGGTCCGCGGTCTTGAGGAGATCGGCGTGGTCGTCATAGTTGCAGGGGGTGATCAGCGCCGCGTCCTTGGGGGTGTAGAACGCGGGTGGCCTCATCTTCTTCACCACCTCGATGCCGTTGAGGGCCAAGGCGTTGCGCGCGGCCTGGCTCTCGCCTGCGTCCCGCGGGACCATGTCGTACAGTAGGGTGGGAACGCCGGCGTTGGCGAGGTGGGCTGCGATTCCGGAGCCCATGACGCCGGCACCGAGGATGGCGACGCGCTTGATCTGGCTAGCCATATGATCTCCTGGTGACTGAGTGAATGGTCATTCACTTAGGCACCGTAGTCCCCGCGTGTCAAGAACCGTTCTTGGTTTCACGCTTCAACCGCGGTGATGGCCGATCAGACCCTCCGGGCCACAATCGACCGGAGGGAGCATACTGAAAAGACGCGGTTGATCGTCCCCGAATGGGCGACCTCCTCCATCTGAGATACAAGAACAGACCATCCACGAGGAGCCCCCATGTCCAGCCTGATCGAGCTACTCACCTTCGGCGCCATTCAATTCTCCGTGGTGCGGCAGGGAGAGGTGCGCGTCATCGAGAAGCGCGGCAAGTTCATCCGCATCGCCCCCCCAGGCGTCGCCGTGCTCTTCGCCCTGTGGGGCTGGGGCGAGAAGATCGGCCGCTTCCAGATCTCCTCCCTGAAGCGCGGCTCCGACGGGAAGGTGGAGGTGGTCTCGCGGGGCCTCACCGAGGTCATCCCCACCAGGATGCAGGTGGACGACTACCCCAAGGAGAGCGTCATCACCCGCGACAACGCCACGGTCTTCATCGACGCGGTGGTCTACTACCGCATCGTCGACGCACACAAGGCGGTGTACGAGGTCCAGGACTACGTCAGCGCCCTCCAGAAGCTGGTCCAGTCCGCCCTGCGTGACGAGTGCGGCAAGTACGAGCTCGACTCCCTGCTCACCAGCCGCGACCAGATCAACACCAGGCTCCGGCTGGTGCTCGACGAGGCCACCGATCCCTGGGGCATCAAGGTGGACCGCGTGGAGATCAAGGACATCGACCTGGGACAGTTCGGCCAGATCCTCGCCGAGCAGCGGGCCGCCGAGACCAGGCGCCGCACGGACATCACCGAGGCCGAGGGCAAGAAGCGCGCCGCCATCCTCAGAGCAGAGGGCCAGGCCGAGTCCTCCATCACCGCCGCCAAGGGCGAGAAGGAGGCCACGATCCTCCGCGCTGAGGCATCCAAGGCCTCCGCCATCCTCAACGCGGAGGCGCAGGCGGAGGCGCTCCTCAAGATGCGTCAGGCCGAGGCGCGCGGACTCCAGCTGCTCACGCAGGTCTTCGCCAACAACGACTCCTCTCAGGACGTGCTGCGGATGATCCAGCTCCAGCAGGCCTCGGAGGTCGGGCGGGCCCTGGCCAACGGGCAAGCCACCAAGCTGATCCTGCCGGGTGACGTCGCCTCGCTGTTCGGGATGGCGGAGCGGTTCCTGGACCGCAAGGAGGCCTGAGGTCAGGTGGGCGAGGACACCGAAGCGCGCGAAGCCTCGGTCGCGCCTTGCGCATCGGGCGGGATGCTGCCATAAGTCCCTGACTTGTCCCAAGCTCGGAGTGCTCATGCGCAACCTCTCGCCCCTCCTCCTGCTCCCCCTCGCCCTGCTGGCCGCCTGTGACGGCGACAAGGACGGCCTCACCGACGCGGAGGAGGCGGAGCTCGGCACCGACCCTAGCGCCGATGACTCCGATGGCGACGGGATCTCTGACGGAGACGAGGTCAACACCTACCTCACCGATCCCCTGGACGCCGACTCTGACGACGACGGCCACGCGGACGGGGACGAGATCTCGCACGGCACCCTCCCCCTCGACCCCTACTCCCGCCCCTACTACGGCGGCTACAACGCGGGCACCTGCGCCGAGCTGCCGCAGGCCACCGGCCCCACCGGGACCGCCTCGATGGACTACAACGGGCAGACCTACCGCTGGGACGCCTACCAGGTCGGGGACATCGTCGAGAACTTCACCTTCCTCGATCAGTTCGGAGAGACGGTGGACCTGCTCTCGTTCTGCGACAAGACCTTCATCATGACCTTCTCTGCGGTGTGGTGTGCCCCCTGCAACGCCGAGGCGGAGACCGCGCAGGCCACCATGGACGCGTTCCGCGATCAGGACTTCCAGTACTTCTCGGTGCTGATCCAGGACCGGAACTACAACACCCCCTCCCCCGAGGTGGTGACGAAGTGGTCTGAGGACCACGAGTTCGTCGACGTGGGGTCCCTGGGGCCGGTGGAGGGCGCTGAGTCTGCCTTCGAGTCCTACACCGCCAACTTCGAGGTAGACGGCTACATCCCCACCCAGTACCTGATCGGTCCCGGGCTGGAGGTGCTGGCCGCCGACACCTTTGTCGACCCCGCGGACTACCTCTAGCCCCTGCGCCAAGGAGACCCCATGCGACGCCTGAGCCCCCTGCTGCTCCTGCCCCTCACCCTGCTCCTCGCCTGTGACGCGGACGAGGACGGCCTCTCCAACGCCGATGAGAAGGAGCTGGGCACCGACCCCGACCTCGCCGACACGGACGGCGACGGGCTCTCCGACGGACAGGAGGTCAATGATCTGGGCACCGACCCGCTCTCGCTCGACTCGGACGCCGACGGCTACCTGGATCAGGAGGAGGTGGCGGTCGGCTCCGACCCGGCGGACGCGGCCTCGGTGATCTACACCGGCAGCTGGCCCTACAACGCCGACAAGGACGAGATGGGCGCCCCGGACCTGGGCGGCAGCCTCCAGGTCGGCGACACCTTCCCCCGCTTCAGCCTGACCGACCAGCACGGGCAGTCCGTGGACGTGTACGACTTCTTTGGGCAGGGTGTCCCGGTGATCGTGGACATCTCCGCGATGTGGTGCGGGCCCTGCAACGCCCTCGCCGACATGGTCGCCACCGGCGAGGACGAGTACGGCTTCTCGAACGAGTGGGGCCACATCAAGGAGCACCTCGACGCGGGAGCGATGCGCTGGATCACCATCTTGGGTGAGAACAAGATGGGCAACGAGATGACCCTCAGCGCCGCCGAAAAGTGGGAGGACGACCACCCCAGGGCGGACATCCCCATCCTCTTCGAGGAGGGCGCCAAGACCACGGCCTACGCCCTGCTCGCCGACGCCTGGCCCACCGTGTACCTGGTGGACGCCGACGGGACCATCCTGTCGCGGCCGGGCAGCACGGACTCTGCCTTCTACAAGGCCCTAGACGCCGCGGACGCCTGGTCCCCGGCAGAGTAGTCCCGCCCCGCGCCCGTCCCCCTCCCGGCAATGACACCCGGGCGGGGACGGGCGGCGCGGCCCCCAACACGGCGGGTGAGCGTATTGCCCGTCACACTCTGAGCCCCTCGGGGCTCTATCCTCCCTGCGCGCTGGAGATACGATGTCCAACCTCACCGTCGCCCTGTCCACCTCTGACGGAGAGACCCTGTTTGACGACCACTTTGGTCAGGCGCCCCTGTACCTGATCGCGAGCCTCTCTGCCGACGGGGTACAGGTGCTCGGGCAGGTGGAGAACCCCACCGCGGGGACCCACGACCACGGGTCCCACGGGGACGGCGGAAAGGCGGGCAGCATCGGGATGGTGCTCAAGCAGCAGGGCGTCCAGGTCCTCGCCGGCAGGGCCTTCGGCGGCAACATCGTCAAGATGCGCCGCAAGTTCGCGGTGGCGCTCCTCAGCAGCACCACGGCGGCGGAGGCGCTCACCGCCCTCTCCATCAACCTCGACGCGCTCCGGGACCTGCTCGCGCAGGGAGAGGAGCGCTCCCACATCAACCTCCGCTGACCCCACAGGAGGCCTCCCATGACCCGCGCCACAGCTCCTCTCCGCCTCGGGCCCTTTCACCTGCCCAACCGCACCGTGATGGCGCCCGTCAAGACAGGCCTCAACCTCCCTGGGGGGCGCACCACGGAGGCCGCGGCCAGCTACTACCGCCGCCTCGCAGAGGGCGGGGTGTCGGTGATCACCCTGGAGCCCGCCGCGGTGGCCCCCGAGGGCGCGGAGCACCCCAGGCAGCTGCGCCTCCACGAGCCCCACCACACCGGGGAGATCGCGCGGCTGGTCGACGCCATTCATCAGGGTGGAGCCCTGGCGATGGTGCACCTGAACCACGCGGGCAGGGCAGCCAACCCCAAGGTGATCGGCCACGCGCCCCTCGCCCCCACCGCCATCCCCTGCCCCGCAACAGGCGCTACCGCGACCCCGCTCTCTGGGGAGCAGCTTGAGGCGCTCGTCCTGCGCTTCGGAGAGGCTGCGCGGCGTGCGGCTGAGGCCGGCGCCGACCTCATCGAGCTGCAGGCGGGGCACGGCTACCTGCTCGCCCAGACCCTCTCGCCCCGGACCAACGCCCGCGAGGACCGCTGGGGCACAGACCGCACCAGGTTCGCGCGTGAGGTGCTCAACGCCACCCTCGCCGCCGGCCTGCCCGTGGTGGTGCGCGTCTCCGGCAGCGACTTCGTCCCCGGCGGACTGGGCCCCGCGGCGCTGGGGCCGCTGCTCTCTCTCTGCGAGCGCGCCGGCGTCATCGCGATCCATGTAGGGGCCGGCGACGCCTGCGAGGCGCCCCCCTGGTACTACGGCCACATGTCCCTCCCCGAGGGGCCTCAAGACGCTGCGCTCGCGGCCCTCCGCGACCTCACCTCCCTGCCCCTGATCGCCGCCGGGAGGATGGGCTCGCCAGCGCGGATGGAGGCGGTGCTCTCCTCGGGTCACGCCGACCTGATCGCCCTGGGCAGGCCCTTGATCGCCGACCCCGACCTGCCGCGCAAGCTGGCGGAGGGTAGAGAGGCCGAGGTGCTCCAGTGCGGGGGCTGCCTCCAGGCCTGCCTGAAGAACGTGAAGCAGGGGCAGCCGATCTCCTGCATCGTCAACGACTGGATCCACCAGCCTGCGGCCGCGAGCCCCACCGCGGGGAAGGTGCTGGTGGCGGGATCGGGCCCCGCCGGGATCGCCGCGGCGCTCGCCCTCAAGGATCGGGGCGCAGACGTGCTCCTCGTCGAGGCCGAGGGCTCGCTGGGGGGGCAGTACGCCCTGGCGGTGCGGGCGCCCGGGAAGGCGATGATGGGGCGGACCCTCAAGGGCCTGTTGGGCCGCCTGGAGCGCAGCGGGGTGGAGGTGCGCACCCACACCCCGATCACCGCCGCGCTGGTAGCGACAGAGGCCCCGGACGCGGTGGTGCTCGCCACGGGCTCCCGGCAGGCCGTTCCGCCCATCCCCGGCCTTGGCACCGTACCGCACCGCACCTCCCTTGATTTCTTCGCCGGCTCGCCAGCCGAGAGCGGGCGGCGGGTGCTGGTGGTCGGCGCCGGCATGATCGGCACTGAGGTGGCGATGGCCCTCCTCGACGCGGGGCGAGAGGTGGTGGCCGTTGAGCTGCTCGACGCGCTGCCCCAGCACGTGGACCCCATGGGGAGCGCCCTGGCCCAGCGCAGGCTCGACCAGTCGCGCGCCTTCACCCTGCTCCTCGGAGCCAGGCTGGAGCGGGTGGGACCAGAGGGCGCCACCGTGCGCCAGGGCGAGGTGACGCTGCAGCTCGAGCCCTTCGACGAGGTGATCCTCGCCACTGGGATGCGCGCTGAGCGCGGCGTCGCCGACGCCATCCAAGCCCTGGGCCTCCCGGTACACCTGGTGGGCGACGCGACAGGGCCCTCCACGGTGGAGGCCTCCTACCTCGCGGGGCTCGCGCTGGGCCGGGCGCTAGCGCTCTAGCAGCGCCTCCAGCGCCTCCGGGTCCTGAGCGGAGAGCACCTTGCTGGCGACCGCGTAGGAGAAGCCCTTGCGTCCCATCCTCCCGAGGTCCCGCTGGCGGTGCTCCTCCCGCTGCCCCGTGCGATACGGACCAAGGCCCCGCTTGCGGGCCCAAGTGATCGCCGCGAGCAGCTCGCTGTCCACCGCCTCCTCGCCGTCCACCTCGGCCAACACCTCGTCGATCAGCGGGCCGCGCAGCCCCTTCTCCGCCAGCGACGCCCGGACCGCCCGCTCGGAGGCCCCCCGCTGGCGGAGCACCTGCGCCCTGGCCCTGGCGTAGCCCCTGTCGTCGAGCACCCCGCGCTCAACGAGGTCGGCGATGACCCGCCTCAACATGGCCTCACCCTCGACAGGATCGGTCCCGTAGAGCGAGGCGCTGGCGCGAACCCGCTCCATCATCAGCCGGTGGAGGTGGGGGGAGCTGGTGAACCAGCGGTCCAGGTAGCGGTTGATCGCGTTGCGCAGGTAGCGCTCGTCGACCGGTCTGCGGGGCTGACTCATGGCTCCTCCCTGTGGATGAACAGGCCGGTCCAGGCGTAGGCCACGGCGATCAGCGGGATCGACCAGTTCAGCACCGCCCAAGGGGCGTAGGCCCAGGTGGACACCCCGAGGGTCGCGGCCATGAAGGCGCCGCATGAATTCCACGGCACCAACACCGAGGTCACGGTTCCCGCGTCCTCCAGGGTGCGGGACAGCATCCGCGGGCGCAGGCCCATCCGGGGGAACGCGTCGCGGAACATCCTGCCAGGCAGCACGATCGCGAGGTACTGCTCCGCCAGGAGCACGTTCACCCCCACCGCCGAGATCAGCGTGGCGGTGATCAGCCCGGCGGGCCCCCTCACCCTGGCGAGGATCGCCTCCAGGATCACCCCCATGAAGCCTCCCCGCTCCATCAGGCCCCCGAAGGCGGTGGCGGCGAGCACCAGCGCGATGGTGTCGAGCATCGCGGACATCCCGCCTCGCCCCAGCAGCTCGACCACGCGAGGATCGGAGCTCTCCAGGGTGTTCCCCTGATACAGCGCCGTGAGCACCGCCGAGGCGTCGACCCCCTGCACCACGACCGCCAGGCCAGCGCCCAGCAGGGTCGCGAGCAGCAGGGCGGGCACCGCGGGCACCCGGAGCAGGGCCAGGGCCAGCACCCCCACCGGAGGGAGCAGCAGCCAGGGGCTGATGTGCTGCGCCGCACGCAGCGAGCGCTCCAGCGACGCCAGGTCCTCCGGGGCGTAGTCGCCTCCCCCGCCGAACAGACCCACCACGCCCATCACGACCACCGCGAGGACGAAGGCCGGGACGGTGGTGGCGATCATCGCGCGGATGTGCTCGAAGAGCTGAGCGCCAGCGATGGAGGGGGCCAGGTTGGTGGTGTCGGAGAGGGGCGACATCTTGTCGCCGAAATACGCCCCGGAGACGATCGCGCCGGCGACCACCCCGGGGTCAAATCCCAGCGCCTGCCCAATGCCAAGGAGCGCGACGCCCACCGTCGCCGCGGTGGTCCACGACGAGCCGATCGCCAGGGCCACCCCCCCGGTGAGCGCCACCGTGGCAGGGAGGAACCAGGCGGGGGAGAGGATCCCCAACCCGTACACGACCATCGCGCCGAGGGTGCCCGCCTGCGCCCAAGCGCCAATCGTCATCCCCACCACCAGCAGGATCACCGCGGCCGGGAGCGCCAGCGCCATCCCCTGCACCATCCCCTCCTCCAGCTCGCGCCAGCGCCAGCCCAGACGCGCCGCCAGCAGGGCGGGCACCGCGCTGGCCAGCGCCAGAAGCACCGGGACAGGCGCCCCCCAGCGGCCGATCCCCAGCAACAGCAGCAGGGCGGTGGCGACCACGGGGATCAGGGCCTCGAACAAGGTGGGGGGTCTGGGGCTCATGGCGCGCGCTCCTCCTCTGTGCGACCTCTCCCAGACGGCGTGCCGCGCCCTCCAAGATAGCGCCTGGGCGCCGCGGGCGGGAGCGGCGGGATACCAGTGCGCTCCTGAGCCCATGAGGAGGCAGCGAGCCATGTCCCGACGCGCCGTGATCCGGTGGGGAAGATCCGCCTACGAGACCGACTACGCCCTACAGCTTGAGCGCGAAGCGGCCGAGCGCCTGGGCCTCGAGTGGCGGCTCTGTCCCTCCCTCGTCCCCCCCGACGCGCTAGAGCGGGCCGGGGCGCTGGTGGTCACCTCGGGGGTCAGGGTGGACGCCGGCGCGCTGCGCCGCTTCGCGGGCGACCTGGTGATCACCACCACCTCCGGCTTCGATCACGTCGATCTCACCGCGGCGGAGGCGGGGGGGATCGCGGTGCTCCGCCTCCCGCAGGCCCGCAGGGACGCGGTGGCGGAGCACGCCCTCGCCTGCCTGCTGCACCTGAGCCGGCGGCTAGGACCACAGCTTGAGGCATCGCGGCACGGGGCGTGGGCCAGGGGCGCGCTCCCCGCGATGAGCCCCCGCAGCGTTCGGGGGAGCGAGGTGCTGGTGGTGGGCCTGGGGGTCATCGGCCGGCGGGTGGCCGCGCTGCTCCAGGCCATGGGCGCCCACGTGCTGGGAGTGGACCCTGGGGGCGTGCCGACGGGGGTCGAGGAGGTGGCCCTCGCGGACGGGCTGCGGCGCTGCGACGCGGTCACGCTCCACTGCGACCTGAACCCCTCCTCCGAGGGGCTGCTCCACCGGGGCGCGCTGGCGCTGCTGCGTCCCCACGCGATCGTCGTCAACACAGCCCGTGGCGCGCTCCTCGACGTAGAGGAGGCGGTCCGAGCGGTGACTGAGGGGCGGCTAGGGGGCCTGGCGGTGGACGTGTTCCCCTCCGAGCCCTGGCCGGCGCTAGCGGTCGATCACCCGGCGGTCCTCTTCACCCCGCACGCGGCGGGGTACACCGAGGAGCTGGGAGCGCGGGTGGCTGAGGGGGTGGAGGGCGCCCTGCGGGCGTGGGTCGAGGGCGCCCCGCTGCCCCACAGGGTCCGCTAGAGGCGCCAGCCCGCGCCGACGATCAGCAGGGTCTGTCCGTCCGACAGCTCCCCGAGATCGCGCCCGGAGTCCAGGCCCACCACCGGGATGGAGCGGCTGGAGCCATCCAGAGCGCCGCGCACGAACAGGTGCTCGTCGAGGTCATAGCTCGCGCCCAGGGTCCACTCGGTGGCGTAGGGCAGGGTGAAGGAGGACAGGCCCTCACTCAGCCCCAGGTGTGCCTCCAGCGCCCCCGCGCTCAGGCCCAGGTCCAGCCCCACGTCGGCGCCAAACACGTTCAGCGCCTGGTAGTCGATGTGCCCCGCCTCCACAGAGCCCATGTAGACGATCAGATCGTCCGCCCGGAGCCCTGCGCGCAGCCCGAGGTGCACCCGCGCCGAGCCCACGTCTACCGAGTAGCGCCCGAGCAAGTCGGCGCGGAACCGCGTCAGGTTGTCACCGATGGAGTCTCCGGCAAATTCATCGGCCGTCACGGTGTAGTGCGAGGAGCGGAGGCCGAGCTCCGCCCCCAGCCAGGGCAGGTACCAGCCGCCGACCCCCAGCTCAGCGCCCAGAGGCGCGGCGCTCTTGTCGCCGTTGTCGCCCCCCACCGAGAAGATCGACGGCAGCAGCGGCCCGTCCTCCACCAGCGGCACCTGCTCGTAGTGGTAGCTCGACCCGATCAGCCCACCCCACACGGCCACCGACGGCCCATCGTCCGCCCTGGGGGTCTTCTCGCGGGGCGCCCTCACCTTGGGGGCGTCCGGCTGCGGCCCGTCGAGAGAGATCACCTCGCCCTTGGGGGCCGGCGCCACCGGCACCTTGGAGAACTTCACCACCTCGCCGTCGCCTGCGATCACCGTGACCTTCACCTGCCCCGTCGCGCTGGCGGGCACCGACAGATCGCACTCGTACTCCCCGACGCCCAGCTCGCGCACCTTGCCCACGCTCCCCTGAGAGAGCATGAACTCCAACCCGACACCAGGGACGCCGCGCCCCGCCTCGTCAAGCGCGCTGACCCTGAGGGCGACCTTGCCCCCCGGTGCGACCGAGTCGGGCGCCGCGCGCACCTCCAGCTCGGTGACTGCGGCGCCAGCGGGGGCCTCCTCGCGCGGGGGAGCCGCTGGCTCCTCCGCGGGGGCCTCCTCCAAGGTGGGGGGAGCAGGCTCCTCCGCCGGTGGGGCAGCCTCCGCCTGTGCCTCCTGAGCCTCACCGGAGGAGAGCGCTCCCGGGGCATCCTCGCGGCGGATCTCGACCAGCGCGATGGATCGCCCCCACCGCTGCCGGACCGCGATCTCCTCAGGCGATCCACCGATCGGCAGGGCGCCGGCACCGGGTCCCTGTACCACGCCGACCTGATCCCCCAGCACCCCGTCGGCCGCCGCCTCCAAGCTCACGAGGCCCTGGGCGGTGCCCGCGGTGTACAGCCCCAGGCCGATCCCGGTGGGCCCGGTCTGCACCTCGGCCGGGACCTGCCCGTCGCCCACCAGCTGCAAGCGCACCGTCGCGTCAGGCACCGGATACCCGTACGCGTCCACCACTGACACCGCGAAGGGCACCCGAGAGGCGCCGTCGGCGGGGACCCTGTCCTTCAGCAGCTTGATCAGCACCCTGTCCGCGGGAAGCCCCGTGGGGGGAGAGGAGATCGCCGCCACCACCGCGGGCCCCACCGCGAGGTCCGCGGCGAGATCGATGCGGTAGTCGCCGTTGCGCAGATCGGCCACTTGCCCCTGCGCGGTCGCGCCCACCCCGAGCACCGACCAAGACCTGTCGCCCAGCCCCTTGCCGTCGCTCCCTATGGCGCGGGCGAAGATCTTGACCTTCGCCCCCTGCGGGCTCAGCTCACGGGGCTCCACGTCGAGGTGGAGCCGATCGGGCAGCGCGGGCACCAGGGTAAAATGACGCTCGCTCTTCTGGATGGACGAGCCCTCAAGCGCGGCCTTCAGGGTCACGTCCGTCGGGACGGCCACGGCCTCGGCGGTGTAGATCGCACGATAGATGCCGTCTCCCAGGTACTCCGGTGCGCCGACCCTGCCGTGATCGACCGAGAAGTGGACCGCGGCGTTGGGATCGGGGAGCCCGTCCGCGGTCCGCACCGCGAGCCGCACCGCGATCTGCGTCGCGGGATCCCCAGGGAGCGCGGCCACGGTGGGGAAGAGCTGGATGTGGAGGGTCTCCGGCACCTTCAGATCGATGTCCTCCGTCTGCTCGGTGCCGCCCACCTGGACCACCCTGGTCGCCACCTGCTGCCCGGGCGCTACCTTGATCATCACCCTGGCGCTGCCCTTGGCGTCGGCGTGCTCTGGTCCGAAGGACTGCCCGTCGATGATCAGCGACACCTCTGCGTTGGGCGCGACCTTGACGGGAAAGGGCACCTTCCCGATCAGCGGCAGGCACGCGCAGCCCAGCACGTCCTCTGGCCGCCCCCGATCCGCGATCGTCATCACCGCGAGGTGCGGATAGTTAAGCTTAGGAGCCGTGTAGGTCGCCCGATACTCCCCCTCTCCCACCCGCTCCAGGGCCGACACCGACCCAGCGGAGGTCAACACCTCCAGGTCCGCGGCGGCGAGGTCCTCGGTGGTGCGCAGGTGCAGCTCCGCCTGCATGTCGTCGCCGAGCACCAGCTTGGGAGGGTCCAGCTCGGCCACCACACGACGGCTCTCACGCGAGCTGACCCTGTAGCTGCGCTCGGTGTGCAAGCTCACCCTGTCCTCTGTCCGCCCCTTCACCGTCACGGTGATGTCGGCGTCGCCCTGCACCCTGGGGGTGGTCATGGACACCAGGTAGACCCCATCCTGCCCCTCGGCGACACCGCTCACCTTCCCATCGCTCGCGGTGGCCTTGAGCTTCAACCCCGTGATCGGCTGCCCCTGCGCGTCGAGGGCGAGCACGTGCAGCTGCACCAGGCTTCCATCCCCTGGGAGCGCCCCTGCAGGGAGGAGGGTGTAGAGCACCCCCTGCTCAAACCCCGCGGCGGGGGACTGGGCGAAAGCAGCCGGCACCACGGCCGGGAGAGACCAGCCAGCGCTCAACACCAGGCCAAGGACCAGCGGACGCACGATGCTCATCAGAAAAACCTCTCTGCAGGAGGGGGCAGCTTATCACCCCGCGCCGCTCGCGTCCCTCCTGGGGGGGCAGCGACGCCCAGATCGCGCCGCATGTCCCTGGCCAGGGTGGCGCGCGCCCGGGGACATAGGTAGGGTTCTCCCCTGTCCCCCTGCCCTCCAAAGTGTGCCGCGACGCCCGCTAGGGATTCGAGGTATGCTACCCGCACTTCATAGGGTCTGTATGATGCGAAGCTTCCTTCTCCTGTCTCTCGCCGTCCCGAGCCTGGCGCTGGCCAGCACGCGCACCGTGTGTCCATCAGGTTGCGACCACACCACGATCGCAGGCGCGATCACTGCGGCCAGCAGCGGCGACGTCATCGAGATCGCAGACGGCACCTACAACGAGAGGGTGTCCGTCTCCAACAACCTCACCCTGCGGGCGCAGAACCCGGCGGTGCTCAACACCACCACCGGCCAGTATGAGCCCTCCGTCATCCTCCGCCCATCCACCGGCGGGGACATCCTCGAGCAGGGCGGAGGGCACCTGACCGTCGAGGACATCGAGTTCGACGGCACCCTCGCGGCCTGCCGCGGCATCGATGCCGCGACCGCCGCCGACTCCCTCACCCTGACCAGGGTGTACCTCCATGACATGTACCGCGCGACAAAAGACGGCGGGGCGGTGAATGTTAACTCCGGCAGCGCCAGCAGCTTCAGCCTGACCCTCACCGACGTGTGGATGGAGGACAACGCCACGGACAACAGCCACAGCGGGGGAGCCGTCTTTCTCACCTCGGGGACCCTCTCGGTCACCGGGGGCGTGTTCCTGGGCAACAGGGCACTGCACGGCGGCGCGATTTTCGCGAGGGGGGCGGACGTCACGGTCACCGGATCGGTGTTCTCCGAGAACTACACGCTGTCCACCAACGGCTACGGCGGGGCCATCAGCTGGGCGCCGTCGGCGGCCTCCACCGAGTCGCTGGACGTCAGCTACTCGACCTTCGATCAGAACCACGCCAACCGGGGCGGCGCGATCTCGATCTTTGACACCACCGCGCGCACCGGCGCGGGCATCACGCTGCTGGGCAACGCCTACTGTGGAAACCTCGCCGACGAGCACGGCGGCGCCTTGTTGGCCGACAACGTCACCGACACGCTGAGCAGCAGCAACAGCGTCTGGCTGCGCAACACCTCCAACGGGGACTACGGCGGCGGCCTCATCGCCTATGACCTCTCCGAGGGCAGCTTCTCCAACGACGCCTTTGTCGGCAACACCGCGGGCCCCAGCAAGGGCGGCAGCCTGTCCATGCGCGGGGTGGACCTGGCCCTGGACAACACCATCGTCGCCTACTCCTACAAGAGCGGGGATCTACCCAACCAGGCGATCGATCTCGTCGCCCCCGCCACCGGGGCGATCGACTACAGCCTGTTCTACGGGAACAGCGCCGACGTGGTCAATAAGGACATCGCCACCGCCGTCTCCGATAGCATGGTGACCGGAACCGGCAACCTCTCCTCCGCCCCGGATTTCCTCTGGGATCCCACCTTCCTCTGTTCCGACTACGACCCCGTCCAGGACCTCTACCTGGAGGCCTTCGCCGCGGTGGCTCCGCGCACCTCGGCCAGCCCGATGGTCGACCACGGCGACCCGACCTGCTCCGACCCCTACGCCTTCACCTCCGCGCCCTACACCCCCTACTCCGGCGGTCTCACCTGCGACATAGGTCCCGGCGGCGGCCCGGACGCAGACACCGAGCTCTTTGAGGACGGGGACGGGGACACCTGGCCCCTCTACCTCGACTGCGACGACGGGGACGCGGACATCTACCCTGGGGTGTCCACCGGCGAGGTCAGCGGGAACAACATCGACGAGGACTGCGACGGCTCCGTGGCCTGCTTCGTGGATAGCGACGGCGACGGCTACGGAGACGCAGCAGCAGGGGTCAGCTTGGACGTGGTGGACGGTGGCTGCGCCCAGGTGGGCTACGCGAGCTCCGACGAGGACTGCGACGACGAGAACGCCGCTATCAACCCTGACGCCACCGAGGGGATCGCCGACGGCGTCGATCAGGACTGCGACGGCGGGGACCTCTGCTACCTGGACGCGGATGGTGACACCTACGGCACCACCGCGCTCACCACCGTGGTCTCCGCGAACATGAGCTGCGCGGACGCCGGCGAGTCCGCCGACCACACAGACTGCGACGACGACGACGGCGACATACGCCCCGGCGTCGCTGAGGACCCCGGCGACGACGTGGACCAGAACTGCGACGGCCTGGAGGACTGCTACGTCGACGCCGATCAGGACGGCGCGGGCCACAGCTCCAACGTGACCACCGGCCTCGCGCTCACCGGCGGCTTCACCTGCGACACCCCCGCGAGCTTCATCGCCAATGACAACGGCGACTGCGACGACGGGGACGAGCTCCGCTACCTCGGCGCACCTGAGCGCTGCAACGGCGTGAGCGACGCCTGCGCCTCCACGGTACCGTCCGATGAGCAGGACGGGGACGGGGACAGCTACGTCGCGTGTGAGGGGTGGGAGGGCGGTTCCTCGCTCCAGTCAGGGGACTGCGATGACTCCAGCGCCCTGATCCACCCGGGCGCCACCGAGACCGCCGCCGACACCATCGACCAGGACTGCGACGGCGGGGACCTCTGCTACCTGGACGCGGATGGTGACACCTACGGCGCCATCGCGGGCACCACCGTGGTCTCAGTGAACATGAGCTGCGCCGACGCGGGCGAGTCCGCCAACCACACGGACTGCGACGACGAGGACTCCAACAGCCACCCCTCCGCCACCGAGCGCTGCGACGGCCTCGACAACAACTGCGACGGCTCCGTCCCCTCGAACGAGGTCGACACCGACACCGATG